>NZ_JBQEMM010000008.1:0-170446 GCF_053470025.1 Arthrobacter sp. CP30
CTTCCTGGGTGCCGGCAGCTGCGTCCACGGCCGCTTCGGCTTCCAGGACGGCGTCGTTCAATCCGTCGAGTACCTCGATGGCGGTGTTCACGTCTGCCTGAGCGTCGGCGACAGCAGCATCAAGGCCGGGCTGGGCGCCTTCGGCGTCGGTCAGGCCGAGCTCTGCTGCTTCCACGGCGGCCGCCAGCCCGGCGAGGGCTTCCTGCGCGTCGGTCAGGCCGGTCTGGGCGGCGGTGACGTCGGCGTCGAGGCCTGCCTGTGTTTCCGCGCCGGCGGTGACTGCGGCTTCGGCGTCGATTACTGCGGTGTCCAGTCCTTCCTGGGTGCCGGCAGCTGCGTCCACGGCCGCTTCGGCTTCCAGGACGGCGTCGTTCAATCCGTCGAGTACCTCGATGGCGGTGTTCACGTCTGCCTGAGCGTCGGCGACAGCAGCATCAAGGCCCGTCTGGGTTTCCTGAGCTTCATCGAGCGTCACCTGCGCGTCGATCACGGCGGCGGCGAGGCCGTCCTGTGCATCGATGGCTTCCTGCACGTCGGCTTCGGCAGTGATGACGGCCGCGTCCAGTGCTGCCTGCTCCTCCTCAGCGGTGCGGACATCTTCCTGTGCTGCCGCCGCTGCCGCGTCCAGGCCCGCCTGCGCTTCGAGGGCGGCGTCGACGTCGGCCTGCGCGTCAGCGGCTGCCGCGTCCAGGCCCGCCTGCGCTTCGAGGGCGGCGTCGACGTCGGCCTGCGCGTCTACGGCTGCCGCGTCGAGAGCGGTCTGCGCGGTGACGGCGGCGGCGAGCTGCTCCTCAGCGGTCACAACGGCACCATTAAGGCCAGCCAGAGTCTCGATCGCCGCATCGACGTCGGCCTGAGCAGCGGCGACCGCGGCTTCGAACTCGACCTGCGCGGAGACAGCCGCGTCACGAGCGGTCGTCGCCGCATCGACCGCTGCCTGGGCGTCGGCCAGTGCGGTGCGTGCTGCGTCAAGGTCGGCCTGCGCGTCGACGACGGCCTGATCGAGGGGAGCCTGCGCTGCTTCGGCCGCGTCGAGTGCTGCCTGTGCGGCGTCGACGTCTTCCTGCGCATCGGCGAGGACGGCAAGAGCTGCGTCGAGGGCTGCCTGTGCGGCCTCGGTGTCAACGGGGACGGCGGCGACAAGAGCGTCCCGCTCAGCCAGGGCCACGAGTACAGCTTCGAGGGCTGCCGAGAGCTCATCCGAGAGTTCCTGGTCCAGTGCCGCATTCTCCAATGCCGCGCGGAACAGGTCCTGAGCGGCGAGGCATTCTGCGGTATCCGGTGCGGCCGAGGCTGGAGCCGCGGTAAAGAAAAGACCGCCTGCTACGAGAGCGGCGGTCGAACCTGCGGCGAGAAGACGCGTGGGCTGAGACATGATGATATTTCCCCTGTTGATAGAGCTTCCCTGAGTGAAGCGAGCCAGCAGGACACGAAAGAAACCTGAGAATTTCCTGAAACCGCGTCCTACCCCCATCGCACAGCATGGAGAGGGATGACGCCACGCACATCCGGCCACACTTTCAGGTCCGAAAGACGCGCCCAGATAGCCAAACGGACCGGCGCCTCGAGCGGTGCACGATGCTTGTCCCCTATTCCTTTACCGCAAGCTGCATCGCGCACCGAAATTCCTCATCGAACCAAGGAACAGAGCACCCGAGATCCACAGCAGCTCAGATCAGCTCCTCCTCACCCTCCACAGGTCCTCCGCTAGTTCTTCGTACTGATGCCTCAGGTCAATGAGGTCGACTCTCTGAGCATCGAGCCCCGGTGGGAACGGTGGGTCCGGTGCAGCAAGTGCGTCGGCGCTGGTTCGGGCAGGTGTAAGGGGGACGGTCGTGCGAACTTTGCACTTACGGGTAGTAGGTCCCTTGCCTTGTGCCCCGATGAAAGACGCTCGTTCAAGGTCTTAGGTGGTCGCTTCGATTTACGGGTTGCTCCGTCGGCTCGGTCAAGGGTCCGTCTAGCTATCGGCGCCTGGATCGGATAAACCCTTGTATGTAGTCGGATGCTTACGAGCGACGACCGCAGGATCAGTGACGGGCAGGTCGCTGACGTCAGGGGGAAGGTCTCAACAATGCAGCAAACAACGCTTCGAGTTCATCTGGTCGACAACGACTATCTCGTGCGCCTCGGTATGGAACGTCTCCTTGAGACGATGGACGGCATCGAGCTTCAATACGTGAGCTCAACGGGGAACGACGCCATCAAGGCAGCCCTAATGCATCGACCCGACGTCATCCTCATGGAGACCATGGTGCAACATGTCGATGGTGTTCAGGCAGTACGGGAGATTGTCACCCGCGCTCCTGACATCAGAGTGGCCATGGTGTCCTCGGCGATGGATCTGGACTTGATCTGCGATGCCTACCGCGCCGGCGCCACGAGCTACCTGTCGAAGTACTCAGTCACCACCGATCTGGGCGCCGCTATCAGAATGATCCACCAAGGCGACAGCATCTTCTCCCTACCACCAGATCTTTCACGCTTCCCGCTACCGGTGAAACAGTCACGTTCCATCGAGGTCGATCTCATCAAAGGTCTACCGAGTCGGGACCATGCCATCCTCACCGCGTTGACTGCAGGTCGAACGAACCTCCAGATCGGGGCTGCTCTGAGACTGAGCGAGGGAACGGTCAAGGCACGTATCGCAAAGATCATGCTGAAGCTCAACGTCGAAGGCAGGGTGCAACTAGCAGTCCTCGCAGTCCAGGCCGGCCTCGCCGCACACTGAGGTCTTACCGGTCACCAGGATAGGGCTCGTCAACGCGTCACCTGCATACCAGCTACGTACAGCTGCATACCAGCTACGTGCCAGCTACGTGCCAGCTCCGTGCCAATTGCTGTCAGGGCGCCATGCATTGGCTTTGACTCAGTTGGGTGCTTCGTGTCGAACAGGCGAGGAGCAGTGGGGCGGATGCGGCGAGGAAGGGTAAAAACCTTCTATACTCAAGCGCCTGACCGATACCCCGCTTATCGAGCAGTAGGAGCCCATGAACGACCTCGACACGGACGTGCACGACGTTTCCGGTAAGCCCTTCACCCAGGACTTTCGTCGGACTGCCACCGATGACGAGTTCGATCAGGCCCTCGCTAATCGCTCGGTCTTGGATGTAGCGGTGGGCATCACGATGAGGTCCAACGACTGCAGGCGGGATCTGGCCCTCGCTCACCTGCACAGAGTCGCCAGAACCTTCGACATCACAGTGCTGGAACTGGCCCGCGGACTCATCGAGAGTTCCGGCAAGCACCTCTGACCGCCGGCATCTGACCAGTACACCCCTCTCACTGCTGCCATCGACCGATGAGATCGCGCTCAGGTCAGGTTGCGGCAGGTTCCCCCCAGACCGGCGATCAGACCAGCGTTCGTAGCGGTCGATGCCGCCTTGGACGTCCACCCGTACTCACTGATCACGATAGATACTTCGAGTTCCGTGCCCAGGCCCAGGAGTCCGCCGAGAAGATTGGTCGGAACCGTGGTGATGTAGTGACCGGCGGTGTTATCGAACCGGGTGTTCTGACTGAGGTTGTAACCGGTCAGGGGTGCCAGGACCGATCCGAGACCAGAGGTCGAAGCCCAGACCTGCGCCTTGGATATGTCATAACCGGTCGGTGGGATCCAGTAGATTTCGACCCGCCCTCCAAGACCAAGGACGCTGACGTACCGGCACGTCCTGGTGAGCTGGGCCGAAGGAATCGTGACAGTAGCAAGAGTGCCACCAGTGACCTGCATGCGCTGCCAGGAAGCGACAGAGGGCTCTACGACCGGCAGTCCCGGTCTCAGCAGGAGCAGGGTCGCAGCTATGACCGACAGGGCGGTCCGGCGCATCCGGCGGTCCCTGAACGCCAGCGGCCGAAGCGTCGCCAGACGAGTGCTCATCAATGACTCTGTTCTAACAGGAGTGGCAGGGGCGGCAGGAAAAGTTCGGCGAGGACTTGGGCGGTACCGCCCTACTCCCAGAGGACGGAGGAGCGTCGACATGTACCTTCGGATTGTCAGCTTATGCGGCACAGACGCCATTCAATACCTTCTGTTGGTGCTCCGCGTTGGTCATCCGGCCCCTGCGCGCAGAAGGGACTGATACGGGTCAGCAAGAGAACCCTGTCGGCCATCAGGTCCGGGCAGAAGGGCCATCCCTGAATAGCCGGTTCATCCTCTAGCGTGAAGCCGCCGGTCGTCTCAGCCGGATCCACGCAACGTCTAGGACTGCATCATGACCACAACCACGCCCGACACCACTGCCGACAGCCGCCACGTGAAGCGCCGCAGGGTGCGCGCTATCCTCGCGGGAGGTCTGGTGCTGGGTGTCGGTGCTGCAGTTACTCTCGCAGCATGGAACGATTCCGAATTCGCTATCGGGAACTTCCAGGCCGGCAGCTTCGACCTGGTAGGCAGCACCAACGGGACGGACTTCGACGACCACGCAACAGCAGCGGGCGCAGCAACGCTCGACTTCTCACTGAACCCCACGAACCTCGCACCGGACGACGTCGTCTATGCGCCCTTCTCCATCGCTCTCGACACCGGCACCACCTACGGCGCTGACGTCACCATCACATCAACGCCGGTGACCGGAACGCTCGAGAACGTCACCTACGAGCTGCTGCAAACCACAACATTCGGGTGCACCGCCGACACAACCGGCACAGCTCTCGTACCCACCGCAACGGACGTGGGAACCACTCCCGGCACCGCGGCCTTCAGCTTGGCAGCGCCAACTGGGCAGACTCTGGCGCCAGTGAACCTCTGCTTCAAAGTCACAGCCGGTGCAATCGCGCAGGGTGACACCGGATCCGCGACGTGGGAGTTCGCGGCCGAGTCGCAGTCCTGACCATGGGCGCGCACAGCGCTCCTGTACGCGCATGGCCGGCGAGGATCCGAGCGGTCCTCGCGGGGGCGCTGGTCCTCGGGGTCGGAGGATCTGCCACCGTGGCGTCCTGGACGGACAGCGAATACGCCTCGGGCACCTTCTCCGCCAGTACCTTCGCCATCGAATCGACGATCGCCAACCCCTACGCCGCTGCTGGCCCCTGGACAGTGAACGAAGCAGCGCCAGGGGCGACCCTGGCCTTCAATGCCAGCGGAATGTATCCAGGCGGCGCCGTGTATGCGCCGATCGCCCTCCGAACACGGACCGGATCTGTTGCAGGTACCACGACGCTCAGCGGTGCGACCGTCAGCAACACCTCTACGACCCCACCCCTCCTCGGCTCAGCGCTGGTTTACCGCGTCGTCCGCTCCGATGTGTGCGCTGCATCAGCGTTCAGTACCGGCGCGACCTTCCTCATCGGAACTGACACAGTCCGCCAGCCACTCATCACAGCGCAAGCAGCAGGCGACAGCACCATCCTCCCCGCAGCCACTCCTACAGGCCCAGGCACCAGCGTCCGCTTCTGCTTCGAAGTCACCCTCCCGCTCGGTGCGGACAATCGCCTCCAAGGCACCTCCGCCACCGCCGTGTGGACCTTCACTGCAACCTCGACTCCATGACACCAAGGCCAGCATCATCAGGGATAACAGGGCCATCGATGGCGTCGGCGACATCCGGGCTGGTGAGCTCGTCACGTGAGCAGGCTGAGGCAACGATGGGTCGGAGACCCTCGAGCCTGCGCGTACTGCCCGTCCTTCGTGAGCTCCTGTTGAACCTTGCCGCTGTGGGTGGGGCCCTCTGCGTCCTCCTCGTCATCCTGGCGCTACTTCTCGACATCACCCTGATCATGTTCAAGACAGGGTCGATGGCACCGTCGATCCCAGCAGGGTCGGTTGCTGTCGTTCAGGAAATACCGGCCTCCGACGTGCACGTTACGGACGTTGTGACGGTCGATCGCGCCGGCGCTTTGCCCATCACGCACCGTGTCACCTCGATCAAGGACGCGGGCGGGCCAGCACGAACCATCACCATGAAGGGCGATGCGAACGTCGCCGGGGACCCGGCTCCGTACACGGTTACCAGTGTCCGTCGTGTCCTATTCTCGGTACCCCGGCTCGCCCCTGTCATCGTGCGAATGTCAGAACCAGCAGTGATGGCCGTGATCACCCTCGCCGTAGCAGGCCTCGTGACTTGGGGGAGCTGGCCCACCCGCACCCCGGCCAACCGCACCACGCCCGCACGCACCACGCCCACCTCACCCCGGCACGGTACCCGCGACTCCGATCTGTTTCACCGTAAGAGCAGGCGCCGAGCCGATCACCGAGCTGAGCGTCGAGCGGTGAGGAGCGGGGCACTCGGACGCATGACGACGAAATGAAGAGACGCGGACGCCACTACGCAATGGCGGCCATCACCCTCTCCTGCCTGCTGCCGACACCAATCAACGCCCACGCCTCGGGACCCGGCAGTTCGGTGACCGGAACACCTCCGCCTGCGGACTTGCTCCGCCTCGACTACTCGAAGGAGCGCGTCCGTCTCACCCCTGGGGAGCAATCCTCTTGGGACGTCGACGTGATTCTCAGTCCGGGCCTCGTTGACGTCCTCGCCCTCGATCTCACAGTCCCCGCCATGATCCCCGTGACGGCGGTCAGATCACAGGATGTTTTCACGGTATCGGTGAACGGGTGCACCAACCCCTTCACATCCATCGGCTGCCGAGGGGACACCATCGTGCTGCTCGATCCTGTCGGGACAGCAGCGAAACTAGTGTCAGAGCGCGTAGTCCTGCAACCATTTACGGTTGGTGTGAAAGACACCTTGTACCTGCGCGTCACCGTGGACTGGCAAACCACCGGTACCTCCCCGACCTCGACACCCGGCACTTCCTTACCAGTTCACCTGTCCGTCACAGCCTCAAGCAGCGATGAGAAGCAAACCTCGGAAGCTCAGCTGACTGGCACACGCCTGCCCACGACAGGCGCATCCATCAGCCTTGCATTTTTCTTCGCGACCAGCGCAGTCAGCGCCGGACTGATCATCTCCAGCGTCGCCCGACAGCGATACCGCCAGCCCGAGTGATGACCGCCCTTTGTCCATTGAGGAGATCTTCGACCTATATCGATTTCTTTGCCTGATGTTCATATGACAGTGGGATGTTGAGTCTGTACCTTTGAGGGCACGACGAAGAGGTCGTGGCTGGGGAGCCTAAAGGGGGCGATGGGTGTATGAAAGATGCCGACGTGCAGCAGGGTATTACCGTCGATGTCGTACAGCAGCACGCTTTGAACGCATCCAGTATCTATGCCCTGTACGCGCAAATAGGTGGAATGAACACCGAAGACGAAGTCTTGAGCTACTTGACGGGAGCCTCTACCCTTCCGCAGCTGCAGCGTGACCTCCTCGCGGAGGCGGTCAATGAGCAGCTCAATGATCTATGCATACGGGTCGGCTCAGGTGGAAGTATGCGGGCCCCGTACAGCAGTGTGAATGTGGCAACAGCCGGCGGGTACTCGGTCAGCGAGTTCGACGGCGAACGCCTGATCCAGCACCGGCTACCACCACACCATCCATTCCCGCTGCCGAAGGACGCAGAAGAAGACCGCATCGCGTCCTTGTACGCATCGGGGCTCTTGGATCGCACGTCGGCAGGAAGTCTGGAGAGACTACCGCGGATGACGCGGGCGTATTTCAACGTCATGGGCGCAGCGCTGACCCTCATTACCGAGGACAAGCTCATCACGAAGTCGCTCATCGGAACCCTGGAAGGAGCGATGCCGCGGGATCAGACCTTTTGTAACCAAACCATCCGGTTCGACCAGACTCTGGTCATCTCAGACACTCACACGGACCCGCAGTTCAAGAACAGCCCATTCGTCACCGGCCCGCCGTTCATCAGGTTCTACGCCGGCCATCCGATCTACGGACCAGGCGGAATGCGGATCGGAGCTTTATGCATCATCGACGACTCGCCCCGGAGCTTCAGCATTGCCGACGAGCACAAGCTCCGCACCCTCGCAGCGCTCGTACAACTGGAAATCTGGGATGTTCGTGGATGAACCCCGAGCAGCTCAGGCCAAATCCCATCAATAGTGGTCAGGTGTGGTGCAGCGACGGCGGGCCCTGCAGGTAGCAGGCCGCCGTCGGCTTCCTCCACGTTCAGTTTGACCACCAACATGACGCACCGCCGCATCAACCACGGGGCGCGGACGGCGCCCGTGGACCACACCGTAGGACCGCGTGCAGGAAGAGTCCACACCGAGGTGATCGCCGCTCACTTTCTGGCGGCACGTAGGGTGATCCCTTAGCGCTGACCCCACCCACCTGTGACCCGCCATCGGGAACCGACTATTGACCCGATGCCCTGCGACAGTCGGACAATCCACCATTCGATCAGCCAGTATCTGCTGGCCTCCGATCGGCATGTCATAGGGCAGTCTGTAGCTTCACAGCGCACCCAGACGTGCCTTACTCTGGGTCCACTGGTCTCAAAACCTTGTCGTGCCGGCCTCGCAGTCGGATGTCTCCACGAAGGAGTGCGTTATGGATCAGTTCGCAGTGCGCCGCGACAGCGATGTCTTGTTCCTCCGGTGGACGCCGGGAACACGTATCACCCACCTACTCGCGATCGAAGCAGCACTGGCCCTCAAACACCTCAGCGACGGGCAGACACTGCCATTGATCGTCACCATGTCCGGCATCGACGGGCTGGCGTTGAAGGCCCGCATGGGAATGAACGCTTACCCCGGGTTCAGTGCTGTCGCATTGATCGGTGACAGCCCTGTTGATGAGGTCCTGTCCGGCTTTTCCCACCAGTCCATGACCGACACCCGCTACTTCACCAGCGAAGGGGCCGGCCTGGCATGGCTTGAAGAAGCTTCCGGACCTAACGCCACCGCGCCGAGGGCAGCACGGACGCGAACGGTCATGACCGACGAACAGGCGGAATCAGCAGCCTGAATCAGCTGCCTGAATCATCGGCAGGCTCGCCGGCGACCGGCCAGCAACAGAAGTGCCCGGTCCGCGGGTGATGCGACGTCGGGTTCCAACGTGTTCCACTCGAACCAGTTGACCAGGGGCGATCGGCGCCGATCGCGGTGTCCGCTCACGTTCAATGACAGGTCACCCCGTGCAGGTTCGGGTACACGGGGTTACGGCCATCCCCTTTCACCGTGAGTGTTCCACCTGCCGCGCTCCAGGACAGCTCGTACCGTTCGTCGGCGATCGGCCGGGTCCCGTCGTCGGCTGTCCATGTTCCTGTACGAAAGCCGATTCCTGTCGGGTGTATCGAGTAGACCTGGCCTGCACCGGACGTGAGGAACGAACTTTCCCGCGCAACAGCTCGGCATCCTCCTGGCGGGGATGGCTCCAGAACGGCGTAGGTAGCAGAAAAGATAGCGTCGCCGAGAAACGCGGTCACGCACCCCGCGGCGGCGATCGTGCTCACGACACGCTATGCGACCGGCACTGTCAGGTCGTTCTCGCGAGCGCTCACGCGCCGAGAGCTACGGGTGAGGATGACGGCCGCGATCACAAGGGCGGCACACGGGATCCACGGAGGAAGGATGAACGGGCCGACCACCAGGATCAGTCCGCACCACCCCAACACCACAAGCATCAGCGCGGCCACCGCGCACAGGACACAAGTCCAGCCGAGCCGCTGTCTTAACAAGCGACCCGTCGAGCGCCGAGGCGTGGTCATCGTGGAAGCGTACTACGGCTGTCTTGCTCGTCGGTGAGTTCGATCGAGTCCAACCTGCCCCCAAGCATCAATGGGCTCGCCCGCTTCTGGTCGTGGCCGCCTGATGAGGGGGGGCAGGTCGTACCACGGAGGACCTTCACCACAGGAAGGCCGTCAAGGGTCGTGACAGTCGGTCGAGAGCGCTTTCGTGAGGCTACCTGCTGCTCCTCAAGGAGAAGCGAACCTCGCCGGCGATGATCAAGACTCAGGAGACCGGAGCGCCCACCACATCGGTGGGAACCCCTCCTCCAGCAGAAATCAAGACGCCGATCACTACGGACACCGCGGCGACAACGAACCGGATGGTGCGAGCTCCTATCGAGAAGATGCCACCTTTCACGTGAGGCGGTGATGCTTCAGGCGAGGCGATGGGGCATCCCCGATGGTGCTGGTATGTGGTGACGTCGAGTAAGCGGGCCCGAGCTTCGATGGTGGTAAAGCCACAGTGTTGCCGTTTCAGAGGCGACCGCTGCGTGAGTCGATGCGCTGGAGCAGGTCACGCATTTCGGTGAGCAGGGCGACGTCCACCGGGACTGGTTCGGCTGCCGGCTCTCGGACTTCCGCTCGAGCCCTCACGCGTGCCGCTGCGTGGTTCATCGGGACGACGAACACGAAGTACACCACTGCTGCTGTGATGAGGAAGGTGATGGCCGCGGTGATCAGGCTGCCGAAGTCGACGAATGTTGCTGTGTTGCCGGGCCGGATCTCGAAGCCGAGACCTGCGGCATCGACGCCGCCGGCCGAGGCGATGACCGGGTTGATGATGAAGGTCGAGAAAGCGCCGACGAGTGCGGTGAACGCACCGCCAATGACGACGGCGATCGCCAGTTCGATGACATTGCCCCGCATGATGAAGTCCTTGAAGCCCTGCAGCATGATGGGTGCCCTTCGTTTCCAGCCGTACGGTGTGCACGGGCGTCGATACCCACACAGTAGACCGGGAACGTTCTTTCGCGGGTGGCAGGGGGAGAAGCAGCTGTACTCAATTGCGGTGATTGAGGACCGCAGACGAACCGACTCCAATGACGAATAGCGCGCCCATCAGCAGTGTCATGACCATGGGCGTCTCGGCGCCGAAGCCGATGGCCGGCGTGGCGATCCCGATCAGGGGAAGGGATGCGAGCCCGACGACGGCCGAAGCGCTGGTCAGGAGGGTGTCCTCACGCTCGTCGCCGGTCTGAGTTCAGGCGCGTTCGAACGTCGTGGCTCGACTTTGCGGTTGACGTTCTGGCTGTAGCTGCTGATGCGTTGGAAGGCTTCCAGCGCACTGATCCCGTGCCGGCTCATGAGGATGCCCTTGGCTTGTTCGATGACTGCCCGGCTGACTGTTGACGCGGCGACGGCTTCGTTCGCGAGCTGGTGCCGGTCGGCGTGGATGGACCGTGTGAGGTCCACGACGAGCCCCCATACCCCGACGGGGGTGTCGCCGTCGAGGATGAGGTCGGCGCTCATCAGGATCTTATGGACCCGGCCGTCCACCGACCGCAGGGACGCGTACGCTGAGGCGGGGCCCTTGGTCGTGGACACGCGGTCCCAGAACGCCTGGATCCTGTCCCTGTCGACGGGTTCGATATGCGCGAGACCGAGCTCGAGAGTGGGAACGATGTCGCCGCGTTCATAGCCGTGGATCCGGAACAGCTCATCGGACCACTGGAACGTCGGTGATCCGAAATAGTATTCGACCGTCCCGGTCGGACAGTCGATGAAGGAGTCGATACCTGTGTCCCCGGTGCGGGGTGCCGCCGATTCATCGGAAATGGTCATGGTCATGAAACCCATTCAACGGACTTGCCTCGGGCTAGCGTGTTAACCCGAACCTCAGAAAAGGACAGTAGCAAAGTCCTCCGACACCATTCCCCGTCATCACTGTGGCGGATCGGACGCGTGCCATTGATCGCCCTACCACCACGACGGCATCGGCGCTCCCAGTGGCACCTGACTGGGGGGTACGGGCGGGCGACGATGGGATTGATCCTGGTCACTGCCCTCACCTGGGACGAGCTGAACGTCCCGGAGTGTCTGGCAGTGTCGCCTGCTCCGTCTTCTGTGGTGGCATTTTGAAGGTTGTCCGCAGTGTTGCGCGGGTCGGTTCAGGTGTGGACGAGTTGCTTGTACTGGGGGTTGAGCTGGAGGAAGTCCTGGGCTTTCTGGCAATACGCGATAGCTGCGAGGCGGCGCCGGTGGGCGGTGAGTAAGACCTGATGGATCAGGATGCCCTCAACGCCCTGATGCTCGAACGGCTCCGAAACGACCGTTCGCTTCAGGCGCAGCACCCCTGCCCGCATGGAGTAGGCGATATAGCCGGCAAGCACACCGTCGCGGAAGAGTTCGAACCGTCGGCCCAGAGCGTTGTCCCGGAACTTCTGCCGGAACTCCGGCGGGTTCGCGCTGGAAGCCGCGTCGGCATCACGGCGTTCGATTTCCTCGATGACTCGTGTGTAGTCATCAACGATCATGAAGGACGGCGAGTCCCTGTTCAGTTGCTTGAACAGGTCATTACTCCACCGGCGTAGCTGACGGTCGCTGGCCTCGCCCAGGTGGAACGGGATGACGTCCGGCGCTTCGCTGGCCGGCCGAGACCAGCCCTCGAGCTCCGAGTCCGAAAGGCCCTCGATGCGATCCGAGGAAGACGCAATACCGTCGACACCATCAACGCCGTCGACGCCGTGGAGGTCATCATCAGGTGACTCGGATGAGGTTCCCGCTTGCGCTGAAGCGGCGACGGTGAGAGCGACGACGGAGCCGATGACTTCCTCAGCGACACATGCCGGATCAGGCGCATGAGCCGCCCTCGTCGCTCCGGAAGTCGGAGCCGGATCAGCCAGATCCGCCGGGTTCGCTAGATCTGTTGTCTGCGGGCACATAGATGGGGAGCCGTAGGCTGCATCAGTAGCCTCAGCGGCGTCGGTCACGGGTGAAACGGACATGTAGTCGTCCTTCGTGCAAAAAGCTGTAGTGGCCGTTTCTTGACCTGAGGTCCACTGTACGCACTCAACTCACGACCCGTAAAGCTAGGCAAACTAGCTATCAGCCTTGTTCGGATACACTGACCTGCAACGGGGGCTCCTGACCGCGAGTTGTCCGCGCCGTCGTCTTACTCGAATGCGTTCTGCCTGAGCGGCCGGCTCGCAGGTGTCGTGTCGGCAGCGGTGCGGACGCGGTTCCTGTCGTCGGTCTCGTCGGGAGATTCTTCGGTGAAAGTGGCGTTGACAGCAGCCCGATGGCTAGGACTGCTGACCAAGCTGGCGATCAAGTCGCTCTAGATCGGCTTCGACCAGGGTGATATCCCTGGCGAATTGTTCGTCGTCGAGCTCGATCTGGCGGACCGTGAAGACCACTTCAGCCCCATCCGGGTGCGCTAGCACCCGAACAGGGTTTGTGACCACGGTCCCGGACGGCAACGTCACATCGTGGTCGAGGACGCCGAAGCGGTTTTGTTCGACGAAGCGGACCTCCACCCGACCCATCGGTGATTCCACGAACAGCGTGTCGCCATTCCTGACTACTTCGCTCTGTGCAAGTCCCTCAGCCCATGCGGGAAGGTTCTCGATGTTCGACGCATAGTCGTAGACGACATGCGGGGGCGCGCTGATGACTCGGCTTACATGTTGGCTCTTCATAGCGGCATCATGCGCTCAATCGAGTCGGCCATCAAGCGTGCACTCAGGAGATTGTCGAAGGCGGTTCCAAATTATCGAAGGTCGTCGCGATCGAACCGCTCTGGGTTTGATGGAGACTCGGGTTATGTGACTTCGACCAGCTGATGGCGGTCGGTGTGCCCAGCATTGAACCTCCGCTCGAACTCCGCAGGCGGAACATCGCCGGGGTAGCCGTGAATGCGCTGCGTGTTGTGCCAGTGGACCCATCCGAGCGTCGCTAGCTCGAGGTCCTCGACGGTTTTCCAAGGTCCCGGGCGTGCTGGACGTCGAACGAGCTCGGCCTTGTAGTAACGGTTCACCGTCTCGGCCAGAGCGTTGTCATGTGAATCGCCAACAGTCCCGATCGACGAGGTGGCGCCTATCTCAGCAAGGCGTTCGCCGTACCGGATCGACGTCAATTGGCTCCCCGCATCGCTGTGACACCGAAGGTCCGCAGGGCGAGTGCCTCGGCCCACATCGCCATTTCGATGGCGTCGAGGATCATCTCGCTGCGCTTGAGAAACGCGCACCTCCACCCGACGATCGTCCGCGAGTACGCGTCGATGATGAAGCAGACGTACGCGACGCCGGCCCAGGTCGGAACGAAGGGCAGGTCAGTCTCCCACAGCCGGTTTGGCGCTGGCGCCGTGAATATACGGCGAACAAGGTCCGGGTGTCGTGTCGCGGCGGGATCAGGCCGCGTGGTCCTCACCCTCTTCGAACGTGTCGCACCTTCAATGCCGGCGGATTGCATCAATCTGCCCGTCTGGTCGCGGCCGATAGCGATACCGGCGGCGGACGGTTTTCCAGAGTTCAGGGACACCGTAGACCCGGTGATCGGCCTCCCACGGTGTGACCAGCTCGGGTGTGAGGGCCGCGTCGCTGTCGGCACGCGTGGATGGCACGCGGTTCTTCGCGGCGTAGTCCGTGCTCGGGGCCACCTGCAGCAGGGTGCAGATGGGCTCGACCCCAAGCGGTCGCCTTCGACGATGTCGTGTCTGTTCGCGTTGATGAACGCAACTACTTCCGGTGGTGGCGGTCGAGCTCCGCCCCGACGAAACGCGCGGCCCGCATCAGGATTTCGTTCGCCCCGCCACAGCTCCCGGACTTCTTGTTCAAACTCCCGCAACCACTAAGCCTGGGCGGTACTCACGCCGGCGGCGTGACCTTCATCGACGCCGGCCTGCCGGACCCATGACCGTGCCGATTCCGTTCCGAACCCGAGCTGCGACGCGACCCGACGGACCGTCCCGTGCTCGGTCCCGAGCTCTGCCCGCAGCGTTCGCACCACCAGGACCGCTGCGGCTTTGTCTTCCGGCGAGTACCGACGTGCTGTCGGCTTGCCCGCTCCTTGACTTGATGCCATGACTCTCTTCTCGTTTCAAGGTCAGAAGTTTCCATCAAACCCATAGCGGTTCAACCGGCCGGCGGCGGCACATATGGGCCAGCATCGGTCTCCTCGCGCATTCCGCTCCCGCCTCCGAGTGCTCTCAACAAGGGTTCGCTGGGAGGACGATCAGGCGAGTTCGGCGGCCGACCTACGAGTCGCAGCGATGAAGGCTGACTTGTCTTATTGTTGAGTCACCTTTGTCGGATGGGACGGGTCTTTCCGGGCCGGGCTAGCGGGGAAGAGTCCTGATCCATTCCGAGAAGTAGGTGAGTTCAGTTCCGGTGAGCGCGGCGGTGGGTCCGCTGTCCATGGGGTCGGCGAGGAGGGCCAGCGAGTCGGCTGGGAGGTTTTTCGTGGCCTCCCAGACGACCGACGACGGTAACGCTGCGTCGGGCCAGCAGAGGAAGCTAAGGGCATCCGAAGGGGTGGACTCCACGATGCCGACCCGGTGCTTGAGCAGGTCGATGAGTTCACTCGTGTACATGCGCCCGGCCACCGCGCCAGCAGTTAGGAGAACGCCCGATTCCAGAGTGCCCTTGCGTCCGCGGGGAAGAGGGATCCATTCGGCTCGAAGGGTTGCGCCTTGCCAGGGCTCGACGTCGCTGGGCGCCGGGGAGTTGTGGGTTTGCTGTTTGGGAAATCGCTGGTGCAGGTAGGCGACGATGTTGTCATAGCTGATGCTGATCTTTGTCGCAGTGAAGAGCGCCCTGCCGTTCACGTCCTTCACGTCGATTCCGCCAAAGCTATGGAGTGCCCGGCGGATCGAACCGATTTCGGTCAGTGCGACGATCCGCGTCGCTCGGAACCAGGGGCGGACCGTCAGGTGGTTGTCGAAGGCGTCTACCCGGAATCGACGAATACCAATGGCGAGAACGACGAGGAGAGCTCCAGCGACCGCGATGCCGGCCGCACTGATGAGGGGACCCGGCCCGTCCATCTCCTCGGATTCCACGATCGAGACGAGCGTGGATAAACCGCCGATTACTAGGAAGGCGATGCCGAGCGCGCGAAATAGGACGGACTGCCAGCGACGATTCGTCACCGTGAACAGTGCCTCCGTGTCTGGGTTCCGGCGAACCCCTGCGTGACCGTTGCGGTCAATTCGCCGGCCAGCCGCTCCGACGATCACGGGGATCACGATAGACAGCAGAACTGCAACGAGCACGGGAAACGCGATGAGAAACACCCGCCGAATGTCATGCCGGTCTCGTGCATGCGATCGCCGCAACGCCCAAGCAAAGGATTTTTGCTTGGATGCCGCAACTGCCGGGGCCACGATGGGGTGAGTCGTGTGCCGGTCGCGTCGATCGTGAGTTGGCGCAGTCTCCGCAGTGTGTCGCAAGGGAGAATCTCATGTAGCCGCTTTTGATATTTTCGTTGAGGGTGTCTGGTGGCGCTGACGTTGGTGCCTGTCGTTGGTGGGATGATGATGGGTCGGTTGGGCCCCCGTCCGTTCGTTCCGGGAAATTTCTCGGTGGTGTGAAGGTCAGGAACTGTGTGGTGAGACAGACAACGAGCGGACGGTACGCGCTCGAGGACGCCGGCGACCATCTCCGCCTCCGGTGGTCCGCAGACATCACGGTCGACTCCGCGGACGTTGCCTCCGTTTCGGCTGAGATCACCGTCGCATCCCCGGAAGGGCCGCGTCCTTTGCTGATGTACGTCAGCCTCGTTGGCGGCATCACCGCCGAGGCCAAGCAACTTCTCATGAGGAACACCAGGTGTTCCCGCATCGCCATCGTCGGAATCGACGACATCGGACGGATCCTCACCGCTTTCACCCACCGGTCGGTGACACCGACCGGGTACTTCACGGATGACACCGCTGCCCGCGAATGGCTGCTCGATGACACCCACGAGCATCCCAGTATCTTCGGCGAGAGCTACGGTGTGCAGCACGCCTTCGTCTCGGAGATGAGGGGCGGTGTGCTGTGGGTGAGGTGGACGCAGGCCTTCCACATCACCGAGAAGATTGCTGAGAACCTCCTCGCACGGGCCGAATTCATGAATCCCACCACGTGCCCGCCACTGCTCCTGGAACTTCACGAGATGCTGTCCGCGTCCGAGGGTGCCATGAAGATCCTGGCTGATGGTTTGAACATCACAGCCCTGGCCGTCGTCAGCGCTGACCCGAGCGGTCGGACCTTGACCAGTTTCTACCGGCAGCGGGCCCGCCCACCCTATAAGACCAGCTACTTCACGACCGCCGAAGAAGCACGCCACTGGCTGGCAGGACATCCCTCACCGCCTGCAACGGACTGATGCCAGCGCTTGTGAGCGACGTTTGACCCGTATCTGATGGTCGCGTGCGACAGTAGCAGCCCGGTCTCCCCTGTAGTGAGGTGATACAGATGTCGCAAGCGGATCGCCTTCTACGCGTTGCCTTGCTCATCACGTCGACGGTCCTGCTGACCACCTGCACTTTGCAGGTGAGTAGCGGCGGCCCGCTCAGGGCGGGAGGTGATCCCTCTGAAGTCTGCA
Source organism: Arthrobacter sp. CP30 (assembly GCF_053470025.1). NCBI lineage: Bacteria > Bacillati > Actinomycetota > Actinomycetes > Micrococcales > Micrococcaceae > Arthrobacter > Arthrobacter sp. CP30. The sequence goes on from NZ_JBQEMM010000008.1 coordinate 17,116, forward strand.
GCGTGCAACCCGACTAAGGCAGCGCTGTCTTCGGGAACGTCGTAACGAACGACGGCGATACGACACTCACCATCACGGGGGCCGTTCTGGTCGAGGGGGAGAGCCTCGAAATCCGGGATGCCTACGTCATGCCGGTCGATGAGACTCACTCGTTCGTCATCGGCACGGGTTCGACGGATCCGACGGAACCGGAAGCGATGGCGGCCTGGGACAGCGCGAGGAAGCTTGATGACGACAAACTCAGAGCCGGCCAGCAGGTGAACATCGTCCTCGTGATCGATAACGGAGCTGCAGACGTTGGCACCACCCGAGCTGTCCGCTTCACCTACGAGCAAGGACCCGAGCAGTTCACGGCCGATACGAACATGATGCTCGAACTCACGGATAACCAGTGCTAGCACCACAGACAAACCCCCCGGCGGTCGAAAGCAGCAACCCGCTCAATAACGTCTACCACGACGAAGAGACAAGCTTGAGTAATGCCTACCGCGCTCCGGGTTCTGCCGGGCTCACCGCTACCACACTGTCCCTCCTCGCCGCCTAAGTCTTCGCAACCAACCTCGCCCTCACCTTCGACGTCACATCCAATCCGCAATTCTTCTTCACTGTGTCGCACGTCAGTCCTGCCCTGCTCTACGTGAGCGTCCCGATCCCTTTCGCCCTGGTTGGTAGAAAAAGTAGCTGCCGTGCGGGTCTCGTGGAGCTAGGTACGATCCTTCTGGCCGGCGCCACGCTGCCCATGCTCATCGCCAATGGAATGTATCTCGCAACCGTCACACCACAAGCAGTCGGCAATCACATCGGCGGGGCCGGACTCATGCTGTTAGGCGCGGTAGACCTTCTCGCCACCTCGCTTGTTGTCGTCTTCGCCCTTCCTGCCCGCCCCGTCGGCGTCGGCCGCCTCGACAACCAGCCCACCCACGGTCACAGACAAGCCCATCGGGACGATGCGCAATGCCGGGAAGCGGACCGGCTTACCGGAACCTCGCTGTTGTGTCGGATGTGTCATTGGTTGAATGGGGTCCGAAGCTTGAACGAAAGACATAGGGGATATGGCATGACACGAACAATCAGTGAGGCCGGCGATGTCTGGGACCGGGGGACATGGCGCAATTCGCCTGTGCGTGCCGTCGCTGAGGGGGGAGCTCTGCGGGTGACTGCGGCCGAGAACAGCGACGCCTGGAGGCACACCTCGTACGGCTTCGTCCATGACAGCGCGCATGCCTTGCTGGCACCGCTGCCCGCCGAGGGTGCAATGGAGGTCTCATTTCTCCTGGATTACACCGAGCAGTTCGACCAGGCGGGGATCTACCTGCACGTTTCGGATTCCGTGTGGATCAAGGCCGGTGTGGAGGTGTCAGACGGAGTCCCCCAGGTTGGGGCAGTCGTGACACAGGAGGTCTCTGACTGGTCGGTGGCACCTGTCCCTGAGTGGATCGATCAGGAGATCACAGTACGCCTCAGCAGGGCCGGTAACGCCGTCACCATTCGGGCCCGCGCTGGGGATGAGCCTTTTCGGCTTATCCGCGTTGCACCTCTGAAGGAGACCGCGAGCGTCGAGATCGGCCCATTCTGCGCCTCGCCTACCCGGGCCGGCCTCACGACCACCTTCACCCGATGGATTGAAACCGATGCAGATGCGACGCTGCACCCTGAACACGACTAGAGCTACACCACACATCTACGGGATGCGCAGCATGCTCGGCTGAACGAGTGAATCAACGCGACCAGTAAATGGATCCCGCTGGAGGATCGTGCTGCGGACGGCGGGGGATCATCGACCGGGCAGGCGGGAAGTATGGTCCCCAGGTCATGTGGCAGTAGGTTCCGGGGAATTCGCATGAGCGAGGAAGTGAGTGGAGCATCGTGAGAGAGGGCGATGCTACGAAAGCCGTGTCGGTTGCTGCGGCTGTTCTGTTCGCCGGTTTCCTGGGGGCCTGGTTCTGGATCACGATCCAGCAGGGTGTTGCGCTTAAAGTTGCCGGCGACACCCAGGCATTTCGGCTTGCTGTCGCAGTTCTACTCTTCGCGCCCTTCCTCGTGCTGATCTACCTTTGCCTCGAGCCTGAGGTTGCGCTCAAAACACGGTCCTCCCAGGGAAGCCTTCTGTTCGCTGCCTTGAGGTTCGCCTGGCTACTGTGCGCACGGTTTTACTCTCTTCTCCTCGGATTCGCTCCGTTCTGAAAGCGCTGAGACGGAATCTCGTAGGTGCCGACTGGCTGTCCGCACAAGGATCCGCTTGCGGGCGTCGTCCCGATATCCTCTGAAGGACCGCGCCACCAGAGACGATGAGGAAACTACTGTGAGTACGAGAGTCGGTCCACTCGATCTCGCCTTCTCCGCGCTGATCGGAGTCATTGTGAAAGGTGACCTCTGGTCATGCGTGGAGGTGCCAGACTCGGTTGAATCCTTCGGAACAGGTAAGACAATCAAGGTCGTCGCTACCGTCGATGGTGAACCGCTTACAGCAGGTCTCCTGCCCACTGGTATCGGGGGGGGGGCACATGCTCTCGATCAGCGTCAAGCTACGGAGGAAGCTCGGCAAAGAGCTCGGCGACACCGTTACGGTGCACCTGACTGAACGCCTCAACTGACAGCACTTCTTCAGTGAGATTTGGTGCTCAGCTAGCTCTTTTCTGACCAGCGGCACCGTCATCACTGTCGGAGGTGATGTGGGCCGTTCCGCGTTGACTGCGCTTGGTCCTACTCGGGTGCCGTGGGCGGGGGACTGCCCACGGTTTGGTTGACTCGTGGGTTGATAGATTTCAGGCGGCTAGCGCCATGTTGTTGATTGTCTCGAATTCAAGCGGGGCGAGTTTGCCGAGTGCTTTCTGCCGTGTCCGACGGTGGTAGGTTCGCTCGATCCAGGTGATGATGGCCAGGCGGAGTTCCTGCCGGGTTTCCCACCGTTTGCGGTTCAGGACGTTCTTTTGCAGCAGGGCGAAGAATAATTCCATGGCAGCGTTGTCACCGCATGCACCGACCCTACCCATCGAGCCGTGCAGCCCGTTCGCGTGCAGCGCGGAGCCGAATGTCCGGCTTCTGAATTGGCTACCTCGGTCCGCATGCACGACCGTTCCCGAGGGGCTTCTGAGCGCCACGGCGTGGGCCAGTGCTGCCACCGCGCAGGAGGCTTTCGTGCGCCCGTCGATGGAGTGGCCCACGATGCGGTTCGAGTGCAGGTCCTTGATCGCGCAGAGGTAGAGCTTGCCCTCAGCGGTAGGCTGCTCGGTGATGTCCGTGACCCACCGCGTGTCCCTCGTAGTGGCGGTGAAGTTCCGCTCGAGCAGGTCATCGTGGACCGGTGGACCGGTGGGCCCGCCTGCCGGTCGCCGACCCGTTTGCGGTGGATGACCGAGAGGATGCCGCTGGCTGAGCACAGTCGCCAGATGCGACGCTCGCTGGCCACACGGGTAACACCGGCGTTGAGCCCGTCGGCGATGAAGCGGTACCCGAACGCCGGATCATCGGCGTGAAGATCGAGGGCCGCGTTGATCAGGCGTGCTTCTTCCCAATCCCGGTTTGGGTCAGCTGTATGGACCAGAAGAGCCGTGCGCGAGAGGTTCGGGCGGCCCGCGTGGATCGAGATGCGCTCTGACACTGGTCGCAGAGCGGTGCGATAGAACACACTCAACAGGGCAGCGCGACATCGCTGGAATCGCGTTGCTTTATCGCCCGGTCACAGTGTCGGAATCGTTGCGCCTGGGGCTCGGACACCGTGCGACCGGGGTAGCAGGCGGATGGCAGCAGGGGGTACGAGGGGTATAGAGGCCGAATCTCAGGCAGCGCTGCAGGACATGTGCACCACCCGCCGGTAGGGCACCCTGTCTCGACTCGTGTGCGCGCGATAGGCGACATCCTTTAGTTCCTCGGCTGGACCGTCCGACCCGCAAGTCAGGCACATATACATCAGTGCGTAATAATGCACGTATCATTGGCGGTCGTGTTCCTGCTGAAGATGGGTCCCCCTCGTGCTTTCTGTTCTGCGCCGCACGGCGTACCGCAACCTCTTCACCGCTCAGGTGGTCGCCCTACTGGGTACTGGCTTGTTGACGGTCGCCCTGGGCCTGCTCGCGTTCGATCTGGCCGGTGGACAGGCCGGTGCGGTCCTGGGAACGGCGCTGACGATCAAGATGATCGCGTATGTCTTCGTCGCCCCCGTGATGGCGGCACTGGTCGAGCGCTTGCCGCGCAAGGGTGTCCTGGTCGGCGCGGATCTGGTGCGGGCGGCGATCGCGTTGAGTCTGCCCTTCATCGATCAGGTCTGGCAGATCTACGTGCTCGTGTTCATCCTGCAATCCGCCTCGGCGACGTTCACGCCCGCGTTCCAGGCCCTGATTCCCGTCGTCCTGCCCGGGGAGAAGGAGTACACCAAGGCACTGTCCCTGTCCCGGCTTGCCTATGACCTGGAGTCCCTGGTGAGCCCGCTGCTGGCGGCTGCTCTCCTGGCGGTGATGAGTTTCCACAACCTGTTCGTCGGGACGATGATCGGATTCCTCGTCTCCGCGGCGATGGTCCTGGCGACCCGGCTGCCGGCCATCCCGGCGTCGCACTCTCAGGGCTCGTTGCTGCACCGCACCACGCTCGGAACCCGGATCTTCCTTAGGGAACCCTCCCTGCGCGGCCTGATGGCACTGAACCTGGTGGTCGCCACCGCAACGGCTCTGGTGCTGGTCAACACCGTCGTCTACGCGAGGGACCTGTTCGGCGGTTCCAACACCGACGTAGCAATCGCTTTGGCCTTCTACGGGGTCGGCTCGATGCTGGTGGCCTTCCTCGCACCTCGGGTCCTGGAACGGACCCCGGACCGCACCTTCATGCTGACAGGTGGGTGGATCCTGATTGCGGGCCTGATCGCCGCGGCCTTCCTCGCGTCCACGGAACAGAGCAGCATCCACCTCACCGACAACTCGTGGGCGATCTTCCTTGGCCTGTGGGTGCTGCTCGGCATCGGCACGTCGATGATCAGCACACCGTCCTCCCGTCTACTGCGCCGGGTCGCGACCGACGACACCCGCAGTTACCTCTTCACCGCCCAGTTCTCGCTGTCCCACGCCTGCTTCCTCCTCGCCTACCCCCTCGCCGGGTGGGTCGGCGCCGCCGCAGGGCAGGAGACCGTGGCGTTGGTCCTGGCGGCATGTGCTCTCATCGGGACGATCGCCGCGCTCGTCCTCTGGCCCGCCACCGTCCCTTCCGGACCACAGGAGGAGGTAGGGCCGCCTGCACGGAACGGTTCGACGCAGTTGGCGGCGGAGGCTGAGGGAGAAGGATCTGTCGACGCGGCGTCCGGCGAATCAGCTGAAAAGGCGCAGCACGGTACCGAACGCGGGCAGTAAGGGGTAGGGGAGGGCGGTAACGTGGATGACGTACCTGCGGGACGGACAACGGCGTTCGGGACGATCCACCGGTATCAACAGGGCGATCAGGGGGCCAGGAACATCATGGGCGACGTACAGGCCGACCGGTCGAGGGCATCCACGACCACTTCCCGGACGTCCACGGGTGAGGACGTCAGGCCTGAGGACGTCACGGGGGTGCGCCCCATGACTCCGAGTCTGGTGCACTCGGTCCACCCCGACGCGGATCGCCTGGCCGCAGGTGCGGCGACCTTTCAGATGCTAGCGGACCCCACCAGGCTGCACATCCTCTGGATCCTGACACAGGGCTCGGCCGACGTCGGGACCCTCGTCGCCGGAACCGGAGCGAACCGCACCGCGGTCAGTCAGCACCTGGCCAAACTCCGCCTCTCCGGGCTCGTCTCCACCCGCAAGCAAGCTCGCAACGTCATCTACAGCATCATCGACGGACACCTCACCCGCCTCATCCTCGAGGGGATGAACCACGCCGACCACCGCGTCACCGGTGAACCCGTCCACGAATAGACGCCGACCGGCACTCGAAGGGTGGTGGGTCTCCGCGATACAGTGCCACGTTCCGTGATCGATGGGACCTTCCGGCCGGTGGGAGGGCCACGGAACTGGATCACCTGTCGTAGACCCTCCGACCTCGATCGTCGGGACCGTCGAGCTCCCGTGTCCATCCGTCGACGTTCCCTTCCAGGTGTTGTCACCCGCGCCGCCCCCACCGCAGGGGGCGACCGCCACGGGCGGGTGACGACCGGGACGTCCACGTCCCGGTACTGACGGACGCCGAATACCTGTGGGAACCGGTCGGCGGGTGCTGGTCGGTGCGACGGCGTGCCGACGGTCCCGGACGCGGCGCTGCACAGCTGATCGGCGCAGGGGAGTGGGGGCGGGACGGAGCCCCCGACAGTCCGTGGCCCCCGCCTCTCACAACGATCGCCTGGCGGCTCGATCACCTGTCCGAGACGCTCATGGGCCGCGCCAGTCATCTGGGCGGTGATCGCACCTTCACTCGAGCTGCCTACGTATCCCCCGCCGATGCAGCCGGCGCCATTGCACAGATCCGGCGAACGGCGGCCGACTGGCGCCGGTCGCTACTCCAGGTCGCCGAGTCCGACGACGACCGGACCGGCCTCAGCAGCTACCCGTACGGCAGTGATGCCGAGGAGACGTTTCCCTCGATCGTCTGGTGGATGAACCAGGAGATCCTGCACCACGGTGCCGAGATCGCGCTCCTCCGCGATCTCTACGTTCACCGCGCGCGTTGAGGACGAGCGAACCTCGGACCGCTCAGGGCATGGACGTGCCCCCGCGCCCGGCGCAGCTGCGAACGACCACCTGAGGAGCCCGCACCCTCGCCGTCGTAGCAGGAGTCCCATGCAGCCAGCACCTCCTTCGGGCTCAGCGGTAGAGGCCCGCGAGGAGCACGATGATGTCCTGCAGGATGGCTGGCGGGTCGGTCCGGGTCCAGGCGGCGTAGACGGGTACGGGTGCTGCATCGCGGATAGGTCGGTAGGTGAGCCCCTGGCGGCGGTACTGGTGTGCTGTCGATTGCGCGGTCACTCCACGGGCTTTTCCACTGCTGATGACGGTGAGCCAGTCATCGACGTCGGTGGTGGGGATGGTCTGGCGTGGTTGGCCGGCGTCGGGCCAGAGGTCGAGCTGGGTGCTTCCGGTCCGGTGATCGATCGCCAGCGGAGCTGCAGCTACGTGAGCGAGTGTCACTGTACGTTTGGCCGCCAGGGGGTCCCCGACGGCCATTGCGCAATAGCGTTTCTCGGTACCGATCAGGACCAGGTCGAGGTTTGCCACATCCGGTAGCCGACGCAGGATCACCACGTCACTCGTCCCCTCGGCCAGTCCTGCTGTGGGTGTGTTGATCCGGGTCAGTCGCAGCTCGTGGTGGGGGAGGGCTTCGGCCCATCGGCGTTGGAACTCGGGGGTGTGCCTGCCCAGGGCTGACCATGCGTAGCCGACCCGGAGGGTGCTCAAGCCGGCGACGGCGTCCTGGCGCAGGTCTCCGACGACAGCCAAGGCTCGGCGGGCATGCCGAAGCACCCTTTCACCGTCCGGAGTGAGGTCCACGGTCCGGGTCGTGCGGTGCAGGAGCCGGACCAGGAGGATGGACTCGAGCGCGGCGACATTGCGGGAGACAGCGGTCTGCGAGATACCGAGCTCGATTCCGGCGTCGGTGAAAGTGCCCGTATCGATGACGCTGACGAAGGATCGAAGGTGACGCAGTTCGATATCCATCCCTGAATCCTACTCATGCCTCAAACGCATCAATCATGGGATTCATGCATTGTGAGCAGGCCGTGGCGGTTCTGCACACTTCCAGCATGACAAAGCTGAAGCACGCGGCGGGTGACCGCACAACCGGTCTGGCAACTGCTCTGGGCGGTGCGCTCTCGAATCAGTTCGGGGCGGCCAGTGGGTCTCTGGCTTTCCCGGTCATCGGGCCGCTCGGTGTCGTTGCTGTCCGCCAGATCGTCGCCGCCGCGATCCTGCTGCCGCTCGTCAGACCCCGGGTGCTCGACCTCACCCGGGCTCAGTGGTGGCCGGTCCTGCTCCTGGCGCTGGTGTTCGGGACGATGAACCTCACCTTGTACCTGGCCATCGATCGCATCGGCCTCGGCCTGGCTGTGACCCTCGAGTTCTGCGGGCCCCTCGCGGTCGCCCTGCTCAGCGCCCGGACCAGGAGCAGTGTGATCTGCGCTGTCATCGCAGGAGCCGGCGTCACCGCGATCAGCCGGCCTCAATCCACCACGGACTATGCGGGCATCGGGCTCGCCCTCATTGCTGCGTGTAGCTGGGCCGCCTACATCCTGCTCAACAGGACCATCGGCTCCCGCATCCCTGGAGCACAGGGTACCGCCACAGCGACGGGAGTCTCCGCCGTTCTCTTCCTGCCCATCGGCGGCTGGGTCCTCGTCACCAGCCGTCCGGACGCATTCACCCTGCTCTGCGCCATCGGTGCCGGCGTCCTCGCCTCGGCGGTTCCATTCATGGCGGACCTGATTGCCCTCCGGAGGATCCCTGCGAATGTGTTCGGCATCCTGATGAGCATCAACCCGGTGCTGGCCGCACTCATCGGAGCGGTACTCCTCGACGAGCACCTGGGAACGGTGGAATCGGTCGGGATAGTTCTCATCGTGACCGCGAACACGGCCGCCCTACGCCTGGCCGCCCGCACAACACGATCAGCAACCGCGCGAGCCGATGAAGGCTGATCAAGCAGTGACCTCGATCCACCTGCGCGACCGTGCGGAAGCCGGTGGAATCTCGGCCCGTGCAGGCAGCTCCAGCCGCGCACGGTGGGACGGGCGTCCCGTGGTCCGGGCCCCCGTCGGTTCCCGTGGCCGTCTGCCGAGTCTGCCGAGAGCTGTCCACGGACGTCCGACTCTGGTGGCCACCCATCCGGAGTGTCACACTGAGCCGCATGATCGATCAGACGAAAGCATTCAGTGGCTTCTCGGTGCGGGACCTTCACGAGGCGAGGGTGTTCTACGAGGAATCACTCGGACTGTCGATCACCGAGGAACACGGAATGCTCTCGATCGATCTGGGGAGTGATCATCATGTGCTCGTGTACCCGAAAGGGTCAGCTCATCAGGCTGCGTCGTTCACCGTCCTGAACTTCCCGGTTCCGGACGTCGACGCCACTGTCGACGAGCTCGCGGCCAAGGGCGTTGTGTTTGCACGCTACGACGGTATGACCGACGACAAGGGGGTGAATCGACACGGTGGTCCCCTCATCGCCTGGTTCACGGACCCCTCCGGCAATGTCATGAGTATCATCGCGATGCAGGAGCTGGGTGAACCGTAGCGCTGGAGACGACGCACTTTGGTCGCGCGTCGTCGCACCCGAGGGTGGATCCTCGGCTCGTCGCCGCCCGCTCAGTCCATGCCATCACGACATCGAAGCCGGGGCCACTGTCCGCTTCATCGTCCGAGTGGGCGAGCCCTTCACCGACCTGCAGGGGATGATGCCTACGCGATGATGCCCAGAGCACTGGCGATGGTCCGGGCGAGCAGGACCGGAAGGGCCGGGGTGATCAGGTCGACGCTGACGCAGATCCCCAGCCACATCAGAGCGGCCGTGGGCGGAGGCTGCAGGCGAAGGACGGCGACAACGTCGGCGCGCAGTGCTGCAGTGAAGGCTCCTCGGGTAGGGCGTGCGTCGTAGCGCGAGCCGCGCAGCCTTGGGGCCGGGCAGGCCCCGGGTGCCGGTGCACGGCCCAACTCGTTCATGTCGATACCCGCTCACCGCGGACGGCTGATCGTCGCTCGTGTGGCCGGACCCCTGTGCTTCTGCTCAGGTGCATCCCGTCGTCGGCTCCACGACGTCACTGGTCCTCGCGTCGATCGCCGTGTCAGAGCGGTGTTCTACGCTTCGTAGTAGATTCCTGTCCGGGGTGTCCGTCGTACCCGACCTACCGTCGTTGGAGCATCATGCCTGTCAGCTCGATACCGCGCCCCGCCGAAGTGGCCCACCGCGTCCGCAGCGCTTTCCGTGCCCGGGTCTCCGGAGACCCCACCGGTGCACCTGACTGGGTGCGCGACATCGCCCTGGTCGGGGAGGGCCCCGGCTTGTTCGAGCCCGACGGCGTCGTCTGGCAGGTCCACGGTGGCCTCTCTACTCTGGTCGGCGGCGTCGCGGCCCTCCTCGGACAGGGTGCGCACCCCCTCGCCATGGCCGGTGTTGCACGTCACTCCTCCTACCGCAGTGACCCCTGGGCCCGCCTCGCCGGGACCGCGCGCTGGCTCACCATCACCACCTTCGGCTCCGCGGAACTCGCCGAGCGGGACTCGGCTCGGGTCCGCCGCATGCACGGGCGGGTCAATGGCACCACCGACGACGGCCGCGCCTACTCCGCCTCCGACCCCGCCCTCCTGCGATGGGTGCACCTGGCCTTCACCGATGCCTTCCTCGGGGCCCACGAAGCCGTCGGCCACGACCTGGCCCCACGGTTCGGCCGCAACTGGGCCGACACCTATGTCGCCGACTGGTCCCGCAGCGCCCGGACTCTGGGAGCGGAAGATCTCCCGGTCAACCGCCGGGAACTCGCGGACGCACTGCGTGCGCTGGAACCCGAGCTCGAACCCGTCCCCGCCGAATTGCTCACGTTCCTGTCAGCCCCGGACGGGCTGAACCGCGCGGAACGGATCTTCTACAGCGGCATCGCCAGCGCTGGAGCGCTGGTCATATCACCGTCCGTGGCACCCCTCGCCGGGGTGCCCGGCCGCGGTGACCGCTCGCTCGCAAACCGCCTCCGGTTGCAGCGCACCCGCGTGCAGCTGCGGACCTTCCAGCTGGCCCTCGGACCTCACAGCCCCTCCGTGGATGCGGCGCGCTACCGGTTGGGCCTCGCCGGCCGCCCGGACTGGCTCGACTGACCCTCACCGGCGGAGCGCGCGGCGGCGTAGCGTAGGGCGGCCGGCGCATCGGCTTCGCGCCGAACGACTTGCGGTCCGGACTCGCCCGCAGAGACGAACGGAGTGCGCGGGGAGGACCTACCGGGGCGTCGACGCGAGCTGGAAGATGCGCGCCCGCCGCTGCGTCGCCTCGTCGAGGAGGACGCGCTCCTCGGCCGCGTAGTCGGCGTCGCGCCGTCCGCCGAGCATCCGCTGGCGGGTGTAGGCGATCCGCGATGCCGTGCGGATGAACCCGCGCATCTCCTGCCGGGCACCGACCGAGCCCGCCCACGCCAGGGCCTGCGAGCGCCCGGGCCGCGTGGCCAGCATGCGCACTTCCTCCGGGGTGAACCAGCCCGCGCGGGCGTAGTCGCCGAGGCGTGACTCCGTCAGACGGCGCTCTGAGCGGCGGAGGAGCACGACGGCGATGACGGCGGCGACGAACAGCGGCACCTGCACCACGAGGTAGAAGAGGAAGAAATCGTGGAACAGCACGAGAGTGCCGCCGTTCCAGAGCATGTGTCCCGCGATCGCGGGGATCAGCCCCAGCACGAACGCCCCGAGGATCCGCGCATTGCCACCCCCGCGGCTGAGGGCGAATCCGAGCACGAAGCCGAGGAGCGAAGTGAACATGACGTGCGCGAAGGGCGAGAACAGGCCGCGGAGGATGAACACGCCCACCACCGCCGCTGCGTTCCCCGACTCCACGACGGCCGAGCCGAAGTAGAGGATGTTCTCCGTGAAGGCGAAGCCGGCCGCCACCGTGCCGGCATAGACGATCCCGTCCACGGGCCCGTCGAAATGGCTGCGGCGCGTGTACACGAGGATCAGCACGCCGAGGCCCTTGGCGAACTCCTCGACGAGCGGTGCCTGCAGTACGGGTCCGATGAGGTCGGGTGACGTGGTGGTCAGCGCACTGCCCAGCAGTTCCACCACATAGGTCCCCAGGAGCAGGGTCACCACCACCGAGGTCCCCGCGCCCCACAGGAAGGCGAACAGCAGGGCCCCCCTCGGCTCGGGATCCCAGCGGTCGATCCAGCGCAGTCCCAGCAGGCAGATCCCGAGGGGGACGAGCGCGAGGATGCCGCACAGGATGAACGCCGACGGCCCGAGGGAGAGCGAGAGCAGGAGCAGCACGGCCGCCACCACGAGCGCGGCGACAACGACCAGGATGACGTTGAGCACTCCGCGCCGCCGGGGCGCGGGCTGGTCCCAGACGGGCCGGGACGCCGGCCCGCCCGGACGCAGGGGCGCGGGCCGGTGCTGCCGGACGGTGGTGGTGCCCCACCAGCCCTGGTCCTGCCGATCGGGCGCGTACTGCTGGTGGCCGACGTCGCGCGGCTCGCCGCCACCGGGTCCAGGGTTGTTCATAGCCATGCTGCAACCCTAGGGGTCGGCGCTGCTGTGATAGTTTTGACCCCGCAACCAGCCTTTAAATTCCGTCCCGTGAGGCGGGGAAGGAGGAAGCGTGTTATGACTGTGCCTGCCTCGGAATCCGGCATCCACAAGCGCGTCGTTCTCGCAGAAGCAGACATCGATCGCGCCCTCACGCGCATCGCCCACGAGATCCTCGAGGCGAACAAGGGGTCCCGTGACCTCGTGCTCCTCGGCATCCCCCGCAGGGGTTTCCCCCTCGCCCAGCGACTCGCGCAGAAGATCGCCGCCGTGGACCCGACGGTCGATCCCGACCTGATCACCGGCCAGCTCGACGTCACCATGTACCGGGACGATCTCCGCCGCCATCCCACCCGCTCCCCGCTGGCCACCCAGCTGCCGCCGTCGGGCATCGACGACAAGGTCGTGGTGCTCGTCGACGACGTGCTCTACTCGGGGCGGACCATCCGGGCCGGCCTCGACGCGCTCGCCGACCTCGGCCGCCCGCGCGCGGTGCGCCTCGCCGTCCTCGTGGACCGCGGGCACCGCGAACTGCCCATCCGCGCGGACCACGTGGGCAAGAACCTCCCGACGTCGTCCCAGGAGCGCGTCCGCGTGCACCTCGCGGAGATCGACCTGATCGGCGGCTCGCCGGTCGACGAGGTCGTCATCGAGGACCGCGCGTGAAGCACCTGCTCAGTACGCAGGACCTCTCGGCCCGGAGCGCGCTCCGCCTGCTGGACACCGCGGAGGAGATGGCGGCCGTGGGGGAGCGGGAGATCAAGAAGCTGCCCGCCCTGCGCGGCCGCACCGTCGTGAACCTGTTCTTCGAGGACTCGACGCGCACGCGGATCTCCTTCGAGGCCGCCGCGAAGCGCCTGTCCGCGGACGTCATCAACTTCGCGGCCAAGGGCTCCTCCGTGTCGAAGGGTGAGTCGCTGAAGGACACGGCACAGACGCTCGAGGCCATGAGTGCCGACGCCGTCGTCATCCGCCACCCGGCCTCCGGCGCACCCGCACGGCTGGCCGCGTCCGGCTGGATCGATGCTGCCGTGGTCAACGCCGGTGACGGCACGCACGAGCATCCCACCCAGGCGCTCCTCGACGCCTTCACGCTCCGCCGCCACTGGGCGCGGATCGCCGGCACCCCCTCCGCGGGGACCACGCTGGCGGGCATGAAGGTCCTGATCGTCGGCGACGTGCTGCACTCGCGCGTCGCCCGGTCCAACGTCTGGCTCCTCACCACCCTCGGTGCCGAGGTACTCCTCGCGGGTCCGCCCACGCTCCTGCCGGTCGGCGTCGGCAGCTGGCCCTGTAGGGTCTTCTACAACCTCGACGACGCCCTCGCCGAGCGCCCGGACGCCGTCATGATGCTGCGGCTGCAGGCCGAGCGCATGAACGCCGCGTTCTTCCCGTCCACGCGGGAGTACTCGCGGCGCTGGGGCTTCGACGACGGCCGCCTGGCGCTGCTCGACACCATGGGACTCGACGACACCGTGATCATGCACCCGGGGCCGATGAACCGCGGGCTCGAGATCTCCTCCGCCGCCGCCGACTCCCCGCGGTCCACCGTGCTGGCGCAGGTGCGCAACGGTGTCTCCGTCCGCATGGCCGCCCTCTACCTGCTGCTGTCCGGTGACCCGCAGGACGACGACGCAGCGGACGGCCGCGCCGACCAGGACGACCCGCCCGCCACGACCCCGGAAGGCCGTACTCCGTGAGCCACGACACCACACCCCGTCCAGACGACGCCGGATACCTCATCCGCGGCGCCTCGCTCCTCGGCGGCGCGCCCACCGACCTCCTCGTCCGCGGCGGCGTGATCGCCGCCCTCGGCCCGGAGGCCGGCCGTGACGCCGGCACGGACGCCGTCACGATCGAGGCCGACGGGCTCGTCGCGCTGCCCGGCATGGTGGACCTCCACACGCACCTCCGCGAGCCCGGCCGCGAGGACGCCGAGACCGTCGAGACCGGCTCGCGGGCCGCGGCCCTCGGCGGGTTCACCGCGATCCACGCCATGGCCAACAGCTCGCCCGTCGCGGACACGGCGGGCGTCGTCGAGCAGGTCTACCGCCTCGGGCTCGCCTCCGGGTGGGTCGAGGTCCGGCCGGTCGGCGCCGTCACCGTCGGGCTCGGCGGCGAGCGCCTGGCCGAACTCGGTGCCATGGCAGAGTCGCGGGCCGGCGTCCGGGTCTTCTCCGACGACGGCATCTGCGTGCACGATCCCGTCCTGATGCGCCGGGCCCTCGAGTACGTGAAGGCGTTCGACGGCGTGATCGCGCAGCACGCGCAGGAGCCCCGCCTGACGGAGGGCGCCCAGATGAACGAGGGCGACGTCTCCGCCGTCCTCGGCCTGACGGGGTGGCCGGCGGTCGCGGAGGAGAGCATCATCGCCCGCGACGTCCTGCTCGCCCAGCACGTGGGCTCGCGCCTGCACGTCTGCCACGTCTCCACCGCCGGGTCGGTGGAGATCATCCGCTGGGCCAAGGCCCGCGGCATCGACGTGACGGCCGAGGTCACACCGCACCACCTGCTGCTGACCGACGAACTGGTCCGCAGCTACGACCCCGTGTACAAAGTCAACCCGCCGCTGCGCACGTCCGACGACGTCCACGCGCTCCGGGCGGCCCTCGCGGACGGCACCATCGACGTCGTCGGCACCGACCACGCCCCGCACCCGAGCGAGCACAAGGAGTGCGAGTGGGCACAGGCGGCGATGGGCATGACGGGCCTCGAGACCGCCCTGTCCGTGGTGCAGCACGCCATGGTGGAGACCGGTCTGCTCGACTGGGAGGGCTTCGCGCGGGTCACCTCGGCGACGCCGGCACGGATCGGCCGCCTGGCGCACCAGGGCCGTCCGCTCGCCGTCGGGGAGCCCGCGAACCTGATCCTCGTCGACCCCGCGGCCCGCTGGACCGTGGACCCGTCGACGATGGCGACCAAGGGGCGCAACAGCCCCTTCCGCGGCCTCGAACTGCCCGGCCGCGTCCGGGCCACGTTCTTCGGGGGCCACCCAACCGTCCTCGACGGCAGCCTCGCGACCCCACGACCGACCCCGCATTCGGCCCCGCACGGGGAGCAGACCGGGGCGCAGGGCGGTCTGCAGGGCGGAGAGGCTCCGGCATGGAATATCTAGGCTGGATCCTGATGACCGTCGCGATCATCGTCGTCATCGTGGCACTCATGGCCCTCGGCTGGCGGAACCGGCTCCGACGCCAGTCGGACGTCCCCCCACCACCCGAGATGCCCACCGATCCCGGACGCGTCCTGTACGAGGCCGACGGCCAGTACGTCGCCACGACGACAGCCGGAGACTGGCTGGACCGCATCGCCGTCCACGGCCTCGGCCTCCGCGGCAACGCCGTCGCCACCGTCCACCCCCACGGCGTCCTGTTCACCCGTACCGGGGCCCGCGCCGTCTTCGTACCGCGCGAGGACCTCGTCTCCGTGCAGCTCGCCGGCGGGATGACGGGCAAGTTCGTCGAGAAGGAGGGCCTCGTCGTCGTCACCTGGCGGCTCGGAACCGGCCCGGACGGCGAGCAGCGCCGCGTGGACACCGGCTTCCGCACGCGCCACGCGGTCCACAAGGCCCAGCTCGTCGCGGCCGTCGCCGCCCTCATCCCCGCTGGGCCCCCGAACGGGACCAGCCGCACGACCCACCGAACTCCACCGACCCCCGAAGGCAGGGAACAGCTGTGAGCCACGCTCCATCGACGGCACCGATCCAGGCGAAAGCACTCGCGGTGCTCGTCCTCGAGGACGGCCGGACCTTCCGCGGCCGCGCCTACGGCGCCCGAGGC
Organism: Arthrobacter sp. CP30; assembly: GCF_053470025.1. Classification (NCBI taxonomy): domain Bacteria; kingdom Bacillati; phylum Actinomycetota; class Actinomycetes; order Micrococcales; family Micrococcaceae; genus Arthrobacter; species Arthrobacter sp. CP30. Next base: position 33,068 of record NZ_JBQEMM010000008.1, read on the forward strand.
ACCGCGCTCGGCGAGGCGGTCTTCGCCACCGGCATGACCGGCTACCAGGAGACCATCACCGATCCGTCCTACGCACGCCAGCTCGTCGTCCAGACCGCACCGCACATCGGCAACACCGGCGTGAACGCGGACGACGCCGAGTCCCGCCGCATCTGGGTGGCCGGATACATCATCCGTGACGCCGCCCGCCGCCCGTCGAACTGGCGCTCCGAGCAGAGCCTCGACGACCAGCTGCGCGAGCAGGGCGTCGTCGGGATCGAGGGCGTGGACACGCGCGCCGTCACACGCCACCTGCGCGAGCGCGGCGCCATGCGCGCCGGGATCTTCTCCGGCTCCGAGGCCGGGCTGACGGAGGCGCAACTCGTCGAGAAGGTCCTCGCGCAGCCGTCCATGACGGGCGCCCGGCTCGCCGAGGAGGTCAGCATCGACGAGGCGTACGTCGTGGAGCCCGCCGAGCACGGGTGGACCGGGGAAACCCTCGCGACCATCGCGGCGCTCGACCTCGGCATCAAGGCCATGACACCGAAGCACTTTGCCCAGCGCGGTGTGCGGACCGTCGTCCTGCCCGCTGCCGCCACCTTCGAGGACGTCGTCGCTGCGCAGCCCGATGGCGTGTTCATGTCCAACGGACCCGGCGACCCCGCCACCGCGGACGCGCAGGTGGAGCTGCTCCGCCGTGTGCTCGACGCCCGCATGCCGTTCTTCGGCATCTGCTTCGGCAACCAGATCCTCGGGCGCGCCCTCGGCTTCGGGACCTACAAGCTCCGCTACGGCCACCGCGGCATCAACCAGCCGGTCCTCGACCGCCGCACCGGAAAGGTCGAGATCACGTCGCAGAACCACGGGTTCGCCGTCGACGCTCCCCTCGACGGCCCCGTCGAGGCTCCCGCCGGACGCTACGGCCGCGTCGAGGTCAGCCACGTCAGCCTGAACGACGACGTCGTCGAGGGCCTCGCGTGCCTGGACCTGCCTGCCTTCTCGGTGCAGTACCACCCGGAGGCGGCAGCGGGTCCCCATGACTCCGCCTACCTCTTCGACCGGTTCATCGACCTCATGCAGGCCGAGAAGGCCGCGCCCGGCTCGGGGAACGCCGTCCTGGCCTCGGCACTCGATGCCGGCTCCGAAGCCGGGGCACTGGCTGAGGCAGCCGCCGCCGAACTCGGCACCCACGGTTCGAAGGTGACGGGTAACCAGTCCCGGCACAGCCACGCAGAACAGACCAGCACCACGCAGGAAGAGAACTGATGCCCCGCAGAACCGACCTCAAGAGCGTCCTGGTCATCGGCTCCGGCCCGATCGTCATCGGGCAGGCCGCCGAATTCGACTACTCGGGCACCCAGGCCCTGCGCGTCCTGCGCGAGGAGGGCCTGCGCGTCATCCTCGTCAACTCGAACCCCGCGACGATCATGACGGACCCCGAGTTCGCCGACGCCACCTACGTCGAGCCGATCACGCCCGACGTGGTCGCGAAGATCATCGAGAAGGAGCGCCCGGACGCCCTCCTGCCCACCCTCGGCGGGCAGACGGCCCTGAACACGGCGATCGCCCTCGACAAGAACGGGGTGCTGGAGAAGTTCGGCGTCGAGCTGATCGGAGCGAACATCGCCGCCATCGAACTCGGCGAGGACCGCGAGAAGTTCAAGGGCGTCGTCGAGCGCTGCGGTGCGGAGTCGGCGCGGTCGGCGATCATCCACTCGATCGACGAGGCGCTCGTCGCCGCCGACGACCTCGGCTACCCGATGGTCGTCCGGCCCTCCTTCACCATGGGCGGCCTCGGGTCCGGGCTCGCCTACACCGAGCAGGACCTGCGCCGGATCGTCGGCCAGGGCCTGCAGTACAGCCCCACGAGCGAGGTCCTCCTCGAGGAGAGCATCCTCGGATGGAAGGAGTACGAGCTCGAGATGATGCGGGACAGGAACGACAACGTCGTGGTCGTCTGCTCCATCGAGAACTTCGACCCCGTGGGCGTGCACACCGGTGACTCCATCACCGTGGCCCCCGCGCTGACGCTCACCGACCGCGAGTACCAGCGCCTGCGCGACATCTCCATCGCCGTCATCCGCGAGGTCGGCGTGGACACCGGTGGCTGCAACATCCAGTTCGCCGTCGAGCCGGACACCGGTCGCGTCGTCGTCATCGAGATGAACCCCCGCGTGTCCCGGTCCTCGGCCCTCGCATCGAAGGCCACGGGCTTCGCGATCGCCAAGATCGCCACGAAGCTGTCCCTCGGCTACACGCTCGACGAGATCCCGAACGACATCACGCTGAAGACCCCGGCGTCCTTCGAGCCCACGCTGGACTACGTGGTGGTCAAGGTCCCGCGCTTCGCATTCGAGAAGTTCCCGGCGGCGGACCCCACGCTGACCACCACCATGAAGTCGGTCGGCGAGGCCATGGCGATGGGCCGCAACTTCACCGAGGCCCTGCAGAAGGCGCTCCGCTCGCTCGAGCAGAAGGGCTCCCAGCTGTCCTACGCTGCCGTGGCGCCCGAGGAGGTCGACGCCCTCGTCGAAGCCGCGAAGCGCCCCACCACCGAGCGCCTTTCGCAGGTGCAGCGCGCGCTGCTGGGAGGTGCGAGCGTGGAGCGCCTATACGAGGCGACGGGGATCGACCCCTGGTTCCTCGACCAGCTCGTGCTGCTCAACGAGGTCGCCGAGGAGGTCCGCACCGCCCCCAACCTCTCCGAGGACGTGCTGCGCCTGGCCAAGCGCCACGGCTTCTCCGACGAGCAGATCGGCGCCCTCACGCACACCCCCGACGCCGTCGTCCGCGGCGTGCGCCACGCGCTGGGGATCCGTCCCGTGTTCAAGACCGTGGACACGTGCGCCGCCGAGTTCGCGGCCTACACCCCGTACCACTACTCCTCCTACGACGAGGAGGACGAGGTGGCCCAGCACGAGAAGCCGTCCATCATCATCCTGGGGTCCGGTCCCAACCGGATCGGCCAGGGCATCGAGTTCGACTACTCCTGCGTCCACGCCACCATGGCGCTCCGCGAGGCCGGCTACGAGACCGTCATGGTCAACTGCAACCCGGAGACGGTGTCCACGGACTACGACATCTCCACGCGCCTCTACTTCGAGCCGCTGACCCTCGAGGACGTCCTCGAGGTCATCGCCGCCGAGGAGCGCACGGGAGGCGTGCTCGGCGTCTTCGTCCAGCTCGGCGGCCAGACCCCGCTGAAGCTCGCGCAGGAACTGGCCGACGCCGGCATCCCGATCCTCGGCACGTCACCGGAGGCCATCGACCTCGCCGAACACCGCGGGGCCTTCAGCCGGGTGCTCGACGCCGGCGGGCTGATCGCGCCGAAGAACGGTACCGCGGTGTCCTTCGAGGACGCGAAGCGGATCGCCGACGACATCGGCTACCCCGTGCTCGTGCGTCCGTCCTACGTCCTCGGCGGGCGCGGCATGGAGATCGTCTACGACGAGCCCAACCTCTCCCGCTACATCGCCAACGCCACGGAGATCACCGAGGCGCACCCCGTGCTGATCGACCGTTTCCTCGAGGACGCCATCGAGATCGACGTCGACGCGCTGTACGACGGCACCGAGATGTACCTCGGCGGCATCATGGAGCACATCGAGGAGGCCGGCATCCACTCCGGCGACTCCGCGTGCGTCCTGCCCCCCATCACCCTCGGCGCCGACGTCCTCCAGCGGGTCCGTGAGGCCACGCTGGCGATCGCGCAGGGGGTCGGGGTCCGCGGACTGATCAACATCCAGTTCGCCCTCGCCTCCGACGTCCTCTACGTCCTCGAGGCCAACCCGCGGGCGTCCCGTACCGTGCCGTTCGTGTCGAAGGCCACGGGGGTGCAGCTGGCCAAGGGCGCCGCCCTGATCGGCACCGGTGTCACCGTCGCCGAGCTCCGCACGCGGGGGTTCCTGCCCGCACAGGGGGACGGGGGCTCCCTGCCCCTGGACGCCCCGGTCTCGGTCAAGGAGGCCGTGCTGCCGTTCAGCCGCTTCCGGACGCCGGAGGGCACCGTCGTCGACTCGCTGCTCGGCCCCGAGATGCGTTCCACCGGCGAGGTCATGGGGATCGACAAGTACTTCGACACCGCCTTCGCCAAGAGCCAGGCCGCGGCGAATGCAGCCCTGCCGGTCGAGGGCAAGGTCTTCGTCTCGGTGGCGAACCGGGACAAGCGGTCCATCATCATGCCGGTCAAGCGGCTCGTGGACCTCGGCTTCGAGATCGTCTCCACGGGCGGCACCGCCGACGTGCTGCGCCGCAACGGCATCCACGCCACGACGGTCCGCAAGGTGGCCGAGGGAGCCGGCGAGGGGCAGGGCACGGTGGTGGACCTCATCACCGAGGGCGGGATCGACATGATCATCAACACGCCCTCCGGTGGACAGGCCCGCGGTGACGGCTACGAGATCAGGGCCGCTGCGACCTCCTACGGCCTGCCGGTCATCACGACGATCCCCGAGGTCGGCGCCGCCGTGCAGGCCATCGAGGCCATGCGGTCCTACGAGTGGTCGGTCACGAGCCTGCAGGAGCACGCCGCGAACCTGCGCGCGTCCACCGAGGCACGCGATGCGTCCTGAGGTCCCTGCCGCCGCACCCCGGGCATCCAGCACCTCCCGCGCTTCCTTCGGGGAGCGCCTCGCGGCGGCCCGGAGCGGCAAGGGCAGCCTGTGCGTCGGCATCGATCCCCATCCGGCGCTCCTCGCTGCGTGGGGCCTCCCGGACTCACCCGAGGGCCTGGAGCGGTTCTCCCTCGCGGTGCTCGACGCCGTGGGGCCGGTGTCGGTGGCCCTCAAGCCGCAGGTCGCCCTGTACGAGCGGCACGGCTCACGCGGGCTCGCCGTCCTCGAGACGCTGCTGGCCCGTGCGGCCGACGCCGGTGCCCTGACCATCGCGGACGCCAAGCGCGGCGACATCGGCTCCACCATGCAGGCGTACGCCGAGGCGTGGCTGGGGGAGGGCAGCCCGCTGGCGGCGGACGCAGTGACCCTCAATCCGTACCTCGGCTTCGAATCGCTGCGGCCGGCGCTCGACCTCGCTCGGTCCACGGGGCGGGGGGTCTTCGTCCTCGCCCTCACATCCAATCCCGAGGGCCGCTCGGTGCAGCACGTCGGCGGGGACGCCTCCGTCGCCCGCTCGATAGCGCTTGCCGCAGCCGGCGAGAACGCGGACCAGGACGGCGCGGGCCGACCGGGCCATGTCGGGCTCGTCGTCGGAGCGACGATCGGTGACGCCGCCGAGCGGCTCGGCCTCGACCTGGCACGGTTGAACGGCCCGATCCTCGCCCCGGGAGTGGGCGCGCAGGGGGCGGGGACGCGCGAGCTCCGCGCCGCGTTCGGCGGCGCGCTGCCGCTCGTGCTCCCGACGTCGAGCCGTGCCATCCTCGCTGCGGGGCCGGACGGGGCGCGGTTGCGGGCAGCCGCCGAACGGACACGCGACGAGCTCGCGTGAAGCAGGGGCAGCATTGATTTCAGGGGTGTGCGCCCGGTAGGTTCGGTTCCAGTCCGACCCCGGAACGTGACCGATCCAATCGACGAGCAGCCGCCGCCCTCCGTGGTGCCGTCCAGCGCAGGGAGCATGAGTGAGCCTGAAGCCATTGACGGATGACGAACGAACCCGGGCGCGTGAGAAGGCGACGGCTGCGCGGGCGGTGCGGGCGGACATCAAGTCCCGGCTGAAGACCGGTAAGCTCTCTGTTGCGGACGTGATCGAGAACCGCGACGGCGACGACGCCGTGGGCCGCCTGAAGGTCCTCGACCTCCTCAAGGCACTGCCCGGCGTCGGAGACGTCCGGGCGGTCGCGATCATGGCGGAGGTCGGCATCGCGGGCACGCGGCGCGTCCGCGGCCTCGGCATCCACCAGCGCAAGGCCCTGGTCTCTCACCTCGAACAACATCACACCGGCCCGGCCGGTAAGTAAGGAACCCCAGTGTCACAACCCCGGTTGACAGTCCTCGCCGGTCCGACGGCGGTCGGCAAGGGAACGGTCTCCACGTACATCCGTGACAACTATCCCGAGGTGTGGCTGTCCGTCTCGGCCACCACGCGCCCGCCCCGCCCCGGTGAGGTGGACGGTGTGCACTACTTCTTCCTCTCGTCCGAGGAGTTCGACCAGCTCGTCGACGAGGGCCAGCTCCTGGAGTGGGCCGTGGTCCACGGCCGCAACCGCTACGGGACCCTCAGGAGGACCGTGCAGGCCGCCATGGACGAGGGGCGACGGGTGCTCCTGGAGATCGACCTACAGGGTGCGCGGCAGGTCAAGGAGAGCATGCCGGACGCCACTTTCGTGTTCCTCGCCCCGCCCAGCTGGGAGGAGATGGTGCGCCGACTGGTCGGCCGCGGCACGGAAACACCCGAGGAACAGCAGCAGCGGCTGGAAACGGCTAAACTGGAACTTGCTGCCGAGCCGGAATTCAACCACACCGTCGTCAACGACTCCGTGGAGCATGCGGCAGACGAGCTCGTATCACTGATGGGACTGCTTCCGCTGCAGCGCTGACAACGCCCTGCACCCGCCGTCCCGCCTAATATTTGGAGATTCTGTGTCAACTCAGCCCGAAGGCATCATCAACCCGCCGATCGATTCTCTGCTGGAGGCCTCGGACTCGAAGTACGCCCTCGTGATCTACGGTGCCAAGCGCGCCCGCCAGATCAACGCGTACTACTCGCAGCTCCACGAGGGCCTGTTCGAGTACGTCGGCCCCCTCGTCGACACCAAGCTGAACGAGAAGCCGCTGTCCATCGCGCTGCGCGAGATCAACGAGGGCATGCTCGTGTCCTCGCCCATGGAACAGTCCGAGTAACCGCCGAGCGGTGCGCATAGTACTGGGTGTCGGAGGAGGGATCGCAGCCTACAAGGCTGCATCCCTCCTCCGTCTTTTCACGGAGTCCGGCCACGACGTCACGGTCATCCCCACGGATGCTGCGACCCGCTTCGTGGGGACGGCCACCTGGGAGGCGCTGTCCGGCCACCCCGTCAGCAACAGCGTCTGGGACGACGTCGACAAGGTGAACCACGTGCGCCTGGGCCACGAGGCGGACCTGATCGTCGTCGCGCCCGCCACCGCGGACGTCCTGGCGCGTGCCGCCGCGGGGCTCGCGAACGATCTCCTGACCGGGACCCTCCTGATGGCGCACGGCCCGGTCGTGATGGCCCCGGCGATGCACACCGAGATGTGGCAGCACGCCGCGACCCGCGCCAACGTCGAGACCCTCCGCTCACGCGGCGTGACGGTCATCGAGCCGGCGTCCGGGAGGCTGACCGGCTCCGACTCGGGACCGGGCCGGCTCCCCGAGCCCGCCGACATCTTCGCGGCGGCCATCGCGGCCACGGGTGCCGCGGGATCCGGAGCCCTCGCGGGCAAACGGGTGACCATCACGGCCGGCGGCACGCGCGAGGCGCTGGACCCCGTGCGGTTCCTCGGCAACAGGTCCTCGGGCAAGCAGGGGATGGCCCTCGCCGAGGCGGCGCTGGCGCAGGGGGCCCACGTGACCCTGGTCCTCGCCCATGCCGAGGTGGCTCCGCCGTCGGGCTGCGACGTCGTCCGGGTCGAGTCCGCGCTGGAGCTCCGCGACGCCGTCCTCGGCCTCCTGCCGACCACCGACGTCCTGGTGATGGCCGCCGCGGTGGCCGATTTCCGACCGGCAGAGGTCATGGCCACGAAGATCAAGAAGACCGACGACGGCGCCGATCCCGTCATCACGCTCGTCCGGAACCCCGATGTCCTCCGTGAGGCGGTGATCGCCCGCTCGTCGCTGGCGGAGCCCCTCGTCATCGCCGGATTCGCGGCGGAGACCGGGGACGCAGCAGCGGACCCGATCACCCACGCCCGGGCGAAGCTCGCCCGGAAGGGCTGCGACTTCCTCGTCCTCAATGTCGTCGGCTCCGGCCTCGTCTTCGGCCAGGACGCCAACGAGGTCACCATCCTGGACGCGGACGGCACCGAATCAGGTCCGGTACGCGGGTCCAAGCGGACGGTCGCGGACGCTGTGATCGACCACGCCGCCCGCCTGCTCGTCCGCTGACGCCGTCGTCCGTCCCGTCCCGTCACGTGGCTCGCCGCCCGGGCAGGATCGTCCCTCCGACCAAGTAGAGTGAGCACGTGAATTCACCCAGCACCGATTCCCCCCTGCGCCTGTTCACCTCGGAATCGGTCACCGAGGGCCATCCGGACAAGATCTGCGACCAGATCAGTGACGCCATCCTCGACGGCCTGCTGACGCAGGATCCCGATTCCCGGGTGGCCGTCGAGACGCTCGTCACGACCGGCCTCGTGCACGTCGCGGGCGAGGTCACCACCGAGGCGTACGTGGAGATCCCCGAGATCGTCCGGAAGACCATTCTGGGAATCGGCTACGACTCCTCCGCCAACGGGTTCGACGGCGCACGCTGCGGTGTCTCCGTGTCCATCGGCCAGCAGAGTGCGGAGATCGCGTCCGGCGTCTTCACCTCCCTCGAGACCCGCGAGGGCACCGGGGTCGACCCCTACGACGCGCAGGGAGCCGGCGACCAGGGGATCATGTTCGGCTATGCCAGCGACGAGACGGCCGTCCTGATGCCGACGCCCATCTGGCTCTCGCACCGACTCTCCGAACGCCTCACGCACGTGCGCAAGGACGGGACGCTCCCGTACCTCCGTCCGGACGGCAAGACGCAGGTCACCATCGGGTACGACGGCGATCGCCCCGTCTCCATCGACTCCGTCGTCATCTCCTCGCAGCACTCGGCCGAGGTCTCCCTCGACGAGCTGCGCGCCGATCTCGCCGAACACGTGATCGGGCCCGTGCTCGCCGAATCGGAGCTCGACACCTCCTCGGTCCGGCACATCCTGAATCCCGGCGGGGCCTTCGTCATCGGCGGTCCCGTGGGGGACGCAGGCCTGACGGGCCGGAAGATCATCGTCGACACCTACGGCGGGATGGCCCGCCACGGTGGTGGCGCCTTCAGCGGCAAGGATCCCTCGAAGGTGGACCGTTCGGCCGCCTACGCCATGCGCTGGGTCGCGAAGAACGTCGTCGCCGCCGGGCTCGCGCGCCGCGCGGAGATCCAGATCGCCTACGCGATCGGCATGGCCCAGCCCGTCGGCATCTACGTCGAGACCTTCGGCACCGAGACCGTCGATCCCCAGGCCATCGGTGACGCCATCCGGGAGATCTTCGACCTCCGGCCCCTCGGCATCATCAACGCGCTCGACCTGAAGCGTCCCATCTACCAGCGCACCGCGGCCCACGGGCACTTCGGACGCGAGGACGAGGACTTCACCTGGGAGCGCACCGATCGCGTGGAGAAGTTGCGGAGCTACTTCAACGCCTGACGCGGAGGGACGGGACGGGCCGCCGAGGCGGACGGCCGACACCATGACCGACAACGAGAGCCGCACCGCCGGGCCGTCCCGGCGCGACGGTGAGAGCGGGGGACAACTCTCCCTCCTGCACGGCTTCGGGGCCGCGAACCTCCCGATGGCGGATCCCGAACGGGCCGCCACCCTGCCGATCGCGCGCGTGGTGCTCGACGCGCAGCTGCCCCACCTCGACCGGTACTTCGACTACGCGGTGCCGGCGGCGATGGACGTCGACGCCCAGCCGGGCGTCAGGGTGAAGGTGCGCTTCGCCGGGCGCGAGCACGCCGGTTTCCTTGCCGAACGCGTCGCTCGGTCCAGCACGACCGCGACCCTGCTGCCGCTCGGGAAGGTCGTCTCCCCGCTGCAGGTCCTGACCCCCGACGTCCTGGCTCTCGCAACGTCGGTCGCCGCACGCTCCGTGGGCACGGTGAGCGACGTCCTGCGGTCCGCGATCCCGCCGCGCATGGCGCGCGTCGAGGCGGAGTTCCTGCCGGCCGCAGGATCGGGGACGGGGCACGCACCGGCGTCGTCCTCCGGCGTCGCCCCCGCATCGGACAGCCCGGGCAGCGTCAGCAGCTCCGGCGCCTTCGGGCGGTACACCAACGGCGTGGCCTTCCTCCAGCACCTCGAGGCCGGCGAGGCGCCCCGTGCCGTCCTCAGCAGCCTCGGCGGGTTCGGGCCGCGAGCCTGGACGGAGGAACTGACCGATGCGGTCGCGGCGACGGTCGCCTCGGGGCGGGGAGCCCTCGTCGTCGTGCCCGACCAGCGGGACCTCGCCCGTGTCGAGGCCTCGCTCGCGGCGAGGCTCGGGGCCGGGACCGTCGCACGGCTCACGGGTGAGGACGGAGCGACGCCGCGCTACCGGAACTTCCTGCGCCTGCTCCACGGGTCCGCCCGTGTGGCCGTCGGGACACGCTCGGCGGCCTACGCCCCCGTGGCGGACCTCGGCCTCGTCTGCCTGTGGGACGACGGCGACGACCAGCACGTCGAGCAACGCGCGCCCTACCAGCACGTCCGGGACGTCCTCCTGCTCCGTGCGGAGCAGGAGGGTGCGGGCATGCTGCTGTCCTCCTTCGCCCGCTCCACCGAGGCGCAGCGCCTCGTCGACACAGGCTGGGCGCGTGCCATCCAGGCGGACCGGGCGGAGGTACGGCGGGCGACCCCGCGCGTGGTGCACGCCGCGGACGCCTTCCAGATGGAGCGGGACCCGCATGCGGCGCAGGCCCGCATCCCGCATGCTGCGTGGGCCGCTGCGCAGGCCGGACTCACCCGCGGGCCGGTGCTCCTGCAGGTGGCCCGGACGGGGTTCTCGCCGGCGCTGGCGTGTGATCGCTGCCGGCACCCCGCTCGGTGTTCCTCCTGCTCCGGGCCGCTCGCGCAGGGCAGCCGCAACGCCCCGCTGTCCTGCCGCTGGTGCGGCCGGCCCGACAACCACTGGGTCTGCGCCGAGTGCGGCGGCACGCGCGTCCGGGCGACCGTGGCGGGTGCCACGAGGACCGCCGAAGAACTGGGCCGGGCCTTCCCCGGCGTCCCGGTGATCTCCTCGGCGGGCGATCACATCATCGACACCGTCCGGGATTCTCCCGCCGTCGTCGTCGCGACACCGGGTGCCGAGCCGGTGGCCGCGGGCGGGTACACGGCGGTCATCCTGCTCGACGGCAACGCCCTGCTCAGCAGGGAGTCGCTGCGTGCGGGCGAGGACGCGCTGAGACGCTGGTTCTCCGCGGCGGCGCTCGCGCGGCCGTCGTCGGCCGGAGGCACCGTGGTGATCACGGGGGACGACGACGTCGCCGTGGGTCACCTGGTCCGCTGGGATCCCGCGGGCGCCGCGTCACGCGAACTGGCCGAGCGCCGCGAGCTGGGCCTCCCGCCCGCGGTGCGCTACGCCGTGCTGACCGGCACCCGCGAGGCCCTCACCCACTTCCTCGAGGATCTGGAGCTCGAGGGAGCCGCCCGCGTGGTGGGGCCGGCCCCCATCCCGCCCGACATCCGCCGAGAGGCCGTCCTCATCGCGCGTGCCGCCGGAGCGCTGCGCGGTGCGGGCAAGGGTGCGCCCTCGACGGAGGTGCTGGCCGGGCAGGGGAGCCACCGTGTGCTGCTGTTCTTCCCCTACCGGGCTGCGGCCGGGATCACCCGGCAGCTGCGTGCCCGCCGCGCGGCGCTCTCCGCCAAGCGGACGGGTGATCCCGTGCACGTCCGGCTCGACGCGCTGGACGTGCTCTGAGCGCGTCCTGCCGCGCGCGGTCATCGGCCTCCGAGACCGGCTCCGGGTGCGCCCGAGGTGTCAGGTCCGATCGGGGACACCGCCCGTCACGGCGAGCGCACCGTCCACCCCTCGGAGTCGACCCCGACGATGACCGGCGGTGCGCCGCTGATGCCGTGGGCGCGGAGAGCCGCCACCAGGGCGGGCGCCGGGGCCGCAAGGACGAGGGTCTCGCCCCGGAAACGATCGGCGGCGTCGTCGACGAGGGCACAGACATCCGCCTGCGCCGGGGCGTCGACGGTCTCGGCGATCTTGAGTCGGCCGAGCCAGGCCGGTAGCGGGGCGCCGATCCCGAGCAGGACGACGACGGCAGCGCACTGCAGGTCCGTCATGCGCGCGCCCTGCGTCGGCCCCGGCGCGACGCGGTCATCGCGATGGGCCTCGTCCGGCCCGCCTCCGCGAACCCGGTCTCCGCCGTCCGTGCTCCTCGATGGCGCGGCGGCAGGCGTCGCGCAGCTGACTGGCGGACGCCGACCACGAGTACATGGCGGCCCGCTCGAGGCCCAGCCGTGACGCCTCCGCCCAGCGGCCGGGATGGTCGAGCTGACGGACCGCGTCCGCCACGGCCTGCGGATCAGCCGGGTCGACGAACAGGGCCGCGTTCCCGCCCACCTCCCGGAAGATCGGGATGTCGCTGGCGATCACGGGCGTGCCGGTCGCCATCGCCTCGATGATCGGCAGGCCGTATCCCTCGGCCCGGGACAGGGTGACCAGCGCGGTGGCGTCGTCCAGCAGGTCCTCGTACTCGGTGTCCGTGACCCCGCCGTGGAAGACGACTCTGCCTGCCGGCGCCCGCAGTACTTCCAGTTCGGCCTGCCGTTCCGGGGTGATGCGGCTCAGGAGGTGGAGCACATGTCCGGGGAGCCCGGACATCGAGCGGACGAGCGTCTCGACATTCTTGTACGGCATGAACGAGCCCATGTAGAGCAGCGACGGTGAGCGGGGAGCCTCGGGATCGCGGCGTCGTCCGGTCGGCTGCGGGGCGTTGCCGACGAGCATGACGGGCCGCCGGGTGAGGCGGTGCGCGGCGATGAGCCCGGCGGTGGTGCGGGAGATCGTGGCGACGACGTCGGCACGGTCCAGCAGCAGCCGCTGGGGCCAGTACGCGCGGTGGTAGAGCCGCCACAGGAGGCGCACCGGTAGCGGCAGGAAGGAGGGGGGCGTCGGGTTCTCGTAGTAGATGAGGTCGTGCAGGGTGAGCACCAGCGGATAGCGGCGCCCCCAGGAGCCCATGGTCTGCATGGGGCAGACGACGACGTCGGGTCGCAGGGCGTTGATGCGCCGCGCCACGAACAGCTCGGCGGGGGAGAGCGGGCTGCTGATCCGCACGTGCGGTACGTCCGGGAGGAGGGCGAGCTGCCGTGGGTCGCTGATCAGCATGACGACATCGTCCGTCCGAGCGAGGGCCTCGATGAGGCTCGCCCCGTACCGGCTGATGCCGTCGTGGTGGTCGGTCCGCGTGAAGCGGGCGTCGAACAGGATCCTCATGCGGGCAGGGCCTCCAGGAAGGTCTCGATGAGCTGCGCCGCCTCGCGCGGCTTCTCGTAGTGGACGAGGTGTCCGACGTCGGGGATGACCCGGAGGGTCGCGGCAGGGAAGAGCGCGGCGAGGTCCCGCTGGCTCGCGACCGACCCGATGTCGTCCTGCTCGGCGGCGATGAGCAGCACCGGAACGTCGATGTCCTGTGCGCGGTCGCGCACCGTGCCGGAGATCGACGCCTGGAAGGCCTCGAGGACCACGCGCCGGCTGGCGAAGGAGCTGAACCAGGCGTCGTGCTGCCCGTGGATCCAGCGGCGCAGCGTCCGGTCCTTCGTCTTCGCCATGAAGGCGCTCATGCCGCGCACGATCACCGGGCTGGCGAGCAGTGCGCGTCCCGCGGCTTCGGGCAGCCGGTCGGCAGCCACGTAATAGCCCTCCGCGACCCGCGACGCCGCGCGGCTGGGTCCCTCGAGGGCAGGGGTACTGATCGGATTGACCAGCACCAGGACCGCAGCGAGGTCCGGGTCCGAGGCCACCGCCTCGGCCGCGACGATGGACCCGAAGGAGTGACCGAGGAGTATGCGCGGTCCGGGACCGACGAGTCGCGCGACATGGGCGGTGAAGCGGGCGTAGGTGCCGACGTCGTGCGTGGACGTCAGTTCCTGGCCCTGCCCGAACCCGGGCAGGTCCGGCAGGACGACCCGGTGGCCCGGCAGCTCCTCGACGAGCCGCAGCAGGCCGTGGTGGTCACCCCGGAAACCGTGCACCATGACGATCGGCAGTGCGGCAGGGGTGGCCGGTCCGGCCGGTCCCGCCGGTTCCGGGGACCCGACGGCAGGGAAGTCCCAGATGCGTTGCAGCGTGCCTTCCCAGCCTATGGTGCGGACGACGGCGTCGCGCATCAGCCCACCCGGTCCGGGTGTGACCCGAAGCGCCGGCCACGCTCCAGCCCGTCGAGGGCGGCCATCCGGGCGTCGTCGAGCTCGAAGCCGAAGATGTCGAGGTTCGAGGCGATGCGTTCCCTCGAACTGGCCTTCGGGATCGTCAGGATGTCCTGCTGGTGGTGCCAGCGGAGGATCACCTGGGCAGGGGTACGGCCGAGTTCAGCCGCGATGCGGACGATCACGGCGTCGTCGAGCACGTTGCCGCGCCCCAAGGGACTCCACGCCTGGGTGGCGATGCCGTGCTCGGCGTGGAAGGCGCGCAGCTCCCGCTGCTGCAGGTAGGGGTGCAGCTCCACCTGGTTGAGGACCGGGATCACGTCGGTCTCGTTGATCAGCCGTTCGAGGTGGGTCCGCTGGAAATTGGAGACGCCGATCGAGCGCACCCGGCCGTCGCCCTGGAGCCGCTCGAGGGCGCGCCAGGTCTCCACGTACAGGTCCTTGGAGGGGCAGGGCCAGTGGATGAGGTAGAGGTCCAGCCGGTCGAGTCCGAGGAGGTCCATGCTCGTGTCGAAGGCCCGGAGCGTCGCATCGAAGCCGTGGTCGTCGTTCCACACCTTCGAGGTGATGAAGAGTTCGTCCCGGTCACCCGATCCGAGGTACTCACGGACCGCCGATCCCACGCCGGACTCGTTGCCGTACAGCGACGCGGTGTCGAGGAGTCGGTAGCCGGCGTCGAGCGCCGTGGAGCAGAGGCGCGCTGTGTCCTCGGGCGGCACCTTGTACACGCCGTACCCCACCCGGTCGATCATTCGTCCGTCGGCGAGTGCGGCACGGGGCGCGGGAGAGCTCATGCGTGCACTCTATCGAGGACGGGGCGCACCCGGCTGCCCCGGGCCGTCAGGAGTGCACGAGCCGCCGGGCCGAGCCCTCGTCGAGGATGAGGTCCGTGGCGAGCCCCGCCGCCAGGGCGCCGCGGAGTCCGTTGATCTTCGACTCCCCGGACACCACGCAGATCCGGCGTCGGACCGTGCGCAGCTGGTCGAGCTCGGGGCCCGTGCTGCGCGTGTTGAGCACGATGTCACGATGCGTGCCGTCGGCGCGGAAGAACATCGTGGCCACATCACCGACGACCTCGTCCGTCTCCAGCGTCTCGAGGTCCTCGCGGTCCAGGTAGCCGCCGCTGTACACGTGGCTGGGGATCCCCGCCCCGATCGATCCCACGCCGAAGATCGCCATGGTCATGCGCCGCTGCAGGTCGAGGATGCGGCGGACGCTGCGTTCCTCCCACATGGCGGTCTTCGTGGCGGCATGGTCGAAGAAGGCGGGGACGGGGAACTGCTCCACCCGCGCTCCGTAGGCCTGGCCGAAGCGCCGCAGGATCTCGCTGGCGTAGGTGATGCCCGTGGTCTGGGTGTTACCCGCCCCGTTGAGCTGCACGATCGTGCTGTCGTGGGTCTGCTTCCGGGTCAGATGGTGACTCACCGCGCTGAGGGTGGATCCCCAGGCGACGCCGACGATGGCGTTCGAATCCACGAGGGGGCCGATCGTCCGGGCGGCCTGGATGGCGACGCGGTCGAGCACCTCTGAGTCGTTCACACTGTCGGCCACCGGGACGACGTGCGCCTCCACGCCGAAACGACGGCTGATCTGCTGCTCCAGCGCAGGAGCCCGGTCGGACGGGTTGTTGACCTGGATCTGCACCAGTCCCGTCTCCCGTGCCATCGAGAGCAGGCGGGAGACGGTGGAGCGGGAGGTACGCAGCTCCCGCGCGATGGCGTTCATGGTGAGGTCCTGCAGGTAGTACATCTGGGCTGCCCTCAGGGCATCCCGCGAGCGGTTGCCCGGTGCCCGGTCGGGGTCGCCGATACCGTCCGACGAGCCGTCCTCGATGGTCATCATCCCGTCAGTCTGACGCGCTGTGCACGTTTGTGCAATGCGGTTGACTGTTATTCCCACTGCTCGAAGAATTAGTAGCGCAGTAAACATTCCCGACATTGAAGTTACGGAGTAGTCCCTTGAGCATTCCAGCCGACCGCACCCCCGGTGAAGGCATGACATCTTCGACGCGCACCGTGGTGCAGGAGCTCAGGGACAACCCCCGGGCGTCCGTACTCATCATCGGTGGCGGCATCAACGGGGTCGGAACCTTCCGCGACCTCGCGCTGCAGGGCATCGACGTCGCTCTCGTTGAACGGGGCGACTACTGCCAGGGCGCATCGGGCGCGTCCTCCCACATGATCCACGGCGGTATCCGCTATCTCGAGAACGGCGAGTTCCGCCTCGTGCGCGAATCGGTCATCGAGCGGAACGCGCTGATGAAGATCGCCCCCCATTACGTCAAGCCGCTGCAGACCACCATCCCGATCTACACCACGTTCTCGGGCATCCTCTCCGCCCCCCTGCGTTTCCTGACGCACAAGCAGGGCAAGCAGGTCGAGCGTGGCGCGGTCCTCATCAAGGCCGGCCTGACCATGTACGACTTCTTCTCGCGCGACGGCGGCAACGTGCCCCGTCACTCGTTCGTCGGTCGCAAGAAGGCGCTCGCCGCCATGCCCGAACTCCGCAAGGACATCAAGTACGCGGCCACCTACTTCGATGCCTCCGTCCACAACCCGGAGCGCCTGACCCTCGACGTCCTGCGCGACGGACAGATCGCCAACCCCGCCGCGCGGGCGGCGAACTACGTCAGTGCCGTCGGCACGACCGACGACGGCGTGCTCCTGCGCGATGAGCTCACCGGCGAGACCTTCGGCTTCCAGGCCGACGTCGTCGTGAATGCGACCGGCGCATGGACCGACGGCACCAATGCGGCCCTCGGCACCGAGACCCTGTTCATGGGTGGCACCAAGGGCTCGCACATCGTCCTCGACCACCCCCAGCTGCTCGAGGCCTGCAATGGCACCGAGATCTTCTTCGAGCACGTCGACGGCCGGATCGTCCTCATCTACCCCATGGGCGACCGCGTGCTTGTCGGCACCACGGACATCGACGTCGACGTCGAGGAGCAGGCCGTCTGCACGGACGAGGAGATCGACTACTTCTTCGAACTGATCGGCCATGTCTTCCCGGACATCGCGGTCTCGAAGGACCACATCGTGTACAGCTTCTCGGGCGTGCGGCCGCTGCCGCGCCACGACGACACCCAGCCGGGCTTCGTGTCCCGCGACTACCGCATCGAGAAGCGCCAGGAGAAGGTGGGCGACCGCCAGGTCACCACCCTGAGCCTCGTCGGCGGCAAGTGGACCACCTTCCGCGCCCTCTCCGAACACCTCGCCGACGACACACTCGCCGCTCTCGGGGCCGCTCGAAAGACCTCCACGGCGGGAGTCGCCATCGGTGGTGGCCAGGACTTCCCGACGGACGACGACGCCGAGCGCCTGTGGATCCGGAATGCCGTCCGGCCGGGCTTCGACGAGGCCCGCGTGGACGTTCTGCTCACCCGGTACGGAACACGCGCAAAAGACGTCATCGAATACCTCGCCGAAGGTCCCGACAGGATGTTTAATTCCACGAAGGAGCTGAGTACGCGTGAGCTCGCCTACATGGTGGAGCACGAGCAGATCGGCCACCTGATCGACGTCCTGATCCGCCGTACATCGCTCGCCTTCCGGGGACTCGTCTCCGAGGAACTGCTCTCAGAACTTGCCGGGACCCTGGCCCCCCTGCTGGGGTGGGATGCTGCACGGTCAGCATCGGAGATCGAGCTCGCCGAGAACGTCCTCGCCGCGGCCCACAGGGTCGAGGTCAAAAGCCTGATCGCCTAGCGGCTCCCGCCGTCACGTGATCGAACCGCTGTCACTCGCAGCGGTGCTATGCCAACGGCAGTGGTTGCCGGGGGGAACCAAACGGGTGCCGTCGAGGCGGCGGCACCCGCCAATAAATGAATAGATAGAGGAGTCAAAGATGTCTCTGGAAGTATTTGTTGCCGAAACCTTCGGCACGATGCTGCTGTTGTTGCTCGGTACGGGTGTCGTCGCGAACGTGGCGCTGGCCAAGACCAAGGGTAATAACGGCGGCTTTCTCATGGTCAACTTCGGCTGGGGCCTCGCGGTCTTCGCCGGTGTCTATGTCAGCGCCCTGTCGGGAGCACACCTCAACTTCGCGGTGACGATGGGCCTGCTGTTCAACGGCGACGCGGCCGAGTACGCGCCCGGCGTGGACAAGACCTTCGCCACCACCCTGGCCTACCTCGCCGCCCAGATGATCGGTTCGATCCTCGGCGCGGTGCTCTGCTGGCTCGCCTACAAGCAGCACTTCGACGACGAGCCGGACCCCGCCAACAAGCTCGGCGTCTTCGCCACCGGCCCGGCCATCCGCAACTACGGCTGGAACCTGGTCACCGAGATCATCGCCACCTTCGTGCTGGTCCTGGTCATCCTCTCCTTCGGCAACACGCCGTCGGGACTGGGCCCGCTGGCCGTCGCCCTCCTCGTGGTCGGCATCGGCGCTTCGCTCGGTGGCCCCACCGGATACGCCATCAACCCGAACCGTGACCTCGGGCCCCGTATCGCGCACGCCTTCCTGCCGATCAAGGGCAAGGGCGGCAGCGACTGGGGCTACGCCTGGGTGCCCATCGTCGGCCCGATCATCGGCGGCGCACTCGCGGGTATCGTCATCCAGTTCATCTCGTTCCCCGTCCCTGCCGCCTAGGCCCCGACGCCAGCACCGCAGTCGTCACCGACCGCCACCACCTGTCATCCAATGAAGGAGTAGGACATGTCGCAGCAGTACGTCATCGCCATCGACCAGGGCACAACTTCCAGCAGGGCCATCGTCTTCGACCACAAGGGCGACATCGTGTCCTCGGGTCAGAAGGAACACGAGCAGATCTTCCCGAAGGCCGGGTGGGTCGAGCACGATCCCGCCGAGATCTGGGACAACACCCGCGAGGTCATCGGTACAGCGCTCTCGAAGGCGAACCTGACCCGCCACGACATCGCCGCGGTGGGCATCACGAACCAGCGCGAGACCGCCGTCGTCTGGGACAGGACCACCGGCAAGGCCGTCTACAACGCGATCGTCTGGCAGGACACCCGCACCCAGAACATCGTCGACGAACTCGCGAAGGACGGGGGCGTGGAGCGGTACAAGTCGAAGGTCGGGCTTCCGCTGGCCACCTATTTCTCGGGGACCAAGATCAAGTGGATCCTCGACAACGTCGACGGCGCGCGTGCCAAGGCCGAGGCCGGTGACCTCATCTTCGGCAACACCGATTCGTGGGTCACGTGGAACCTGACGGGCGGGGTGGACGGCGGAGTCCACATCACCGACGTCACCAACGCGTCGCGCACGCTGTTCATGGACCTCGAGACACTGTCGTGGGACGAGTCGATCCTCGCCGACTTCGGTGTGCCCCTGTCGATGATGCCCGAGATCAAATCCTCCTCCGAGGTCTACGGCTCGGTCCACACCTCGCAGCTGCTCCGCGAGACCCCCGTGGCCGGCATCCTCGGTGACCAGCAGGCGGCGACCTTCGGTCAGGCGGCATTCGCCAAGGGCGGCGCGAAGAACACCTACGGCACCGGCAACTTCATGATCGTCAACACCGGTGAGGAGATCGTCCACTCCAAGAACGGTCTGCTCACCACGGTCTGCTACCGGCTCGGTGACGCGAAGCCCGTCTACGCGCTCGAGGGATCGATCGCCGTCACGGGTTCGCTCATCCAGTGGCTCCGCGACAACCTCGGCATCATCAAGAGCGCACCCGAGGTCGAGCAGCTCGCCACGACGGTCGACGACAACGGCGGCGTGTACATCGTCCCCGCGTTCTCCGGCCTGTTCGCGCCGTACTGGCGCTCGGATGCGCGCGGTGCGATCGTCGGCCTGACCAGGTTCGTCAACAAGGGCCACATCGCGCGCGCCGCTCTCGAGGCGACGGCGTTCCAGACCCGCGAGGTACTGGACGCCGCGAACGCCGACTCCGGCGTCAACATGGAGGACCTCAGGGTCGACGGCGGCATGGTCGCCAACGACGCCCTGATGCAGTTCCAGGCGGACATCCTCGGTATCCCCGTGATCCGTCCGAAGGTCACGGAGACCACCGCTCTCGGTGCCGCCTACGCCGCGGGCCTCGCCGTCGGATTCTGGAAGGACACCGACGAGCTGGCCACCAACTGGGCCGAGGACAAGCGCTGGAACCCGTCCATGGACGACGCCGAGCGTGATCGCCAGCTGCGCCTCTGGAAGAAGGCCGTCACCAAGACCTTCGACTGGGTCGACGAGGACGTCAGCTAGCACGGGCGCCCTTCCGGGGCTCCTGGCACCACTCGACAGCGCCCGGTCCGTCATTCGACGGGCCGGGCGCTGCCAGGCGGCCCCTGGGCCGGGCGCTGCCGCGCTCGTGCGGATCGGGTGCCGTCGTGGCTGCCGCCACCGCTGCGCACACTGCTAAACTGGCCGCATGTCCCGGAACCTCCTGCTTACCTAGCCGCACGGTATCGACCGTGCGGCGGCCCCTCCTGCGTGAGGGGCTTTTGTGTGTCCGGCGCAGGGTGCGTCGGATTCCCGGTTCCGCAGCGCAGGACGAAGGGGCAGGAGCAGCATCACCCCGCGCGTCCCGCCGCCTTCCACCAGGGTCCCTTGGGTCCCACCAGGTTCCACCAGGTTCCACCGACAGAACAGGTCACACAGTGAGCACCAATCCCGAGGTCGCCCAGCCGGACGAGAACACCTACGACATCGCCGCCATCGAGGCGCGCTGGCCGGCGGTCTGGGACGAGCTCCGGGCCTTCGCCCCGGCGGACGACGGCTCGCGGGAGCGACGGTACGTGCTCGACATGTTCCCCTACCCCTCCGGAGACCTGCACATGGGCCATGCGGAGGCCTTTGCCATGGGTGACGTCGCCGCGCGCTTCTACCGGCAGAAGGGCTACGACGTCCTGCACCCGATCGGCTGGGACTCCTTCGGGTTGCCCGCCGAGAACGCCGCCATCAAGCGCAACGCGCACCCGGCCGAGTGGACCTACGCCAACATCGAGACACAGGCCCACTCGTTCAAGCGCTACGCGATCAGCGCCGACTGGGAGCGCCGCCTGCACACCTCGGATCCCGAGTACTACCGATGGACGCAGTGGCTGTTCGTCCGGTTCTTCCAGAAGGGCCTCGCCTACCGCCGCAACTCGCCGGTCAACTGGTGCCCGAAGGACCAGACCGTCCTCGCCAACGAGCAGGTCATCAACGGTGCGTGCGACCGTTGCGGCACCATGGTCACCAAGAAGAACCTGAACCAGTGGTACTTCAAGATCACCGATTACGCCGACCGCCTGCTGGACGACATGGAGCAGCTGAAGGGCCACTGGCCCGAGCGGGTGCTGGCCATGCAGCGCAACTGGATCGGCCGGTCGGAGGGCGCGCACGTGCGGTTCCGCATCGAGGCCGATGCCGACCAGGCGGCGTCGGACGTGGCCGTGTTCACGACACGCCCCGACACCCTGTACGGGGCGACGTTCTTCGTCGTCGCCGCGGACGCCGACCTGGCGCTGGACCTGGTCACGCCCGCGCAGCGTGCCGAGCTGGAGGCGTACCGCGAACAGGTCAAGAAACTGTCCGAGATCGAGCGCCAGGCCACCGAGCGTGAGAAGACGGGGGTATTCACCGGCCGCTACGCCGTGAACCCCCTGACCGGGGAGAAACTGCCGGTCTGGGCCGCGGACTACGTGCTGGCCGACTACGGCACGGGCGCCATCATGGCAGTGCCCGCGCACGACCAGCGTGACCTCGACTTCGCCCGCGCCTTCGACCTGCCCGTGCGCACCGTCGTGGACACCGGCGCGGAGGATGCCGCCGTGACCGGTGTCGCCACCACCGGCGAGGGCACGCTGGTCAACTCCGGCGAGCTGACCGGCCTGGACAAACCCACCGCCATCCGCCGTGCCGTCGAACTGATCGAAGAGCAGGGGACGGGCGAGCACACCATCAACTACCGGCTCCGCGACTGGCTGCTGTCCCGCCAGCGGTTCTGGGGTACACCCATCCCGATCATCCACTGCCCGTCCTGTGGCGAGGTGCCCGTACCGGACGACCAGCTTCCCGTGACACTGCCCGAGGGGTTGCGCGGCGAGTCGCTCGCGCCGAAGGGTACCTCGCCCCTGGCCGCCGTCGAGGACTGGGTGAACGTCCCCTGCCCGTCCTGCGGCGGCGCTGCGAAGCGCGACACCGACACCATGGACACCTTCGTCGACTCGTCCTGGTACTACCTGCGCTTCGTGAACCCGGACCTGGAGACGGCACCGTTCGACACGGACGCCGTCAACCGCTGGCTGCCGGTCGGCCAGTACGTCGGCGGCGTGGAGCACGCCATCCTGCACCTGCTCTACAGCAGGTTCTTCACCAAGGTGCTGTTCGACCTCGGCATGGTCGGCTTCACCGAGCCCTTCAGCGCACTCCTGAACCAGGGGCAGGTGCTCAACGGCGGCAAGGCGATGAGCAAGTCGCTCGGCAACGGCGTGGACCTGGGGGAGCAGCTCGACCGCTACGGCGTCGACGCGGTGCGCCTCACCATGGTGTTCGCGTCGCCGCCCGAGGACGACGTCGACTGGGCGGATGTCTCGCCGTCGGGCTCCGCGAAGTTCCTGGCCCGTGCCTGGCGCCTGGGGAACGACGTGACGAGTGCAGTCGGGTCCGACCCGGCGACAGGCGACCGCGCACTGCGGTCGGTGACGCACCGGACGGTCTCCGACGCCGCCGAGCTGATGGAGGCCAACAAGTTCAACGTGGTCATCGCCAAGCTCATGGAGCTGGTCAACGCGACGCGGAAGGCGATCGACTCCGGCGCCGGCGGTGCCGATCCCGCCGTCCGGGAGGCCACCGAGGCGGTCGCGATCCTGCTCAGCCTGTTCGCGCCCTATACGGCCGAGGACCTCTGGAACCGGCTGGGCCACGAGGCCACGGTGGCGACGGCCGGCTGGCCGGCGGTGGACCCCGCGCTCCTCACGCAGGAGACCGTCGTCGCCGTCGTGCAGGTGCAGGGCAAGGTCCGTGACCGCCTGACGGTGTCGCCCGACATCGCCGAGGAGGAGCTGCGGGAGCTCGCCCTGGCGAGCGAGCAGGTGCAGCGGGTCCTGGACGGCCGGGGCATCCGCACGGTGATCGTGCGGGCGCCGAAGCTGGTCAACATCGTCCCGGCCTGATGCGTCCCGGCCTGATGCGTCCCGCTCCAGGTGCCGCACGCGCGATCGGGAGACGACGGTGCGGATAGCTGTCGTGACCGATTCGGCGGCCGGCTTCGCTCCCGGGTGGAGCGCGGCCGGCGGTCTCGCCGACGGCATCCGGGTGGTGCCCATGCCGGTGCTCGTCGGCCACGACATCCTGACGGGTGAACACGACGACGTCACCGCACCCCTGATGGTCGCCCTCGCCGCCGGTGCGGACGTGAGGACCTCGCGGCCCTCGCCCGGTCAGTTCGACCGCGTCTACGGCTCCCTCGCGGAGGAGGGGTACGACGGCGTCGTCTCCGTGCACCTCTCGGGCCAGCTCTCCGGCACCGTCGAGGCGGCGAGGATGGCGTCCTCGCGATCCGTCCTGCCCGTCGAGGTGATCGACACGAGGACGGCCGGGATGGCCCAGGGCCGGGCTGCCCTCGCCGCGCTGGCGGCGCTGCAGAGGGGTGGGGACCTGCAGGCCGCCGCTGCCGCCGCCGCGATGGCTGCCCGGGCCTCGGCCCTCTATTTCTACGTCCCGAGCCTGGAGCAGCTGCGCCGCGGGGGGCGTATCCCGGCGGCGGCCGGCTGGCTCGGCACGCTGCTCTCGGTCCGGGTGATCCTGCACGTCCAGGGTGGACGGCTCGTACCCCTGGAACGCCTCAGGTCCGCACCGAAGGCCCTGCAGCGGCTCGAGGAAGTCGTCCTCGCGGACGCCGCTGCGCGGGTCGGTGCGGTGGACCTCACGGTGCACCACTTCGGCAACGAGGCCGAGGCCGTTGCGCTGGCAGGACGGATCGAGTCCGCCAGTGGGGGAAAGGTCACCACCGCCCCCTGCCCGTCGGTGCTCGCGGCCCATGCCGGTCTCGGTGTCGTCGCCGTCACCGTGAGCCCGTCCGTCCGGCTGTGAGCCCGTCCGTCCGGTATCGAGCGCATCCGTCCGGTACCCGGTCCGTCGATCCGATCCTTACGGTCCGGTTCGTGTGCCGCACTCCTGGCCGCGTTGTCCACATAGCACCATCACGCCACGAAGGCCACGCCGGCTCCTCCTAGCGTTACCTGCATGGGACAGCACCGATGGCCGACGACCGGCGACGCAGACATCCCGGCGGTCATGCAGGACTCCCGGAGATTACAGCGCCTCCGTCTGCGCGGTGACAGTGGCGACGGATCGGGTGATCCTTTCGACCCATCCGACGCATTTGAGCCATCCGCCCCATCCGCCCCATCCGCCCCATCCGCCCCATCCGCCCCGGGCGGCCGGCGATCCTGGTCGCGTCCCGCCGTGTCCCAGCAGAACGAGGTCAAGTGGCCGTCGGAGGAGGAGGACAGCGCGGTAGGACGTCGTCCGGCCATCACCCGGGGTCTGCAGTGGCATGTCGCCCGATCGGCGGCACTGGTCTTCCTCGGGATCGCGCTGGCGGTCGGCGCGGCCCTGTTCCTCGTCCGCAGCTCCGAACCGTCGGCTGCGGCGATGTCGATCGAGCTCGATGGCCCGGACGATGCCGTCGGGACCGAACGCAACGACCCCGACGCACTGGACGACGCCGACCATCCGGACCGCGCCGCTGCCGACGGGGCAACGGTGCCCTCCGCGGCATCGGCCCTGCCACCCCCTGGCCGGGCCGGCGAGGGGCAGGACGAGGTGACCCGCACGCTCTGGGTCTATGTCACCGGTGCTGTCGCAGGACCGGGAGTCGTGGAGATCGATGCCGATGCGCGTCTGGCCGATGTCCTCGAAGCAGCCGGTGGTGCGCTGCCGGAGGCAGACCTCGAACGGGTGAACCTGGCGGCGCGGCCCACCGACGGGCAGCATCTTCACCTCCTGGCCGTCGGGGAGGAAGCACCGGTGGTCCCCGGGGGGCCGCAGAACCCGACGCCGCCGGGCACGCCGGCCGAGGCAGGCGGCGGGGACCGCCCGGCCGGTGCCGACCTCCCGACCGGGACCGGTCCCATCGACATCAATGCTGCGACACTCACCGAGATCGAGACACTTCCGCGCGTGGGTCCGGTGCTCGGCCAACGGATCCTGGACTGGCGGACGGAGCACGGTCCCTTCCTGCAGGCCTCCGACATCGATGCGGTACCGGGCATCGGGCCGGCCCTGCTCGAGGGGATCCTGCCGCTCATCGTGGTGCAGTGACCAGGCGGGCGGCGGCCGCAGCCGAGCCCCTGGCCGCCCGCGGGACCGGTCCGTCGCGATGGACGGCCGACCTGCGTCTCCTCCCGTCAGCTGTGGCCGCCTGGGCGGCAGCGGCCGTTGCGAGCGGAGGAACCGCAGCGGCCTCGACGGCCGGGGGGCTGGGCACTGCGACACTCGCCCTGGTCCTCGTGGTCTTCGTCGTCCTCCGTCGGCGGTCGGCCCGGCGATGGTCCGCCGGGCTCGCCCACGGACTGGTGCCCGTCGCGACGATCGCCCTCATCCTGCTGGCCACGGGTGGGAGCCTCGCTCGTGCAGAGGCCGGTCCAGTGTCGGACGCCGTGGACAGCGGCTCTCCGATCACGGTCGTGCTGCGTGTCACGGGGGAGCCGTCCGCTCTACCGCCGGGCGCCTTCGGGGACGGTGAGCGGTTCCTCGTCGACGCCGACGTCGTCGGTGGGGTCCTGCGGGGGGTCGGCTTCACCGCGGCCACGCCCGTCGTGGTGCTGGGCGGAGCACCGTGGTCGCAGGTCGGAACAGGTGACATCGTGCGGGTGCTCGGCTTACTGCAGCCGAGCACCCGGCAGGGCCGGGCGACCGCGATGTTCCTCCCGTCGAGCCGGCCGACCATCGAGCATGCCACCGGTTGGCTCGGCGCCACGGACACGCTCCGGACGGATTTCCGCACCGCAGCGGAGCAGGACGGGCGCGATCGTGGTCTCCTCCCAGGGATGGTCCTCGGCGACAGGACGGCGCTGGACCCTGCCCTGGAGGCGGACATGAAGATCACCGGACTGACGCATCTGACGGCGGTCAGCGGGGCGAACTGTTCCTACGTCCTGGCCTTCACGTTCATCGGGCTCAGGGCTGCGAGGACACCCCGCGCGGTGGCGGCGGCGGGTGCGGTCATGGCACTTGCAGCCTTCGTCCTCCTGGTGCGGCCGGAGCCCAGCGTGCTCAGGGCCGCCGTGATGGGTTCCATCGGCGTGGCTGCGGTCCTGTCCGGCCGGGGGAGGGTCTCCCTGACACTGCTGATGCTGTCGATCATCATCCTGCTCGCCGTCGATCCCTGGCTGTCGGTGTCCTTCGCGTTCATGCTGTCGGTCGCCGCGACCCTCGGACTCGTCAGTGCTGGTCCGTCGGTGGTCGAGTCGATGTGCCGCGTCATGCCCCGCCTCCCCGCTCAGCTTCTGGCGATCCCGCTGACGGCCCAGCTGTTCTGCACGCCGATCCTCGTCCTGCTCCAGCCGTCGCTGCCGGTGTACTCGCTGCCGGCGAACGTCGCCGCCTCGCCAGTCGTGCCGGCGGTCACGCTCCTCGGGATGGTGTCGGTCCTCGCTCTGGCGGGCGCCCCGGTGCTCGCGCAACCGCTCGTCGCCTCGGCGCAGGTCGGGACACGGTGGGTCGGTGCCGTGGCGGACACGTTCGCCGACCTGCCGGGCACCTCCGTGCCGTGGGCCACCGGTCCGGTCGGCGTCGTCCTCGCCGCACTGGCCTCGGCCGCGGTGCTGTCGTTGCTGGTCAGGAGGCCGGCGAGTTCGACGGCACGGTTCACGGCCCGATCCCGGCTCCTCGACGGGCGACCGCTGCAGTGGGTGCGGGGGGCCCGCGACGCGGGAGGAGGGAGCCCGGCCGCTCCCGCGATCTCGCACCCGGGTGCAGCGGCCGACAGCCCTGAGTCCCCTCCACGGTCGCGCTCGCACAAGGAGGCCGCAGGCGTGTCCCACCCACACCGACGCCGCAGCGGTCGATGTTGGACGGCGGTTGCCGCCTGCGTCGTCCTGGCCGTGGTGGGGGGCTTCATGGTCATCCACGTCCGGCAGCCCTCTGCGCCCTCCGACTGGCTGCTCGCCGCCTGCGATGTCGGACAGGGCGACGGTCTGGTCGTCCGGACGAGACCCGGGCACGCCCTCGTGGTCGACACCGGGCCGGACGCCGCCGCCATGGACCGGTGCCTCGACAGGCTGGGGGTGGACGTCGTCGATGCCCTCGTCATCACCCACCTCCATGACGACCACTACGGCGGCACCGCCGGAGCGCTTCGCGGCAGGACCGTTGGGGCTCTCTACTACTCGACCGGCGAGGAAAGCCTCCCGCGGGAGGTGGCGGACGCGGTCTCCGCAGCCGGGGTTCGGCCGACAGAGCTCGACGGCGGCACGACGATGGAGCTCGATGGCGTCACGGTGGACGTCCTCTGGCCCGAGGGACCCGTCAGCGGCGGCGAGGAGAACAACGCGAGTGCAGTTCTCGACCTCCTCGTCGACACCCCTCACCGGCCGGTGCGGATCCTCCTCACGGGCGATCAGGAGGAGGACATGGCAGCCCGCATGCTCGGTGCCACGCCGGCTCTCCGCCCGAGGGTGGACGTCCTGAAGATCGCCCACCACGGGGCGAGGAACGGCGGGACCGTCCTGATCGACGGGCTCGACCCGCGGCTGGCCGTCATCTCCGTCGGAGCGGACAACGACTACGGGCACCCGCACCCCGTGATCGTCGATGCCCTCGATGCCGCCGGCGTCCCGACGGCCCGGACCGATGAACTCGGCTCCTTCCTCATCCGTATCGACGGGAGCCGTCTCGAGGTGAGGCCGATCGGCTGACCGGAGGATCCCGCCGTCGAGCGGGGGACAAGCGCCACGCGGTGACCACGGAGGCGCACAACGGACGGGACCAGGATCAGGAGACCGGACGACGGCTTGGAGGCGCGGCACCATCGTGCAACAGTAGGTACCGATCTTTTCGAGAGGAACTGCCCTTCATGGCAACAAGAACACCGGTGAGCCGCGCGGGCAGCGCCGCGCAGGCCCCGACCCCCTGGCGTGATGTCCGGCCTGCCGCTGTGGTGCTGCTGGCCGGGCCGGAGGACTACCTCGCATCGAAGGCGGCGGAGTCGATCCGCCACCAGGTCAGGATCGCCCAGCCGGGTGCGGAGCTCGTGCGGTTCGACGCCGGAACCTATGAGGCCGGAATGCTCACGATGCATGCGAGCCCCTCGCTGTTCGGCGACTGGAAGATCATCGAGGCGGCCGGCCTCGCGCAGATGAACGACGCCTTCCTGGTCGACGCCCTGGCGTATCTGACGGATCCGGCGCCCGATGTCGTGCTGGTACTGCGGCACACGGGAGGGAACCGGGGCAAGAAGCTCCTCGACGCCGTCCGCGCCGCGCAGGCCACGATCGTGGACTGTCAGCCCCTCAAGAAGGACGGCGAGAAGGCCGAGTTCGTCACAGCCGAGTTCAAGCGGGCCAAGCGCCGCATCGACCCGGACGCCGTCCGCGCGCTCGTCGCGGCGGTGGGCTCCCAGCTGCCGGAACTGGCGGCGGCCTGTCAGCAGCTGATGGCCGATACCGCTGTGGATGTCACTGCCGAACTCGTCGAGAAGTACTACGGCGGCCGTGTCGAGGCGACGGGTTTCAAGGTCGCCGATGCAGCGCTCGCAGGCCGGACGGCCCAGGCCCTGTCCATGCTCCGCCATGCCCTGGCCACCGGCGCGGACCCGGTGCCGATCGTCGCGGCCCTGGCCATGAAGGTCCGGGCCGTTGCGAAGGTCCACGGAGTGCGCGGGTCCTCCGCCCAGCTCGCCCGGGACCTCGGCATGGCGCCGTGGCAGGTGGACCAGGCCCGGAGGGAGGCTCAGCGCTTCAGCTCCGACGCCCTCGCACGTGCCATCAGGGCCCTGGCAGAAGCGGATGCGCAGGTCAAGGGCGAGTCCCGCGACCCGGTGTACGCCGTCGAGCGCGCCGTGACCGTCATCGCGCTCGGCGACGGCTGAGGGACGGATCGGCGGCGTCCCGCCCGGGAGGGCGACTCGCCGACCCCACGTGGCGGTCGAGCGGCCTCGCGCCACGACTTATCGGTGGTCGTCGCGTGCTCCCGGCCCCTCCGGGATGAGGGCCGGGTGAGGGATGCAGGTCTCCCGCAGTCCGACTGCAGCCCGGACGACGAAGGGCCGGCTCCGTGGGGAGCCGGCCCTTCGTCACTGAGGTCCGCAGCTTAGAGCGCGTTGACCTTCTTGGAGATCGCGGACTTGCGGTTCGCTGCGTTGTTCCTGTGCAGGACACCCTTGCTGACAGCCTTGTCGAGCTTGCGGCTGGCGGCCTGGAGGGCCGTTGCGGCAGCATCCTTGTCAGCACCTTCGACGGCCGTGTTCACGGCGCGGATGGCGGTCTTCAGCTCGGACTTGACCGAGTTGTTGCGCTGCCTCGCCTTCTCGTTGGTGAGGATGCGCTTCTTTTGGGACTTGATATTTGCCACGTATGAGAACTTTCTTTGTATTGCGGACTGGGTCGTGAGGGTATTTCGGCCAACCGGAGACTGAGCGGCGTGGGGATACCGTGCGGTGATCGGCCAAAGTGCCCGAAGACCTGCGCGGACACACAGCTGTCAAGGTTACCAGAAACGCACCGCGCAGAGGACCTGCCAGGCAGGGTGAGCCGGTGATCAGTGCAGGAGATGGGCAGGTACGGCGGCGATCACGCGCTCGAAGCGCTCACGCGGGAGAACCGAGCCCTCACGCCTGATGTCCGCCGCGGACAGCCGCAACACGCGGTCCACCTTCACCTCGCTCGGCCGGCCCTGCCGGTCCCAGCCCCCGGTACCGACGTCCACATACCTGTCGTCGTGATCCCGGTCGTTGTTACGGTCCCGGCTGGTCAGCATGAGCCCGAGCAGGTCCGAGCCCGACCGGCCGATCAGGAGCACCGGGCGGTCCTTGCCCTGCGTCGGATCATCCTCGTAGGCCACCCATGACCAGACGATCTCGCCGGGATCCGGGTCACCGTCCGCGGAGGGCGAGTAGGAGACGACGGCCTTGTGGCGGCGCGCCGAGGCATCTGGGTGGGCGGCGGACCGCTTCGTCGGGGTCGACGACGGGTTCGTCGCGCGTCCGGCGTCCCGGGTGCCGCCACCGCCCGTGCGACGGTCCGTCGTCCTCGACGGGCGGGCCACCACCCGAAGGACGTCGCGGGCGAGTGACACGAGGGTGTTGACCGAGAATGCCATGCAGCGATCCTACCGAGCCGGCCCACGCGGGCCGCGGGGCCCGCCGTCGTGCGTCCTCGCGCGATTGTCGGCGCCGACCGGCGTCGTGGGAGACTAGGGGCAGGCCGCCGCGACCGGGCGGGTCGCCGCACGAGGGTGACCGCTCGCCCAGTACGCCGACCCCCGTCCCGTCGAAGTGAGGAACACACGTGTCACCCATGGCCCGCACCGCGCCGGTGCCTGCCGCCACCGATCCGGCGATCATCAGGAACTTCTGCATCATCGCCCACATCGATCACGGGAAGTCCACCCTGGCTGACCGCATGCTCCAGCTCACGGGTGCCGTCGAGCAGCGGGACATGAAGGCGCAGTACCTCGATCGCATGGACATCGAGCGCGAGCGCGGCATCACCATCAAGTCCCAGGCCGTTCGTCTCCCCTGGGAGGTCGACGGGACCGCCTACGCGCTGAACATGATCGACACCCCCGGGCACGTCGACTTCACCTACGAGGTCTCGCGGTCCCTCGCGGCATGTGAGGGGGCCGTCCTCCTCGTGGACGCCGCGCAGGGCATCGAGGCGCAGACCCTGGCGAACCTGTACCTCGCCATGGAGAACAACCTGACGATCATCCCGGTCCTGAACAAGATCGACCTCCCGGCAGCGCAGCCGGAGAAGTACGCGGCAGAGCTCGCGAGCCTCATCGGCGGCGAACCCGAGGACGTCATCATGGTGTCGGGCAAGACCGGCGTCGGCGTCGAGGCGCTGATGGACAAGATCGTGCGCGATCTCCCCGCGCCGACCGGAGACCCGAACGCACCGGCGCGCGCCATGATCTTCGACTCCGTGTACGACACCTACCGCGGCGTGGTCACCTACGTCCGGGTGGTCGACGGCAAGCTCAGCCCCCGTGAGCGCATCCAGATGATGTCGACGCGCGCGAGCCACGAACTGCTCGAGATCGGCGTGAGCTCGCCCGAGCCGAAGCCTTCCAAGGGCCTCGGTGTGGGCGAGGTGGGCTACCTCATCACCGGCGTGAAGGACGTGCGCCAGTCGAAGGTCGGTGACACCGTCACCAACCTGCAGAAGCCGGCCGCGGAGTCGCTCGGCGGCTACGAGGATCCGAAGCCCATGGTGTTCTCCGGGCTGTACCCGCTCGACGGCACCGACTACCCGGTGCTCCGCGACGCCCTCGCGAAGTTCACGCTGAACGACGCCGCCCTCGTCTACGAGCCCGAGACCTCGGCCGCGCTCGGGTTCGGCTTCCGTGTCGGCTTCCTCGGCCTGCTGCACCTCGAGATCACGCGGGAGCGCCTCGAACGCGAGTACAACCTGGACCTCATCTCCACGGCTCCGAACGTGGAGTACGAGGTCACGCTCGAGGACAAGCGGGTCCTGAAGGTGACCAACCCGAGCGAGTACCCGGTGGGGAAGATCGCCGAGGTCCGCGAGCCCATGGTGTCCGCGACCATCCTGGCGCCGTCGGAGTTCGTCGGCGCCATCATGGAGCTGTGCCAGCAGCGCCGCGGCGTGCTGGGCGGCATGGACTACCTGTCCGAGGACCGCGTCGAGATCAGGTACCGACTGCCCCTCGCGGAGATCGTCTTCGACTTCTTCGACCTGCTGAAGTCGAAGACCCGCGGCTACGGTTCGCTGGACTGGAAGGCCGACGGCGACCAGGTCTCGGACCTCGTCAAGGTGGACATCCTGCTGCAGGGCGAGCAGGTCGACGCCTTCAGCGCCATCACCCACCGCGACAAGGCGTATGCCTACGGCGTGATGATGACGGGGAAGCTGCGCGAACTGATCCCGCGCCAGCAGTTCGAGGTGCCCATCCAGGCTGCCATCGGCGCCCGCATCATCGCGCGCGAGAGTATCCGGGCCATCCGCAAGGACGTCCTCGCCAAGTGCTACGGCGGTGACATCACCCGCAAGCGCAAGCTCCTCGAGAAGCAGAAGGAGGGCAAGAAGCGCATGAAGATGGTGGGTCGCGTGGAGGTTCCCCAGGAGGCGTTCATCGCCGCACTGTCCTCGGACGAGTCGAAGGACAAAGCCAAGAAGTGACGTTCTACCCCTCGAAGGAGGTCAGGAGTGCCTAGCGCCCTGCCACTCGGCCTGCCCGCGCCGGCGGACGGGATCCTGCCGGCGGAGGCCGCCGTCGATGCCGGGGCTCGCGACTTCGGCCTCTACGTCCACATCCCCTTCTGCGCCGTGCGCTGCGGCTACTGCGACTTCAACACCTACACCGCCACCGAACTGGGTGGGGGAGCGTCGCAGGACGCGTATGCCGGCTCCGTCCTCGCCGAGCTGGACCTCGGAGCACGGGCGCTGGCGGCATCCGGCGTGCCGGCCCGTCCGATGTCCACCGTGTTCTTCGGCGGCGGGACGCCGACCCTGCTGCCCGCGGAGGATCTCGCCTCGATCCTCGGGGCCGCGACGGGTCGCTGGGGACTGGCGCCCGGTGCGGAGGTCACCACCGAGGCCAACCCGGACTCGGTGACGCCGGACTCCCTGCGCATCCTCCGTGACGCGGGCTTCACGCGTGTGTCCTTCGGCATGCAGTCCGCCGTCCCGCACGTCCTCGCGGTGCTCGACCGGACGCACGCGCCGGAACGCGTGCCGCAGGCCGTCCAGTGGGCCCGCGAGGCGGGCCTGGCGGTGAGCCTCGACCTCATCTACGGGACGCCCGGGGAGAGCCTGGACGACTGGCGGACCTCGCTGACGACGGCGCTGTCCTACGCGCCGGACCACATCTCCGCGTATGCGCTGATCATCGAGGAGGGCACCCGCCTCGCGTCGCAGATCCGTCGCGGGCACGTCCCACCCATCGACGACGACGACCACGCGGACAAGTACGCCCTTGCCGATGAGCTGCTGACGGCCGGGGGACTGCACTGGTACGAGGTGAGCAACTGGGCCAGGACGCCCGCCGACGCCTGCCGCCACAACCTTGCCTACTGGCGCGGGAACGACTGGTGGGGGGCCGGTCCCGGCGCGCACTCCCATGTCGGCGGGACGCGCTGGTGGAACGTCAAGCATCCGCGCGCCTATGCCGCCGCGCTGGAGGGCGGGTCGTCTCCCGCAGCCGGCCGCGAGATCCTCGGTGGCGAGGACCGCTACGTCGAGGACGTCATGCTGCGGGTGCGCCTGCGCGAGGGACTCCCGACGGCGGTCCTGACGGCGTCGGGCAGGAAGGCCGTGGCCGGTCTCATCGCCGATGGGCTGGTGGAGCCCGTCGAGGCCTTCGCGGGTCGCGTGGTCCTGACCTTCAGGGGACGCCTGCTGGCCGACGCCGTCGTGCGCCGACTGCTGCCCGACTGACACCGACGGAGCGCCGCCGCACACTGCCCCCGCACACCTCCGGAGGGTCGCCGGATCACCGCGGCGCAGGCGCCGGAGGTATACGGGCGGTCGTGCCTAGCGGATGAGCCGGAGGTTCAGGGCGTAGCGGTAGGGCCGTCCACGGTTCACCTGGATACCGGCGTTCACGGAGAAGATCGTGATGGCGACCCAGATGAGGGCGTTGACGACCGCGAAGATCCCGCCGATGTCCGGCACGAGGGACAGCAGCCAGGCCGTGAGGGCCAGGAGGGTCGGTGGGAGCGTGAAATTCAGCGCCTCCTTCGATTCCTGGGCGGTGAACGGGCCGCGGTCCTTGAAGATGAGGAAGATCAGCAGCGAGGGGATGAACCCGAGGATGCCGCCGAAGTGCGCGAGGGTGGCGAACTGCCGGTCCTCGGACGCCGTGAGCGGCAGCGCGTTGGCCGGAGTTCCCTCGAAGGCGGGGAGGGACGCGCTCTGTCCTTCGTGCTGATGGTCGGCGGTGTTGGACAACGGTATTCCTTTGCTGGCTCGCGGAATTCCTCCGCCGTGACTGTGCTCCAAGGATACGGGCTGGCCGCCGCGGATCGCTTCAGGCCGTGCCCGGTGGAACGGTCAGGAAATCGATGACCTCCTCGACGCGACCGAGCAGCGAGGGCTCCAGGTCCGCGTAGCTCCCGACGCCTCCGAGGATGCGCTTCCACCCCTGGGCGACAGCGGCCTGGTCCTGGTACGGCCAGCCGAGCCCTGCGAGGATGCCCGTCTTCCAGTCCTGACCGCGCGGCACCACGGGCCAGGCCGTCCGCCCGAGGACGGCCGGCTTCACCGCCTGCCAGACGTCCACGTAGGGGTGGCCGACGATCAGCACGTGGTCACGTGCTCCGGGTACGGTCATCGCCTGCTGCGCGATCCGTGATTCCTTCGTGCCGGGCAGGAGGTGGTCGACGAGGATCCCGAGGCGGCGGGTCGGCCCGGGCCCGAACGCGCGGATCGCGCCCTCGAGATCATCGACTCCGTGGAGCGGTTCGACGACGATCCCCTCCAGCCGCAGGTCGTCACCCCACACCTTCTCCACGAGTTCGGCGTCGTGCTGGCCCTCCACCCAGATCCGGCTCGCGCGGGCGGTCCGGGCGCGCGCCCCCACGACGCGGACACTCCCCGACGCCGTTCGGGTGCGTGCCGCGGTCGTCACCGGGCGCGGGGCGACCAGCTGCACCGGAGCGCCGTCGAGCAGGAAGCCGTGTCCCAGCCTGAACGTCCGGTGCCTGCCCCGGCGGTCCTCGAGCACCATGACGTGCAGTCCGCCGGACTTCTCCACGCGCACCACAGCGCCCACGAATCCGCTCTGGACGTCCTCGAGGACCATGTCCCGCTCGACCGGGACCTCCGGGAGGGCGACGCGTCGCGGAGCCGAGATGTCCTGTGCTCCCCAGCCGTGATCCATCCCGAACACCCTTCCGACGAGGGCTCCGGCGGTATGCCGCGGCCCGGGTGGCCAATGCTAACAATCGCCCGCGACGTACTAGACTTGGCACTTGGGTGTGTCGAGTGCTAACCGCTCGGAACCACCCTGACCGCGTGCTCGTGAGGTAGGGACAGACCCGGAGGTGACTTGAGGAGTGAGTGAACCGCGACGCCTGGAAGTGCTCCGGGCCATCGTCGAGGACTACGTCCACTCGAGGGAGCCCGTCGGCTCCAAGGCGCTCGTCGACCGCCACCGGCTCGGGGTGTCCTCGGCCACCATCCGCAACGACATGGCGGTGCTCGAGGAGGAGGGGCTGATCGCCGCACCGCACACGAGCTCCGGCCGGATCCCCACGGACAAGGGCTACCGCCTCTTCGTGGACCGCATCTCGGAGGTGAAGCCCCTCTCCGGCCCGGAGAAGAAGGCCATCCAGACGCTGCTCGAGGGTGCAGAGGACGTCGACGACGTCATGGACCGGACGGTGCGGCTGCTCGCGCAGCTGACGAACCAGGTCGCCGTCGTCCAGTTCCCCCGCGTGGGAGGGGCATCGGTACGCCACATCGAGTTCGTCCTGCTCGCTCCTCAGCAGATCCTGGTGGTGCTGATCGCGACGAGCGGGACGGTCCAGCAGCGGATGGTCCGGACGCCGACGGACATCCAGGAGAGCGAACTCGCCGAGCTCAAGCAGAGGATCCTGTCCGCGGTCTCCGGGGTCAGGCTCACGAACCTCCCCGCGGAGCTCGGCTCCGCGCTCGCCCAGTTGCCGGCCGGCCTCCGCACGCACGGGGGTACGATCGTCAGGGCGCTCGAGCAGCTTGCCGGGCTCGGCCGCGAGGACCGGATCCTGCTCGCGGGGACGGCCAACCTCGCACGGTCCACCGGCGACTTCCCGTTGAGCATCGGCCCGATCCTCGAAGCACTCGAGGAGCAGGTGGTCATGCTGCGGCTCCTCTCCGAGATGGAGTACGACGCACGCGGAATCTCGGTGCGGATCGGCAGCGAGAACCCCTACGGTGGCCTCTCGGGGGCGTCGGTGGTGGCGACCGGCTACGGACCGGACGCCGGAGCGAAGCTCGGTGTCCTCGGACCCACCCGCATGGACTACCCGACCACGATGGCCGCCGTGCGCGCCGTCGCCCGCTACCTCTCGAGGATCCTCGAGGAGTAGCGGGGCCCCGCAGGATTCCCACCGGCCCGGCCGGTGAGCAGACGACAGTTGTCTCCAACAGGAAGTGATGTGCAGGAGTGAGTAATCACTATGAGGTCCTCGGTGTGGCGCAGGGCGCGACCGGGGAGGAAATCAAGAAGGCCTACCGCAAGCTGGCCCGCAAGCTCCACCCGGACGTCAACCCGGGCGATGGTGCGGCCGAGGAGTTCAAGCTCGTCACCCGCGCCTACGAGGTGCTCTCCGACCCGCAGAAGCGTCGCGTCTACGACACGACCGGGAACGAGAACGGGACGGACACCGGCTACGGCTCGGGCTACTCCGGCTCCGGGTTCGCCTTCCAGGACATCTTCGAGACGTTCTTCGGGGGGAGCGGCCAGCAGGGCGGCGCACCGTCCCGCACACGCCGGGGGCAGGACGCGCTGATCAATGTACGGATCGATCTGAAGGACGCCGTCTTCGGCACCAACAAGAAGATCGAGGTGGACACCGCCGAGGTGTGTCCCACCTGTGACGGCTCCTGCTGCCAGCCCGGTACCTCGCCGCGCACCTGTGACATCTGCGGTGGCTCCGGACAGGTCCAGCGGGCCGTCCGGTCCATCCTCGGCCAGGTCATGACCAGCGCGCCGTGCGGTACGTGCCAGGGTTACGGCACCGTCATCACGAGCCCCTGCCACGAATGCAGCGGCGAGGGACGCATCCGTGCCCGCCGGACCCTGACCATCAAGGTCCCCGCAGGCGTGAGCACCGGCACCCGCATCCAGCTGGGCGGCCAGGGCGAGGCCGGGATCGCCGGTGGGCCCCAGGGCGATCTCTATGTGGAGATCCGGGTCAACGCCGATTCCACCTTCCTGCGCGACGGCGACGACCTCCACGTGACGCTCAGTGTCCCCATGACGGCGGCGGCGCTCGGTACCTCCGTCCACCTGGACACCTTCGACGGCGACCAGGAGCTGATGATCAAGCCGGGCACGCAGTCCGGGGAGATCCTGACCCTGCGGGGGCTCGGCGTCACGCACCTGCGCAACCAGGGCAGGGGAGACCTCCGCGTCCACCTCAACGTCGAGACGCCGCGCAACGTCGACCACCAGCAGGAGGAACTCCTCCGGAAGCTCGCCGAGCTCCGGAACGAGGAGTACACCGACGGTCAGCTGGCGAGCAACGGCTCCGGCGTGTTCGCCCGTCTGCGGGAGCGGCTCGGGAACCGCTGACCATGACGCGTCCGCTGTTCTTCGCGCCGGGCACCGAGGTCCGTTCCGCCTGCCCTGGGGGCCCCTTCGTCCTCGGGGGAGACGAGGGACGCCATGCCGCCACGGTGCGTCGACTCGGCCAGGGCGAGAGGATCGATGTCTCGGACTCGACGGGGTACCGCCTGACCGGTGTCATCGTGGCCGTCGGAGCAGGGACGGTCGAGCTCACC
This sequence comes from Arthrobacter sp. CP30, assembly GCF_053470025.1. Lineage (NCBI taxonomy): Bacteria > Bacillati > Actinomycetota > Actinomycetes > Micrococcales > Micrococcaceae > Arthrobacter > Arthrobacter sp. CP30. The sequence goes on from NZ_JBQEMM010000008.1 coordinate 70,632, forward strand.
GTCGAGACTGCCGGGCAGGACCCCGCACCCCTGCACCGCCTCGTCCTCGTCCAGGCCCTGGCGAAGGCCGGCCGCGACGAACAGGCGGTGGAGGCGGCGACAGAACTCGGGGTCGACGCGGTGGTGCCGTGGCATGCCGAGCGGAGCATCGTGCGCTGGCGCGGCGAGAAGGCGGAGAAGGGCCGGCAGAAGTGGCTGTCCCTCGTGAATGCGGCGTCGAAGCAGTCGCGGCGCTCGTTCGTCCCCGACGTCCTGCCCGTCATGGACACCGCCGGGCTCATCGCCTGGGCCGCCGCGGTCGACCACGTCATCGTGCTGCACGAGGACGCCCACGCCTCGCTGTCCGATCACCTCGACGTGCTCCGCAGCACCGGCGGACTCGACGGGCCGTCGACCACGGCCGTCGTCGTCGGACCCGAGGGTGGGATCGGCGACGCGGAACTCGGGAAGCTGCGGTCCGCGGGCGCCGAGAGCGCGCGGCTGGGGCCGCACGTGCTCCGGTCATCGTCCGCCGGTCCGGCGGCGCTCGTCCTGCTGAACCACCTGCTGGGGCGCTGGTAGTCGCTCGGTCACCTGCCCGGGCGCTGGTACCCGCGCGGCACCGTCACAGATCCGGTCAGCGGACCACGACGGACTTCGAGTCCTCAGCAACGCCCTCGCCGGTTCCTGCCGAGACCGTGATGTCGTAGCTCCCCGGAGGCAGGCCGACAGCGAAGGAGTAGGCGCCCGGCGCGCCGTCGGCGGGCACGATCTCGACCACGCCGTCCAGGAACAGGTCCGTGCCGCCGGCAGAGCCCTCGGTCCTGCGGTCGATGCGCCAGACCACGGAGTCGTCTCCCGCCGGTCCCAGCCCATGGACGGTGAAGCTCTCCCTGCCGAGTTCGACGCCCTGCTGCGGGTCGATGATCCACACCGGAGCGAGGACGCCGGTGTCCCTGGTCAGTTGTCCGCCAAGGTCCACCGATCCGAAGGCACGGTAGTCGGCGGTCCCGTCGACCAGCACCACGACCGAGCTGGCCTCACCGCCCGTGATGAGACCGCCGTCCGACGCTGCCGCCGTCGCCGTGAACACGAGTTGCTGCAGTGCCAGCCGGGCATCCTCCTCGTCGAGGCGCTGCGACAGCGCGTCGGAGGAGATGTCGAGGGTGATGACGTTCCTCGTCGAGACGGAGGAACTGATGCTCGAGGCGGGATCCCAGGGGGAGGTGTAGTCGGGGTCCAGGGGTTCGCCCTCGGTCATGATCCGCACGGCCTCGGAGATGGGATCACCGCTCGATGCCGCAGGGGAGGGCAGGAACTCCCGGAACAGCCTGTCCGACCCGGTCACATCACCCAGCCAGTAGACCGGCACGAGCGGCCGTGAGGTCGCCGCCGGCCCCGCAGCGGCCCCCTGCGATTTCAGGGCTTCCTCGGACGGGGTGCCGCTGACGGTCCCCGGACCGGAGGCCTCGATCGGCCGGGCGAGATCCGTCCTCGCGGCACTGCCCTCGAACACGTCGAGATTCGGGAGGAGGAAGACACTGCTCGCCACGAGGACGCCGCCGGAGACGAGCAGGATCCCGCGGAGGCCGAGCCTGCTCTGCCGGAGGGGGTCCTGGCTGTTCATGCTGGCCCCTTTCCGTCAGGCGCTTGAAGGGCGCGATGGGTCGATCGGTACGAGATTCTCGGGTGACGAGCGGGCACGGAGGGTGCTCTCGCCAGGCCGGCCACGGAACGGGTTACCCCTGCCGAACCTGCATCAGCTTGGCACAGCCCGAACGGCGGCCCGGCAGGAATACGAGGGGTGTGGAGGACTGAAACCGGATCGATACGAAGCCGTTGCCGATTCGCGACGGGAACCGGCTGGGTCGGCAGCCCTCGGGATGCATCGGGAGCCCTGGTGCCCCCGGAGCATCGGCCCCTGCTGCGCCGTGCCTATGACGTACGATTAAGTTCTCTGTCCCAGGCCGAACCGGTTCGCCGTGAACGGGTGGACACAGCCGCGGCACGCAGGGTACGGAGCCAGGACGACAACGCGAACGAGGGGCGATCGAAGGCCGCACGGCCGAGCTATGAGCGAATCTTCAACAGGGATCAACGTGGCAGGACTTGATACGAGGACCGTCTACTTCGACTCGACGGAGCAGATGGTGCAGGCACTGGGCTCCAATGACGAGGCCCTCCGCCTGATCGAGGAGTCCTTCCCCGGCGTCGGCCTCCAGGCCAGGGGCAACGAGCTCACCATCTCCGGACCGTCTGCCGACGTGCTGCGCACCGAGCGCCTCGTCAGCGAGATCCGCACCATGGCGAGCAACAACGCGACCGTCTCCCCGCAGGTGCTCGAGCAGCTCGTGACGATGCTCAAGACGCAGAGCGCCGCACGCCCCTCGGAGGTGCTCTCGGTCAACATCCTGTCCTCCCGCGGGAAGACGATCCGCCCGAAGACCCTGAACCAGAGCACCTACGTCGAAGCGATCGACCGCAACACGATCGTCTTCGGCATCGGACCGGCGGGTACCGGCAAGACCTACCTGGCGATGGCCAAGGCGGTGCAGGCCCTGCAGCAGAAGGAGGTCAACCGGATCATCCTCACCCGGCCCGCCGTCGAGGCAGGGGAGCGTCTCGGTTTCCTGCCCGGAACGCTCAACGACAAGATCGATCCGTATCTCCGCCCGCTGTACGACGCCCTCCACGACATGATGGACCCCGACTCGATCCCGCGCCTGATGGCCGCCGGCACGATCGAGGTGGCGCCCCTCGCGTACATGCGCGGCCGGACGCTCAACGATGCCTTCATCATCCTCGACGAAGCGCAGAACACGACGCCGGAACAGATGAAGATGTTCCTCACGCGCCTCGGGTTCGGGTCCAAGATGGTCGTGACCGGCGACGTCACGCAGGTGGACCTGCCCAACGGCACCAGTTCCGGACTGCGGATCGTGAGCGAGATCCTGCGCGACGTCGACGACGTCTACTTCAGCGAACTCGACGCCTCGGACGTGGTGCGCCACCGCCTCGTGGGCGACATCGTCAGCGCCTACAGCGCCTGGGACGAGGAGCAGCGCGGCAACCAGCAGCGCTCCGGCCGCCCGGTGACCGGCCGATGAGCGTCGAGGTCAACAACGAGTCCGGCTACGACGTCGACGAGGAATCCCTCGTCCGCCTGACCAACTTCCTGTTCGAATCCCTGTTCATCCATCCCGAGGCCGAGTTGTCCGTCATCCTCGTGGACACCGCAGCGATGGAGAAACTCCACATCGAGTGGATGGACGAGCCGGGCCCCACCGACGTGCTCTCCTTCCCGATGGATGAACTCCGGCCGGGGACCGCGGGCCGGGTGACACCCGCGGGGCTCCTCGGTGACATCGTGCTCTGCCCCGAGGTGGCCGCCGCGCAGGGTGCGGCAGCAGGCCACGGGACGCGGGACGAGCTCCTGCTGCTGACCACCCACGGCATCCTGCATCTTCTCGGGTTCGACCACGCGGAGCCCGACGAGGAGAAGGAGATGTTCGGCCTGCAGCGCCAACTGCTCGCCGATTTCCTCGGTGGCGACGCCCCCCGGGAGACCCGCGCTTGACCATCTGGCTCCTCGGGCTCATGGGCCTGCTCTTCGCCCTGACCGCTGCACTCGTCACGGCGGCCGAAGCAGCTTTCAGTTACCTGCCACGACAGGAGGGCGAAGCCCTCGTCCAGGGCTCGCGGACCTCGTCCCTGCGTCGCATCCTGGACGCCCCCGTGGCCCACATGCACGCCCTGCGGTTCTGGCGGGTCTGGTTCGAGATGGCCGGCGCCGTCGCGGTGGCGATCCTCTTCCACGATCTGCTGGACAGCATCTGGCTGGCAGGACTCCTCGCCACAGCGGTGATGGCAGCCATCGGGTTCGTGATCGTCGGCGTGTCCCCGCGCCAGCTCGGACGGATGCACGCCGCGACCGTCGTCCGCCTGACGGCCGGCCTGGTGGCGTTCCTCCGTGCCCTGCTCGGCCCTGTCCCGCGCTGGCTGGTCCGCATCGGCAGCGCGATCACGCCGGGGGCCGCGCGGGATGAGGCGGCCTTCTTCACGCAGGAGGAGTTCAGGGAACTGCTCTCGCGTGCCTCCGATGCCGAGATGATCGAGGACAACGAGGCCGAACTCATCCACTCGGTGTTCGAACTCGGCGATACGAAGGTCCGCAGCGTCATGGTCCCGCGCACCGACATGGTCACCATCGAGTCCGGCTCGACGCTGAGCCAGGCGATGTCCCTGTTCCTCCGCTCCGGCTATTCGAGGATCCCCGTGATCGGCGAGAGTTCGGACGACATCAAGGGTCTGCTCTACCTCAAGGACGTCGTGGCCAGCCTCCACGGCAGGCCTGCCTCCCATCTCGTGCGATCGGTCGACGCCGAATGCAGGCCTGCCCGGTACGTCCCCGAGTCGAAGCCCGTGGGCGACCTCCTGCGGGAGCTGCAGCGGGAGTCCACGCACGTGGCCATCGTCATCGACGAGTACGGCGGCACCGCGGGTCTGGTCACGCTGGAGGACCTGATCGAGGAGATCGTCGGCGAGATCGTCGACGAGTACGACTCGGAGGTACCGGAGCAGGAGAGGCTCGACGACGGCGAATTCCGCGTGAGTGCGCGGATGGGGATCGACGACCTCGGGGAGCTCTTCGGCCTCGATCTCGATGACGAGGAGGTCGACACCGTCGGAGGGTTGCTCGCGAAGACCCTGGGCAGGGTGCCGATCGTCGGGTCGGAGGTCACAATAGACGGTATCGGTCTACGGGCCGAGCGCGTGGAGGGTCGACGCAACAGGGTCTCGCACGTGATCGCGCACCGCATCGCGCCCATCAACACCGAGCACCACGAACGAGAGACGACAGAGGCAGACCATGAGCGACGCTAAGCACAGGGCGGGGTTCGTCTCGCTCGTCGGACGCCCGAACGCCGGGAAATCGACCCTCACCAACGCCCTGGTGGGGCAGAAGGTCGCCATCACCTCGGCCAAGCCCCAGACGACCCGCCACACCATCCGTGGAATCGTGAACCGGGAGGACGCGCAGATCGTCCTCGTCGACACGCCCGGCCTGCACCGGCCGAGGACGCTGCTCGGGCAGCGCCTGAACGACCTCGTCGCGGACACGCTCGCCGAGGTCGACGCCGTCGGCTTCTGCCTCCCCGCGAACGAGAAGATCGGCCCCGGCGACCGCTTCATCGCCGAACAGCTCGCACGCCTGCGCCGCAAGCCGCTGATCGCCGTCGTCACCAAGACGGACCTCGTGGATCGCAGGGCGCTGACCGAACAGCTCCTGGCCGTCGCCACGCTCGGCACCGATGTTGCCGGGCCGGAGGGGTGGGCCGACATCGTTCCCGTCTCCGCGGCGGACGGGTTCCAGGTGGACACGGTGGCCGACGTCTTCAGCCGGCACATGCCCGAATCGCCCGTCCTGTACCCGGACGGTGAGCTCACCGACGAGCCGGAGGCGATCATGGTCGCCGAACTGGTCAGGGAGGCGGCCCTCGAGGGAGTGCGTGACGAGCTGCCGCACTCCCTCGCCGTCGTCGTCGAGGAGATGATTCCCCGCGAGGGGCGCAGCGAGGACAATCCGATGCTGGACGTCCATGTGAACCTGTATGTCGAGCGGCCGTCCCAGAAGGCCATCATCATCGGGAAGGGTGGTGCCCGCCTCCGCGAGGTGGGCACCAACGCGCGGCGGGGGATCGAGGCGCTGCTCGGGACGCGGATCTACCTGGACCTCCACGTGAAGGTCGCCAAGGACTGGCAGCGCGACCCCAAGCAGCTCGTCAAGCTCGGCTTCTGACGGGCACCAACGACCTGCCCCGGTCGTTGGCACCTCAGCGGGGTCCTGTCACGCACGGCGTGGATCATCGGCGAGCAGGTCCCTCCATCACGTTCGGGAGCGCCACGGGCGCATCGCGCGCCCGGCCGTCCGGACGGTGACAGAATGATCCGAATCGTCCAGCCATCCGAAGGAGCCCGGGCATGACCCGCCGACAGCCACCCGAGGGCGCCGACCGCGTCGACGTCCCGCCGTCCGGCGCGTCGGGTGACCCGTCGGTCGGAGACGGCGGGATCAGCGACACGACCGACGGCGACGGTCCGGTCGGCCGCCACCTCGGGCACGCCCCGCACCACCGCGGACTGAAGATCACGGCCCTCGTCATGACGACGCTGATCGTCGCGACCGTCGCCTTCGTCGGGGTCCAGGTCTTCAGGCTCCAGTCCAACGTCGTCACGATGCCGCTCAATCTCGCGGAGGGCCAGGAGTCCGCGCTTCCCGTCGACTCGAGCACGGATCCCCTCCAGATCCTGATCCTCGGCTCCGACACGAGGACGGGCAACTCGGGCGGCTTCTTCGGTGACGAGAGCGACTCCTCGGGCGAGGGCAACTCGGACGTGATGATGCTCCTGACCCTCTCGGCCGATCGGGAGAACGTCACGGTCGTCTCGTTCCCGCGGGACCTCCTCGTTCCGCTGCCCGCGTGCGTGAACCCCGACACGGGGCGGCCGTCGGAGGCCCAGGAGCTGGGCCAGCTCAACGCGGCACTGAACGAGGGCGGTCCCGGCTGCACCGTCGCCGCGATCAACGACCTGACGGGGCTCTCCGTCGACCACTTCATGATGGCGGGGTTCACTGCGGTCAGCGAGCTCTCGTCCGAGGTGGGCGGTGTCGAGGTCTGCGTTCAGGAACCGGTCGACGACGAGTTCTCGGGCCTGAGGCTGCCCGCGGGAACCAGTGAGGTGGAGGGCGACCAGGCCCTCGCGTTCCTCCGGACGCGCCACAGCTTCGGTGACGGAGGGGACATCGGCCGGATCGCTGCCCAGCAGTCGTTCATGGCGTCGCTCGCCCGCAAGGTGCGTGCAGAGGGTACCCTCACCAACCTGCCCAAGCTCTACTCCATCGCGGACGTGGTCACGCGGAACCTCACGGTGGATGAAGGCCTGTCCCAGCCTGCGGAGATCCTGAAGATCGCCGACCGGCTCAAGGACGTGGACCTCGGCAACATGGCATTCGTGACGGTCCCGGTGCAGCCCTGGGACCAGGATCCGAACCGCCTCGTGATCGACGAAGCGGCGGCAGCACCCCTGTTCGATGCGCTGCGCGAGGATCGTGGCCTGACCGAGGAGAGCGCGGTACCGTCCGCACCCTCCGCACCGGGGACGACGCCGGACCCCTCCGATGCTCCTGCCACACCCGAGGCACCGGCCTTCGACCCTGCATCCGTGCCGCTGCTCGTCGTGAACGCGACGACGGACGCGGGCCGCGCTGCAGAGGTGCAGCGGCTGGTCCTCGAGGCCGGGTACACGCAGGCGACGACGTTCGAGTCGGTGCCTGCGGAGACCACCCTCGTGGTCTACGGACCGGGCTACGACGCCGCCGCAGCGGACGTGGCGACGCGCTTCGGGGTCGCCACGGCGAACGTTATCGCCGATCCGGGTCTCGTCGGGGTCCAGGTGCAGGTCGGAGCGGATCTCGCGACCGGCTCCGCCGTCGTCGTCCCCCCACTCGGGAACGAGCTCGACGGCCAGACCGCCGACCAGATCACCTGCCAGGCATCCTCGGGGCTGTAGCCGCGAACCGCGCACGACCGGGGTCCGTGCCCCGGGGAGGTCCGGCCCCGAGCCGACGGGCGGACCTCCCGTTGCGTCACCAGATGCGGACGCGGTCCTCCGGCCCGAGCCACAGGCGGTCCTGCTCACCCACGCCGAAGGCCTCGTGGAATTCGTCGAGGTTCCGTACCACCTGGTTGCAGCGGAACTCGTTGGGGGAGTGCGGGTCCACGGTCAGCCGACGCCGGGCCTCCTCGGGGCGGATCTTCTGCTGCCAGCACGTGGCCCAGGAGAGGAAGAAGCGCTGCGTCCCCGTGAGGCCGTCGACCACGGGTGCCTCCCTGCCCTCGAGGCTGAGGAGATACGCCCGGTAGCTGATCCCGAGTCCGCCGAGGTCGCCGATGTTCTCGCCGAGGGTCAGTTCGCCGTTGACCGCCTGCCCCGGGACCTCCGAGGGCTCGAGGGCGGCGTACTGGGCGACGAGGCGGCCCGTGAGTTCGTCGAAGGCCTTCCGGTCGTCCTCGCTCCACCAGTTGGACAGCATCCCGGTCCCGTCGAACTGCGAGCCCTTGTCGTCGAAACCGTGTCCGATCTCGTGACCGATGACCGCGCCGATCGCGCCGTAGTTCACGGCGTCGTCGGCTTCGATGTCGAAGAACGGCGGCTGCAGGATCGCCGCCGGGAACACGATCTCGTTCATGGTCGGCATGTAGTAGGCGTTGACGGTCTGCGGCGTCATGAGCCACGCGCCACGGTCGATGGGTCCGCCGAGCTTGCCCAGCTGCCGGCTGTGCTCGAACTCCGCGGCACGGAGGACGTTGGCATACAGGTCCGCGGGGATCACCTCGAGCGGGGCGTAGTCGATCCACTCCTCCGGGTACCCGATCTTCGTGGTGAACTGCGCGAGCTTCTCGAGGGCCCTCGACCGGGTCTCGTCGGTCATCCACGAGAGGCCGCGGATGCTCGTCCCGTAGGCCGCGATGAGGTTCCGGACGAGAGCCAGCATCGCCTCCTTGTGGGTGGCGGGGAAGTGCCGCTCGACGTACTTCTGGCCGATCGCCTCGCCCATCGCTCCCTCCACGAGGGCGACCCCGCGCTTCCATCGGTCCTTCAGGCGCGGGGTCCCGGCGAGGTGGGTGCCGTAGAACGCGAAGGTCGCGTCGACGAAGCGATCGTCGAGGTAGTCGGATGCGTGCAGCAGGACGCGGCTCGCGAGCCACTCACGCCACGTCCCGAGCTCCTCCTCGCGGAGTGCGGCGTCCAGCCCGCGCACGAAGTCGGGCTGGTTCACCACGAGCTCGGCGTACTGCGCCGCAGTGTCGGTCCCCGTGGAGAGCCAGGGCACCAGGTGCGGGGAGAGATCCTCGAGGTCCCCGTGCCCGAGGAGGTTGTAGGTCTTCTGGGGGTCCCGACGCTCCACCGAGCCCATCGACGAGGACGCGAGGCGTGTCTCCAGTGCGACGACCCGCGCGGCCGCGCCGGCGGCGTCGGGAGCGTCGACGAGCACGAACAGCTGCTCGAGGAGTGCCTGGTATTTCTGCCGTGTCTCGGCGAAGCCGTCCTCGCGGTAGTAGGACTCGTCCGGCAGGCCCAGTCCGGACTGGTACAGGTGCAGCAGGTAGCGGGTCGGGTTCCCGGCGTCGTTGCTGACGTACGGCGCGAGGAGGCCCTGCACGCCCGAGCGCGACAGGCCTGCGCTGAGGCCCACCAGTTCATCGGCCGTCGTCACGGCGGAGATGCGCTCGAGCAGGGGCAGGACCGGCGTCGAACCGTTCCGGGTGACGCGGTCCGCGTCCATGAAGTCCGCATAGAGCGTGCCCAGCTTCGCGTCGATCCCGTCCGCGGCCGCACCGGCACCGTCCGCCGATCGTGCGGCGGCCTCCTCGATGATCGCCCGGACGGCGAGCTCCGAGGCGTCGCGCAGTGCGGTGAAGGACCCGGCGAGCGGGCGGTCCTCGGGAATCACGGCGTCCTTCAGCCACACGCCGTTGGCATGCCGGAAGAGATCGTCCTGGGGACGGGTGGTCCCGTCGAGATGGGCTGGATCGAACGTGCTGATGGTCAAGATCGGCTCCTGGTTCTCCGTGGTGCAGCGCAGGACGACGCCCGTCCGAGCGCCCCGGAACCCATCCTAGGTGCCGTGCTAGGGTGACGGAGTGCGCGCACAGACGACTCTCCTTCGGTGCCGCGGCGAGGCCTAGGACGCTGTAGAGCTACTGGCCACCCCTCGCCGCGGAGTCCGCGATGCCCGGCCGCCAGCACCTCACCTCCCACAGACAAGGCCGATGTTCATGGATAACGCTCAGAAGACCTCCGGAATGCCGTTCGGCAAGTACATGCCGTTCCAGGACCAGATCACGGTCGAGCTCCCGGACCGCACCTGGCCCGACCGCACGATCACGAAGGCACCCCGCTGGTGCGCCGTCGACCTCCGCGACGGGAACCAGGCCCTCATCGATCCGATGAACCCGGAGCGCAAGCACAAGATGTTCGATCTCCTGGTCCGCATGGGCTACAAGGAGATCGAGGTCGGCTTCCCGTCCGCCTCGCAGACCGACTTCGACTTCGTCCGGCAGCTGATCGAGGGTGACCGCATTCCCGACGACGTCACCATCCAGGTGCTGACACAGTCCCGCGAGCACCTGATCGAACGGACCTACGCGTCCCTCGAGGGAGCGGACCGGGCGATCGTCCACCTCTACAACTCCACCTCGGTCCTCCAGCGACGGGTCGTCTTCAACCAGGACCAGGACGGCATCATCGACATCGCGACGCAGGGTGCGCGCCTGTGCCGCAAGTTCGAGGAGACCATGGGTGACACCCGGATCACCTACGAGTACTCGCCCGAGTCCTTCACGGGCACCGAGCTCGAGTTCGCCGCTCGCATCAGCAACGAGGTCTCCGCCGTCTTCGAGGCCTCCGCCGACCGGCAGATGATCCTCAACCTCCCCGCGACCGTCGAGATGGCCACACCCAACGTGTACGCCGACTCCATCGAGTGGATGAGCCGCAACCTCGCCGACCGGGACAGCATCATCCTGTCGCTGCACCCGCACAACGACCGGGGGACAGGCGTCGCCGCCGCCGAACTCGGCTACCTGGCCGGCGCGGACCGGATCGAGGGCTGCCTCTTCGGGAACGGTGAGCGGACCGGCAACGTGGACCTCGTGACGCTCGGCATGAACCTGTTCAGCCAGGGCATCGACCCGCAGATCGACTTCTCCGACATGGACTCGATCCGCCGCACGGCCGAGTACTGCAACCAGCTCAGCGTGCCCGAGCGCTCCCCGTACGGCGGCGACCTCGTCTTCACCGCCTTCTCCGGCTCCCACCAGGACGCCATCAAGAAGGGCTTCGAGAGCATGGAGCGCGACGCCGCCGCAGCGGGTGTGGGGGTGGACGACCTGCCGTGGGCGGTCCCCTACCTGCCCATCGACCCGAAGGACATCGGCCGGTCCTACGAGGCGGTCATCCGCGTCAATTCCCAGTCCGGCAAGGGCGGTGTGGCGTACCTGCTGAAGAACGAGCACAGCCTCGACCTGCCGCGCCGCGCGCAGATCGAGTTCTCCGGCGTCATCCAGCGCCGCACCGAGACGCAGGGCGGGGAGGTCAGCGGCGCCCAGTTGTGGTCTGTCTTCCAGGACGAGTACCTGCCGACCCGTGCGGAGGGCGGCTCAGAGACCTGGGGCCACTACGAACTGACCTCGGTCAACACCGACACGGCCGAGGACGGCGCGTTCAAGCTCGTCGCCACCCTGCTGGTGGACGGAGTGCAGCAGCGCAGGTCCTCCACGGGCAATGGTCCCATCGACGCACTCCTGACCATCCTCGGGGAGGACGGCGTGGACGTCAGGGTGCTGGACTACACCGAGCATGCGCTGTCCTCCGGCGGCAACGCCCGCGCTGCGGCGTATGTGGAGTGCGCCGTGGGCGAGCGGGTGCTGTGGGGCGTCGGGATCGACGCCAACACCACGATGGCCGCGCTGAAGGCCGTCGTCTCGGCCGTCAACCGCGCCATCCGCGACGCCGCCTGATCCATCGCGCCGCGCGGCCGGGTCCTTCTGCCGGGCCCGGCATCGCCGCACCTGCCGCCCCCGTGCCGCTCGGCCGGCGCGGGGGTGGCAGGTGGAAGAATGGGGACGTGACTTCCTCGTCGGCCTCGCGTACCTACCGCACCCACGGAGTGGTGCTGCGCACGTACAAGCTCGGCGAGGCGGATCGCATCATCGTGCTGCTGACCCGTGACCAGGGGCAGGTGCGGGCCGTCGCCAAGGGGGTCCGCCGCACCAGCAGCAAGTTCGGCTCGAGGCTGGAGCCCTTCATGTCGGTCGACCTGCAGCTGGCGCGGGGCCGCACCCTCGATGTCATCACCCAGGTCGAGACGAAGGGGCTCTACGGCCACGGGATCGCCTCCGACTACGGGTGCTACACGGCAGCGACCGCGATCGCCGAGACCGCCGAGCGGCTCACGGACATCGGCGAGACCGGGGGAGCGCAGTACGCCCTGGTAGCCGGCGCGTTCTCCGCACTCAGCCGCAACCTGCACCCGTCCGAGCTCATCCTCGACTCCTATCTCCTGCGCGCCCTGGCCACCGCGGGATGGGCTCCCAGCTTCACGGACTGTGCGCGCTGCGCCGCGCCCGGACCGCACTCCGCGTTCTCCGCACCGCTCGGCGGGGCCGTCTGTCCCGACTGCAGGCCGCCGGGAGCGGCGTCGCCGTCGTCGTCCACCATGGCGCTGCTCGGCGCCCTCCTGACCGGGGACTGGACGGTCGCCGACACCTCGGAGGCCGCGGCCCGGCGCGAAGCGGCCGGCCTGGTCGCGGCCTACCTGCAATGGCACCTCGAACGCGGGGTCGCCTCCCTCAAACATGTGGAGCGTGTATGAAGCCCGACGGATCCGTAGCACCCTGGCCGCACCCGAGCGGCGAGCGGGCGCCGTCGATTCCCGCGCAGTTCGTTCCCGGGCACGTGGCGATCGTCATGGACGGCAACGGGCGCTGGGCCAACGAACGCGGGTTGCCGCGCACCGAGGGGCACCGCGCCGGCGAGGCGGCCCTGCTGGATGTCATGGCCGGCGCGATCGAGATCGGCGTCAAGCACGTCTCGGTCTATGCCTTCAGCACCGAGAACTGGAAGCGGTCCCCCGAGGAGGTCCGGTTCCTGATGGGCTTCAACAAGGACGTCCTGCGGCGCCAGCGCGACCAGCTGAACCAGTGGGGGGTCCGTATCCGCTGGTCCGGGCGGCGGCCCCGGCTGTGGCAGTCCGTGATCCGCGAACTGGAGGAGGCCGAGCGCCACACGGTCGCGAACACCACCTGCACGCTCACCATGTGCGTCAACTACGGGGGCCGTGCGGAGATCGCGGACGCGGCGAGGGCCATCGCCGAGGACGTCGCGGCGGGCAGGCTGAAGGCGTCGTCGGTGAGCGAGAAGACCATCCAGCGGTACCTCGACGAACCCGATCTGCCCGACGTCGACCTCTTCCTCCGGACCTCCGGGGAGCAGCGGCTGTCCAACTTCATGCTCTGGCAGTCGGCCTATGCCGAGATGGTCTTCATGAACACGCTGTGGCCGGACGTCGATCGACGCACGCTCTGGCGGGCGATCGAGGAGTACGCCGCGCGCGATCGCCGATACGGCGGAGCCGTGGATCAGGCGTCGGCGGAGCGGACGTCCTCCTGAGGTGACGGGCGTTCCGCCAGGGTCCCGACCGCGCGAAGGCGGTCGGACCCCGTCAGCGGGGAGTTGTGCGGGCGGTGCGAAGGGGTGGCACCGAGGCCTCGAGCCACCACTCCACGGTGTCGATGGCCTGTTCGCGCACATCGCGCCGGGACAGGAAGACGTCGTGCAGCGCGTCCTGCAGCCGCCGGATGGTCACCGTGTGGCCCAGTTCCGCTGCTCGCCGCACCATCGCCGACACGTCCAGGACGCTGTCGGTGCGCAGCATGGCATCACTCCACGTGGTGCTGAGGGTCGACGCCGCCGAGCACAGGACGAGGACCGGAACGTCGATCGCGATACCCCGGGCCACCGCGGCGTGACCCGCGAGGACCGCTGCCAGCCAGCCCGCCCTGATCGGGAAGCCGGCCTCCGGTCGCCAGGCCGCATCGATGGGCCACTCGCCGTCGCGCGTATCGCTGATGCTCCTGAAATAGAAGCCGAGCTCGGGCAGGCGCAGGCGCGCCTTGGGCCGTCGGCGGGAGACGGTGTCGAGGATGCCCTGTGCCGCGGAGCGCAGCAGTGCGCTGCCCTGCGCCTCCAACCAGGGGCTGTTGAGGACCAGGCCTGCCACCCGGCCGGGATGCCGCGCCGCCCAGAGCGCCGCCGTCAGGCCGCCAGTCGAATGCGCCATCAGGACGAGGTCCACGGACCCCGGCGCCGGATCATCGGGGCCCCACCGGGCACGGCCCGCGATGCGCCTGCCGAGGGCTGCGACGGCGGCCTCCAGGTCGGCGTCGTACTCGTCGAGGGAGGTGGTGAAACCGGGAGTCTGGCCGGGACGGAGGCTGCGCCCGTACTTGTGCAGGTCAAGGGCGAAGAAGGCCCACCCGCACCGGTGCAGGGCTGCGGCGAGCTCCCGGTGGAAGAAGTAGTCGCTGAAGCCGTGCAGGTACAGGACTGCGCGGGCCGGCGGATCGTCCTGTGGACCGGTTCCCGGCGCAGTTGCAGTGGCGGTCCCGCCCACCGGCTCGTAGGCGACGAGCGTGGCCACCCGCGGGCCCTCGTCGTCGGGCTCGAGGTGCAGGGTCAGGGCCCGGAAGTCTTCGCCGAGGATGTCCTCCACCCAGGGATCGTCCATGCAGCGACAGTACCGCGTGCGCAGCGGGTCGGCTGCAGCTGTCCGGCATGGAACCGATGACGGCCGGCGAGTTGGTCCGGGGCGACGGAGCGTGGAATTCTGGGACCATGCGCATCTACCCGACCTTCTTCCGGATCGTCTTCTCCGGGATGGACGCCGAGAAGGCGCACAGGATCGGGTTCGCCCTCATCCGTGCCGCCGACCTCACCCCGGCAGGCTGGGCCCTGCGCCGCTTCTGTGCACCGCACCCCGGCCTCGCGACCACGGCGTTCGGCGTGGACTTCCCATCGCCGTTCGGACTGGCCGCCGGTTTCGACAAGGCAGGAAAGGGCATCCTCTCCCTGACCGCGCTCGGGTTCGGCCACGTGGAGATCGGCACCATCACCGGGCAGGCGCAGCCGGGGAACCCGGCCCCGCGCCTGTTCCGGCTCGTCGATGACCGTGCCGTGATCAATCGCATGGGCTTCAACAACGACGGCGCTGCCGCCGTCGCCCCGCGCCTGCGGACCGCGAGGACCAGGCTCACCCGCCGCTACGGGCACCGAACCCGACCCGTGGTCGGCGTGAACATCGGGAAGACGAAGAAGGTGGACCTCGTCGACGCGGTCGCCGACTACCTCGTGAGTGCCGAGCAGCTGGCTCCCGTCGCCGACTACCTCGTCGTCAACGTCTCCTCGCCGAACACACCCGGTCTCCGCCTGCTGCAGAGCGTCGAGTCGCTGCGGCCCCTGCTCGAAGCCGTCCGGTCGACGGCGGACTCGGCCGCCGGTCGACACGTCCCCCTCCTCGTGAAGATCGCGCCGGATCTCACCGATCAGGACATCGACGACGTCGGTGCCCTCGCCCTGGACCTCGGTCTCGATGGCATCGTGGCGACGAACACCACGATCACCCGCGAGAACTTGGCCACCGACGCTGCGACCGTCATGTCGAAGGGGGTCGGCGGCCTGAGCGGTGCACCCCTCAAGGCGCGCTCGCTCGAGGTGCTGAAGCGGCTCCGCGCGGCGGTCGGCGACGGTCTGGCGATCATCGCCGTCGGGGGAGTCGAGACACCCGAGGACGTCAGGGAACGCCTCGACGCAGGAGCCACCCTCGTCCAGGGGTACACGGCGTTCCTCTACGAGGGCCCGTTCTGGGCCCGGCGGATCAACCGCGGGCTGGCACGCTCGGGCGCCTGAGGCCTCGCGTCCGCTGGACCAGGCGGCCTTCGTCCGTGGGCGACCATCGTCGAAGACGCGACGAGCCGGGCCCGAAGGCCCGGCTCGTGACGTTGCTGAGCAGGGAGCGTCCTCGACGCCTCCCGCGGGAGGTCAGGAGGGGTACTGGCCGCGCTTCACCTGGGGCTTCGGCAGCCGGAGCCTGCGCAACTGCAGCGCACGCGTCACGCCGTACCAGAGGTCGCCCTGGTTCGGCGACCCGAACTTCTCCGTCAGCTTCTTCTTCAGCTTGCGCCGCAGCAGCACGCAGTCGACCACCACGGCGACGATCAGCACCCAGAACGCCATCAGGACCGCGCTCTGCACGGCGAGGGACTGGAAGAAGCTGAGGATCACGAAGACCAGCGCCGCGATCATCAGGAACTCGCCGATGTTGACGCGGGCGTCGACGAACTGGCGGATGTACCGCCGGTTCGGCCCCTTGTCCCGCAGGGGCAGGTACTTCTCGTCGTCGGTGTCGAGCGCCTGGCGCATCCTCGCCCGTTCGTCCCGCACGGTCGACCGGCTCTGCTCCCGGGCCGCCTTGCGATCGTTCGGGACGAGAGGGCGCTTCCGCGCTGCCTCCTGCACGCTGCGCCTGGGCGTCGGCGCTCCCTTGCCCTGCGCACGCACGGCTTCCTGGGAGCGCGGGGCCTCGTCGACGACAGCAGGGGCAGCGGGAGTCTTCTCTTTACGTCCGAACACCTCCTCAGGATACCGGCTCCCCGCCCGCCGCCGTCCCTGCGACAGATCACGACCGGGAGGGCCGAGCGGATCATCCGGCTGTGTAGGGTTTTCGGCATGACCTCCTCGAACACTTCCCCAGCGCTCCCGGACGAGCCGTCGGCCGTCAGCTCCCGCCTCCGTGCCAGCGTGGATGCGGCCTTCCCGCGGATCGTGCAGCAGCTTTCCGATCTCGTCGCGATCCAGGGCATCGCCTGGGACGCCTTCGACGCCCACGAACTCGATCGCAGCGCCGAGGCCGTCGCTGCGCTGGTCCGCAGCGTCGGGATCGACGACGTGCGCATCCTCCGCGTGGACAACGACGGCACGCCCGGCGGACCCGCCGTCGTCGCCCGCCGTGCCCCGGCCGAGGGCAGGCCCACCGTCCTGCTGTACGCCCACCACGACGTGCAGCCGCCGGGGGACCCCGACCTGTGGGAGTCCGAACCCTTCGTCGCCACGGAGCGCGACGGTCGGCTGTACGGGCGCGGAGCCGCCGACGACAAGGCCGGCATCATGGCCCACATCGGTGCCTTCGCCGCTCTCAGCGAGGTGCTCGGCGACTCCTTCGGCGTCGGCGTGACCCTCTTCATCGAGGGTGAGGAGGAGGCCGGCTCGCCGACCTTCCGCTCCTTCCTCGAGACCTACCGGGACGATCTCGCAGCGGACGTCATCATCGTGGCCGACTCCAGCAACTGGAAGGTCGGCGTCCCCGCGCTCACCACCAGCCTGCGCGGCCTCGTCGACGGCACCATCGAGGTACAGGTCCTCGACCACGCCGTGCACTCCGGGATGTTCGGTGGTCCCGTGCTCGACGCACCGACCCTCCTCGCGCGCCTCATCGCCACCCTGCACGACGACGCCGGCGACGTCGCCATCGCGGGACTCGCCGGCGGCGACCACGCGACCGTGGACTACGACGAGCAGGACTACCGCTCGGACGCGTCGGTGCTCCAGGGCGTACAGCTCGCGGGAACGGGATCGATCGCGTCGCGCCTGTGGCACAAGCCGGCCCTCTCCATCATCGGGATGGACGTCCCGACCGTCGCGCTGTCCTCGAACACGCTCCTGCCCAGGGCGCGCGCCAAATTCAGCCTCCGTCTCGCCCCGGGCCAGCAGCCCGCGGCCGCCATGGACGCCGTTCGTGCACACGTGGAATCACATGCCCCGTTCGGTGCCACCGTGACCTTCACGCCGGGGGAGACCGGCAGCCCCTTCAGCACCGACACCAGCGAGCCCGCCTCGCGCCTCGCCCTCGAGTCCCTCGAGGAGGCGTGGGGCGTCAAGGCCGTCGAGGCCGGGATGGGCGGGTCCATCCCGTTCATCGCGGACCTCACGGAACTGTTCCCGTCCGCGCAGATCCTCATCACCGGCGTCGAGGACCCGGACTCGCGCGCGCACAGCGCCAACGAGTCCCTCCACCTCGACGAGTTCCGGAAGGCCGTCCTCGCCGAAGCCATCCTCCTGGCCCGGATCAACGACGGCGGCCTCAGCGCCTGAGGGCCGCCCCACAGTGGGTGCCCGAGGGGACGGGTGGAAATGTTTCCGCCCGTCCCCTCGTTATGACGAGAGCGGGCCCGGCGTACCATGGAACGAAGCCGTGCGCGCGACACCGCGGACAGCACTGAGAGCGGACACGGCATGCTGTCGTCCGAGCTAGGAGAAACACCATGAGTACTTCGACCACCGAGACCGCCTCCCTCGAGGAGACCACCGAGCTCCCCGCGCACGAGGTCGACCTGTCCGACGTCGCTGCCGGCAAGGTCCGCAGCCTCCTCGAGCAGGAGGGGCGCACCGACCTGCGGCTGCGCGTCGCAGTCCAGCCCGGGGGCTGCTCCGGCCTCATCTACCAGCTCTACTTCGACGAACGCATGCTCGACGGCGACGCCGTCCGCGACTTCGACGGCGTCGAGGTCATCGTCGACAAGATGAGCGTCCCCTACCTCTCGGGCGCGTCCATCGACTTCGAGGACACCATCTCGAAGCAGGGTTTCACGATCGACAACCCGAATGCGGGCGGATCCTGCGCCTGCGGGGACTCCTTCCACTGACCTCCTGTCCGCACCGCAGCCGCGGTGGGACGGCATCGCGGAAAGGCCCGGGACTGCACGCTGGACGTGCTTCCCGGGCCTTTTGCATGTCACCGAATCGTCGGTGTTACGGGTAAGCTCTACAGTGAGTAGTAAAACTGGATGTGCACCCCGGGCAGCTTCATGAGCGGGTGGCAACGCACGTAGAAAAGGAAGGTCCGTCTGTGATTTCGCAGGACCGAACCGGTAGCAAGCGCGTCAGGATCGCGAAGATCTCCAGCATCTCGCTGGTCGGCGCCCTCCTACTGACCGGCTGTTCGGCTGAAGCCCAAAAGGGCTGGCTTCCGGCAGACCGGGACAACACCAACCACACCGGCATCATCACGGACCTGTGGGTCAACTCGTGGATCGCGGCGCTCGCCGTCGGCATCATCACGTGGGGCCTGATCATCTGGTGCATGATCGCCTATCGCCGCCGCAAGAACGACACCGGGTACCCGCGCCAGATGAGCTACAACCTGCCGCTGGAGATCTTCTACCTGACGATCCCGCTGTTCATGGTGCTGGTGTTCTTCTACTTCACGGAGCGCGACATCGCGACGATCGACGCCCGCGTCGAGGATCCTGACGTCATCGTCGACGTCCGCGGCAAGCAGTGGTCGTGGGACTTCAACTATGTCAAGGAAGACAAGTACTCCACCGGTGTCCAGGGCAGCCTGAACGGCGAGGAAGGTGTTCCGGAGAACCTCCCGACGCTGTACCTCCCGGTCAACAGGAGCGTCGAGCTCCAGCTCAACGCCCGCGACGTCCAGCACTCCTTCTTCGTCCCCGCGTTCCTGCAGAAACGTGACCTCTACCCGGGCCGCACCAACTACATCAACCTCACGCCCACCAAGGAGGGCACCTTCGCGGGCAAGTGCGCCGAGTTGTGCGGGCAGTACCACTCGGAGATGCTCTTCAACGTCGAGGTGGTCTCCCAGGAGGAGTTCGACGCACAGATGGCGCAGCTGGAGGACGGACAGCTCGGCGACGAGTACGACCGCGACTCCTACCCGGAGGACGATCCCGATACCGACCCAGCTAGGAGCAGCAGCTGATGTCCACCTTCGAATACACCCTTGAGGAAGCCGGCACCATCGCCGCTCCCCGTGTAGTTCCGAGGTCCAAGGGACGCATCGTCGTCAACTGGATCACCTCCACGGACCACAAGACCATTGGGTACATGTACCTGATGGCGTCCTTCGTGTTCTTCTGCTTCGCCGGTGTGATGGCGCTGATCATCCGCGCCGAGCTGTTCGAGCCGGGTATGCAGATCCTGCAGACGAAGGAGCAGTACAACCAGCTCTTCACGATGCACGGCACCGTGATGCTCCTGATGTTCGCCACGCCGCTCTTCGCAGGCTTCGCGAACGTCATCATGCCGCTGCAGATCGGCGCACCCGACGTGGCCTTCCCGCGACTGAATGCCCTCGCGTTCTGGTTCTTCCTGTTCGGCAGCACCATCGCCGTGTCCGGCTTCATCACCCCGCAGGGCGCGGCGTCCTTCGGCTGGTTCGCCTATGCCCCGCTCTCGAGCACCACGTTCTCCCCGGGTGTCGGTGGTGACCTGTGGGTCTTCGGCCTCGCCCTCTCGGGCTTCGGCACCATCCTGGGTGCGGTCAACTTCATCACCACCATCATCTGCATGCGGGCTCCCGGCATGACGATGTGGCGGATGCCGATCTTCACCTGGAACACGCTGATCACGGCGATCCTCGTTCTGATGGCCTTCCCGCCGCTCGCCGCCGCCCTGTTCGCGCTCGGTGCGGACCGGCGCTTCGGGGCGCACATCTTCGACCCCGAGGCCGGCGGTGCCATCCTCTGGCAGCACCTATTCTGGTTCTTCGGCCACCCCGAGGTTTACATCATCGCGCTGCCGTTCTTCGGCATCGTGTCCGAGATCTTCCCCGTCTTCAGCCGCAAGCCGATCTTCGGCTACAAGGGCCTGGTGTACGCGACAATCGCCATCGCCGCGCTGTCCGTGACGGTCTGGGCGCACCACATGTACGTGACCGGAGCCGTGCTCCTGCCGTTCTTCGCCTTCATGACGATGCTGATCGCGGTGCCGACGGGCGTGAAGTTCTTCAACTGGATCGGCACCCTGTGGAGGGGCTCGCTGACGTTCGAGACCCCGATGCTCTGGAGCCTCGGCTTCCTCGTGACCTTCCTGTTCGGTGGGCTCACCGGGATCATCCTCGCGTCGCCGCCCTTGGACTTCCACGTCTCGGACACCTACTTCGTCGTGGCGCACTTCCACTACGTGGTCTTCGGGACCGTGGTCTTCGCGATGTTCGCGGGCTTCTACTTCTGGTGGCCGAAGTTCACCGGGAAGATGCTGAACGAGCGGCTCGGGAAGATCCACTTCTGGATGCTGTTCCTGGGGTTCCACGCCACGTTCCTGATCCAGCACTGGCTCGGTGTCGAAGGCATGCCGCGCCGCTACGCGGACTACCTGCCCGAGGACGGCTATACGGCGATGAACCAGTTCTCCACCGTCGGGTCCTTCGTCCTCGGTGCGTCACTGATCCCCTTCTTCTGGAACGTCTACATCACGTGGCGCACCGGCAAGAAGGTCGAGGTCGATGATCCCTGGGGCTTCGGTGCCTCGCTGGAGTGGGCGACCTCCTGCCCGCCGCCGCGCCACAACTTCACCTCCCTGCCCCGGATCCGGTCCGAGCGCCCTGCTCTCGACCTGCACCACCCGGAGCTGCAGCAGACGCACACGCCGGACGACAGCGCCGCGAGCTTCATGGGCTCGGCGGACCGACAGGATGCCAAGTCATGAGGATCGAGAAGAACCTGTTCCTGATCGGCGTGCCGATCTTCGTTCCCATCGCCCTCGTCTACGGCTGGCTGACCGAGTGGTCCGAATGGGTCGGATTCCTCGGGATCCTGCTGGTCGGCGGACTCGCCGGCATGATCGGCTTCTACCTGGCGTTCACCGGCAAGCGGGTCGGGCAGCGACCGGAGGATCGTCTGGACGCGGAGATCCACGAGGGTTCCGGCGAGCAGGGGCACTTCAGCCCCTGGAGCTGGTGGCCCCTGGTTCTCGGCCTGTCCGCAGCGACCGGATTCCTCGGCATCGCCATCGGGTTCTGGATCCTCTACATCGGCATGGGACTCGCCGTGATCGCGCTGGTCGGCTGGGTCTTCGAATACAGCCGCGGGTACCACGCCCACTAGGGCAGAACGACAGCATCATCGCGTCACAGGGAGTCCGCCACGAGCGGGCTCCCTTCGCGTTAACCACGGTCGACCGCCGCACCGTCGTCGGCCGGTAGGAACCAGGACGACAGGAGCTGGATGGCCATGACGATCCTCCCGCGTCCCTTCGACGCCGAGCCGCTGGACCCGGTGTCGCACGAGGCGAAGCACGTGCAGCTCCGCGAGAGCCTGCGGCGATACCTGGAGACGTACGGAGAACCGGGGACCGCCATCCCCTCCGAGCGGCAGCTGAGCGAGTATTTCGGTGTCGCGAGAATGACCGTCCGGCAGGCCATCGATGCTCTCGTCGCCGAGGAGGTGCTGGAGCGGATCGTCGGGCTTGGGACCTTCGTCGCCAGGAGCAAGATGGACCTCCACATGAAGATGACGTCCTACACCGAGGAGATGATCCGTCGCGGCATGGTGCCGGACGCACGGGTCCTCGCCTTCGAACAGCAGGGCGCGTCGCCGCTCGTGGCGCGGGAGCTCCAGATCGATATCGGTCAGCCTGTGGTGCGGTTCCGTCGGCAGCTCCTTGCCGACGGTGAGCCGATGAGCGTCGACGAGAACTTCATTCCGGCGCACCGGGTTGTCGGCATCCTCGACGACCCTCCGCCGACCTCGCTGTACAACGTGCTGAGCGAGAAGTACGGACTGGTCATGGAATGGGGTGAGGACACCATCGAGGCGACGGCAGCCTCACCGTCGATCGCCCGCCTGCTCAATGTCGAGCTGAATGCACCCCTGCTGAGGATCCAGCGGCACGCCTATGTGGCCCGCTCGATGATCGACTACTCGGTGTCCTACTATCGGGCGGACCGCTACAAGCTGTGGGTTCCGCTGCAGCGCCCAGGGGTGCGCACGCCGCGCGCGTACAGCTCCAAGCGGCTCGGGTGACTGGATTCCCGTCCCCGGCGTCAGGAGGGTGCTGGTGGCTGCGGACGGCTGTTCCGCCAGGACGGCGTAGCGCACCGTGGGCGCTTCAGCACCCGGCGCGTCTCCCTCGGGAGTGCCGTGTCCTAGTCGCTGATCGCAAGGACGAAGGCGCCGCCGATGACGGCACCGACGGCGTACCCGGCGAGGACCTGCCCGGCAGTGTGGGCCCCGAGCGTGACGCGGGACCAGCCGACGACGAGGGGCACCACGAGGAGGACGGCGATCCACCCGCCGGCAAGTCCCATGGACCCGACGACGACGAAGACCGCCACGGCGGAATGCGCGGACAGCTTCCACGCCAGATTGACGAGCAGGACAGCCACCACGCCGCCCACAGTGCACAGCACCCCGGAGATGAGCTCCCATGGTGCATCGATCGCCAGGAGCAGCCCGAGGCCCAGGGCGATGGATACGAGGGTTGCGCCGAGGATCGGCGCCCGCTGACGTCGGTCGCTGACATGGTGGTCGGTGATCGAGCCCCGTCTCACCAGCGCAAGCACGCCGGCCAGGGGGAGCGCGGTGGTGAACCCCACGGCGACCAGCGCGGTGGGCAGCCCGGCGGGCCACCCGGCGAAGCGGAAGGCCAGGATCACGAGGAACAACGAGACGAGTACGGCCGGCGCGAGGACCTCGCTCACGATCGTCGCGGCCCTGAGCAATCCGGTGTGCCACCGGAGTCCGGAGGGAACGGGATCGGGCAGTGGCCGGGAGTCGTCGTGGTGGTGCATGGGAAGTACCTCCGGACTGGACGGCGCGTACCGCCCTCCGTGGACATGACGAAGGGCCCGGACGGTGAGGCCCGGGCCCTTCGGTCGATCAGGACGAGATCAGCAGCCGATCAGTGGCTGGCGATGGACTCCCGGTCCTTCGCGCCGGCGATCTCGCCGTGGTGGTCGCCGTGCGAGGCGGCGAGCTCCTTCGGCGTGACCGGCGCGACGCGGTCCTCGAAGAAGAAGCGCGACACCCGTCCGTGAACCTTGTCGACCAGACCGACCTTGCCGTTCTCGTCCGGCGTCGGGACCATGACCTCGGGCGACTCGAAGGCGGTCAGCTTGTACCGCTTGTAGTCGTCGACCTGCTCGTGGACCTCGATGAACTCGCCGTGGGGGAGTCGGACGATACGACCGGTCTCGCGACCGTGGAGCGCGATCTCGCGGTCCTTGCGCTGCAGTGCGAGGGAGATGCGCCGCGAGACCATGAAGGCGAGGATCGGGCCGAAGATCACGAGGAAGCGCAGCCAGTACAGCACGTCGTTCAGCGACACCAGGAAGTGCGTGGCGATGAGGTCCGAGCTGGCAGCGGCCCACATGACGCAGTAGAACGTGATGCCGGCGACGCCGATGGCCGTGCGGGTCGGGGCGTTGCGCGGCCGGTTCAGCAGGTGGTGCTCACGCTTGTCCTTCGTGACCCAGGCCTCGATCCAGGGCCACAGGAACATCGCCGTGAAGACGATGATCGCCGGGACAAGGGCCGGGATGAGCACGTTCAGCGAGAGCGCGTTGACGCCCCAGGGGAACGGGATCATGAACTCGAAGTCGAAGTTGTCACCGAGGGTGCCGGGCATGAGCCGCAGGGCGCCGTCGACCCAGCCGATGTACCAGTCCGGCTGTGTGCCGGCCGATACGGGGGAGGGGTCGTAGGGACCGTAGTTCCAGATCGGGTTGATCGTGAACGCCGCGGCGATCGCTGCGAGGACACCGAAGACGATGAAGAAGAACCCGCCGGCCTTCGCTGCGTAGACGGGACCCACGGGGTAGCCGACCACGTTGGTGTTCGTCCGTCCGGGGCCGGGGAACTGGGAGTGCTTGTGCAGCACCACCATGAACAGGTGGATGCCGATCATCAGCAGGATGACCGCGGGGATCAGCAGGATGTGCAGCACGTAGAGGCGGCCGATGATCATGGTGCCCGGGAACTCGCCGCCGAAGAGGAAGAAGCTCAGGTAGGTTCCGACCACCGGGATGGCCTTCATGACACCGTCGATGATCCGCAGGCCGTTTCCGGAGAGCAGGTCGTCGGGGAGCGAGTAACCGGTGAAGCCGGCGGCCAGGCTCAGGATGAGGAGGACGCAGCCGACGACCCAGTTGAACTCGCGGGGGCGACGGAACGCACCCGTGAAGAAGACGCGCAGCATGTGCACGGCGACCGACGCGACGAACAGCAGCGCAGCCCAGTGGTGGATCTGACGCATGAACAATCCGCCGCGGATGTCGAAGGAGATGTCCAGCGACGATGCATAGGCGACGGACATCTCGACGCCACGCAGCGGCAGATAGCTGCCCTCGTAGTGCGTCTCCGCCATGGAGGGGTCGTAGAAGAAGGTGAGGAAGGTACCGGAGATCAGCAGGATGACGAAGGTGTAGAGCGCCACCTCACCGAACATGAACGTCCAGTGGTCGGGGAAGATCTTCCGGCCGAATTCCTTGACGATTCCCGAACCGCCGACCCGGGAGTCGACGTAGTCGGTGACCTTTCCGACACGCGTCTTCGGCGTGTAGGTATGTGTCGCGGTTGAGCTGCTCATGTCAGCCTCGCTCCCAGAAACTAGGTCCTACGGGTTCTTGGAAATCGCTCGATGCGACGAGATAGCCCTCGTCGTCGATCTCGATGGGTAGCTGTGGTAGCGGACGTGCTGCCGGTCCGAAGATCACCTTGCACTCTTGCTCGAGGTCGAAGGTGGATTGGTGGCAGGGGCACAGCAGGTGGTGCGTCTGCTGTTCGTACAGTGCTACCGGGCAGCCGACGTGCGTGCAGATCTTGGAATACGCAACAATTCCGTCGTAGCCCCAATTCTCCCGGCCTGGGGAGGGATTGAGTTCCCCGGGGTCGAGGCGCATGAGCAGGACGACTGCCTTGGCCTTCTCCTCGAGCTTGTTCTCGACCTCGTTGAGACCCTCGGGGATGACGTGGAACGCCGATCCGACGGTCACGTCCGAGGCACGGATGGGGGTGCCGCTGGGGTCGCGGGTGAGACGGACGCCGGTGTCCCACATGGTCTGCTTCAGCGAATTCCCGGGCAAGGGACCGAGGTCCCGGAAGATGGCGATCGCCGGCAGGGGAGCGAGGATCGCTGCACCGAGCAGGGTGTTGCGGATGAGGGGACGGCGCTTGATGCCGGACTCCTCGAGGATGTCATTGACGATCTTCTCGGCGTCCTGGCGGTCCTGCTCGGGGCGGACCTCGTGGCGACTCTCCGTGACCTCGTGGTCCGGCATCAGCGTCTTGGCCCAGTGCACGATTCCTACGCCGATGCCGAGCATGGCGAAGGCTGTGCCGAGGCCCAGCATGAGATTCTGCAGGCGGAGGCGTTCGATGGTCTGGTCGAGCGGGATGAAGAAGTATCCGACGAAGAAGAGCAGGGTCCCGACGACGGAGATCGCGAACAGCAGCGCCACCTGGCGCTCGGCACGCTTCTCCGCCTTAGGGTCGCGGTCGGCCAGGCGCGGCCGGTGCGGGGGCAGGCCCGGGTTCTGGAACTCGTCGAGCTCCCCGCCCGGTGCGGCTACGGTGACCGACGTGCCGGGAGCGCCGTGACTAGAGTCGGCCATGATCCCTCTCATCCTTCTTTGGCTGGTGCATGCGCACTGTCTGTGATTCGTTGGCGGTGTTCAGTCGGATGGTCACGAGGACCTTGACGTGAGCCACACCGTGAAGGCGATGATGACGCCGAGACCGGCGACCCAGATGAACAGGCCCTCGGACACCGGTCCGAGCGAACCGAGGTCCGCTCCGCCGGGGGAGCCCTGCTCCTCGATGGTCTTGAGGAAGGCGATGATGTCCTGCTTGTCATCCGGGGAGATGTTCGCGTCGCTGAAAACCGGCATGTTCTGGGGGCCGGTGACCATGGCCTCGTAGATGTGCTTCTCGCTGGTGCCGTCGATCGACGGGGCGAACTTCCCCCGGGTCAGGGCGCCACCGGCCGCGGCGGCGTTGTGGCACATGGCACAGTTCACGCGGAACAGCTCGCCGCCGTTGGAGGAATCACCCTCCGAGGCGCTCAGGATCTCTTCACCCGGGATGGCCGGGCCGGCACCGAGCGAGGCGACGTAGGCGGCCATCTGACGGATCTGCTCGTCGGTGAACTGGACCGGCTTCGCCTGCGCTTGGGGTCCGTCCATCTGCATGGGCATGCGGCCGGTGCCGACCTGGAAGTCCACGGAGGCGGCGCCGACACCGACGAGGGAGGGAGCGGCGTCCGAGCCCGTGGCGCCCATGCCATGGCAGGAGGCGCAGTTGGCGGAGAACAGCTTGCTGCCCTCTTCGACGTCGTTCGCCGTGAACGTGGTGGTCTGCGCCTGAGCCTCGTTGGCGGTGCTGGCTGCGGCGTAGATCCCGCCGGTGACGAGGAGCGCCATCAGGAGCAGGGCGAACGCTGCTAGTGGGTGACGCCGCCTCTGGGAAAGTGCCTTCACGGAGTGTTTCCTACCTGTCGTGGTGCCAGAGCTGCTGGTGTTCTTCATTGAATTCTACCTCTAGTAGAAGAGTCTAGCGGAGGGAATCACTGAAGGAAGTAGATGATGATGAAGAGGCCGATCCAGACGACGTCGACGAAGTGCCAGTAGTAGGACGTGACGATCGCGGAGGTCGCTTCGAAGTGTCCGAACTGCCGTGCGATGAAGGCGCGGCCGATGATGAACAGGAACGCGATCAGTCCGCCGATCACATGGATGCCATGGAAGCCCGTGGTGATGTAGAAGGCCGAGCCGAAGGCGTTGGAGGAGAGTGCGACGCCCTCCGCGACGAGTTCGGCGTACTCGTAGGCCTGCACCGACACGAAGATCGCGCCCATCACGAAGGTGAGGAGGAACCACTCGACCATGCCCCAGCGGGCCAGCTGGAAGACCCCGCCGGTGCGGCGGGGCTGGAGCCGCTCGGCGGCGAACACACCGAACTGGCAGCTGAAGGAGCTCGACACCAGGATGATGGTGTTCACGAGGGCGAACGGGACGTTCAGCTTCTCGGTCTCCATCGCCCAGAGCTCGCTCGAGGTGGAGCGGAGGGTGAAGTACATGGCAAAGAGGCCGGCGAAGAACATCAGCTCGCTGGACAGCCACACCACGGTTCCGACGGAGACCATGTTGGGGCGGTTCAGGGCGGGATGCGGAGCGGCGCTGGGGGCTTGGGTCGCAGATGTCACAGACTCATTATGTCCCCAAGATCGGCGTGATCACCAACGCGAAACGGGGCCCACAGGGCCGCCACCGCGCCGAAGTGGGCGCCAACGCCCGTGTTTACGCGGAAGTTCCCCGTAATGACTTTCTACAATTCGTAGATAATCTGTGGGAGTGAGCCTGACAACCAGCCCTGACGCGGCGTACCCCACCTGGCCCTCGATCTTCTCCTCCCTCCTCGGGCGGAAGGATCTGAGCACCGGACAGAGCCGCTGGGCGATGGACGCGATCATGTCCGGCGAGGCGAGCAACGTCCAGATCGCCGGCTTCCTCGTGGCCCTGCGCGCCAAGGGGGAGTCGGTCGACGAGCTCGTCGGCCTGGTGCAGGCGATGCTGGGCCGGGCCCACCGGATCGAGGTGGCCGGGCCCACCCTCGACATCGTCGGCACGGGCGGCGACGGACTGAACACCCTGAACATCTCGACCATGTCCTCCCTCGTGGCCGTAGGTGCCGGCGCGAGGGTTGTCAAGCACGGGAATCGCGGTGCCTCCTCCGCCTCGGGGGCCGCCGACGTCATCGAAGCGCTCGGTGTACGCCTGGACCTCGCGCCCGCGGAGGTGGCCCTGACGGCCGAGCGGGCGGGCATCACCTTCTGCTTCGCGCAGGTCTTCCATCCCTCCATGAAACACGTGGCGGTCCCGCGACG
This sequence comes from Arthrobacter sp. CP30, assembly GCF_053470025.1. Lineage (NCBI taxonomy): Bacteria > Bacillati > Actinomycetota > Actinomycetes > Micrococcales > Micrococcaceae > Arthrobacter > Arthrobacter sp. CP30. The sequence continues at coordinate 98,910 of NZ_JBQEMM010000008.1, forward strand.
TGAGCTCGGCATCCCCACCACGTTCAACTTCCTCGGGCCGCTCAGCAACCCTGCCGGGGTCAGCGCCCAGGCGCTCGGCTGCGCTGATGCGCGGATGGCGCCGCTGATGGCAGGGGTGCTCGCGGCTCGTGGCATCCGCGCCCTCGTCTTCCGGGGCGATGACGGCCGCGACAAGATGACGACGAGCGGCTCCTCCACGGTGTGGGAGGTACGGGACGGCAGGGTCGAGGCCCAGGTGGTCCACCCCGGCGACGTCGGGCTCGAGGTGGTACCCGTCGACGCCCTCCGCGGGACCGACGCGACCGGGAACGCCGCCGTCGTGCGGTCCGTCCTGGCAGGCCACCCCGGTCCGGTGCGCGACGCCGTCGTGCTCAACGCCGCCGCAGGGCTGGTCGCCCTCGACGAGGCGGCGGAGGGCTCACTCGTCGACCGCCTCCGGGCCGCCATGGTCCGCGCCCGTGCCTCCATCGATTCGGGCGCCGCCGAGAACGCCCTCACCCGCTGGATCGACGTCAGCCGGGCCCTCTGACCCGACGGCCGCCGCGGGCTGTGCGGTCGGTCCTCCCGAAAGCGTGGCCGTCAGCTGTCGAACCCGAGGGAGAACGCGGCGTCGAGGTCGTGCTGGGAGTAGGAACGGAAGGCGATCTGCGTCGTCGTCGAGCGGATGCCCTCGATCTTGGACAGTCTGTCCGCGATGACGTCGGCCAGGTCCTCGTGGCGACTGACGCGGGCGATCGCGATGAGGTCCCACTCGCCGGTGACGGAGTAGACCTCGCTGATGCCCTCGATCTCGGAGATGGCCTGCGCGCTCTCGGGGATGCGTGAGGCATCGGTCTGGATGAGGACGAATGCGGTGATCATGGAATGCCTTTCGGGGGGACGGGATCTGCTCCTACGCTACCGGCAGGCGACGGCGGCGGAGGGCGCGCACGACGGCGCGGGGGAGGACCAGGAAGGTCCCGAGCACCAGCAGCGTCACGATCTGGAAACTGAGCGCCACCCCTTCACCCGACGCCGCGCGCAGGAGGAGCCCGCCCACCACGGTCGCCAGCCAGAGCACGACGGCGGTGGGCCACGGCGTCGACGGGGAGCGCCAGGCGCGCAGTGCCAGGTTCACCACGGCATAGGCGGCGAGGAAGGGCCACGCCGTGTCGAGCACGCCGAGGAAGGTCACCCCGTGCTCGTGGGTCCTGCGACCGGACACCGCGAAGGCGAGGATCAGGACGACGTCGACTCCGGTCCAGACGAGAGCCGGGCTGACCGGGGAGGTGCGGAGCGGGCCGGAGCGATCCTGTGTCAGGCTGGTCGTGGGGCTGGTCGTGGGGCTGGTCGTGGGGCGGCTCGGCATGGGGCCACCCTACTGCTTGTCGACCCCGGTCTCCTGGACTAGGTTCGAGCCACGCACCACACGAAGCCGTGCACGGCTGCACGGCCAGACGAAGGGTACCCCCATGGGAACGATCACTCCGTGCCTCTGGTTCGACGGCCAGGCCGAGGAGGCTGCCGCGCTGTACACCTCCGTGGTGCGGAACTCGCGCATCCTCGATGTCTCCCGCACGGGCCCCGCCGAGAGCGACCCGGCCCTCACTGTGTCCTTCGAGCTCGACGGGCAACCCTTCGTCGGGCTGAACAGCGGTCCCCAGTACTCCTTCACCGAAGCCGTCTCCTTCCAGATCTCCTGCAACGACCAGGAGGAGGTCGACAGGTACTGGGCGGCGCTGACCGAGGGCGGCGAGGAGAGCCGGTGCGGATGGCTGAAGGACCGCTACGGTCTGTCCTGGCAGATCATCCCCGCCGTCCTCCCGTCCCTCATCGGCGGAGCCGACCCCGACGGCGCCCAGCGCGCGGTCGCCGCGATGCTGACGATGCAGAAACTCGACATCGCCGCCCTGGAGACGGCCTACCGCGGTACCTGAGCGGGACACCCGACCTGGGCCCCGACGCCCTGCAGCCGCATCGGGCAGGTCCCGATCCGGGGCCGGCCGGCCTCACGCGAGCTACGCCGGGTCCTGAGCCGGGGCCGGGGCCGCGCGAGCGGCCCTCACGCCAGACGGACGTTCCCGAGCTGGTCGACGCGCCAGCCGGGGTTGTGGGCGATCTCCCAGATGATGCCATGGGGATCGGCAACGAGGCCATGGTGGATCCCGCCGAATTCGCCGTCCTGGGGGTCCTTCAGGACGGTTCCGCCGGCGTCGGCGAGGCGTCCGACGGTCAGCGTGACGAAGTGCACCTGTTGATCCATGACCTGAGTATCGCGGACGACGCGGTGGTGCCGGCTTCCCGACCCTGCGGAACCGCCCTGTCCGCATTCCTCCCTCCGGGAGGCGCCGTCGTCGTACTGTGGGTGGCAGCCGCTGAAGGATCCCGCTGCCCCGAGGGGAGCGCAGCACGGACATCCGGTACCGACGAGGAGAAGCCATGACGACACTCGAGCACCGTCCCTCCACAGCACTGTTGGTGGTCGACGTACAGAACGGGGTCGTCGCATCCGCCCATGACCGGGACGCGGTGGTCGCGAACATCGGTGCGCTCGTCCGGCGCGCGCGTGCCGAGGCGGTCCCGGTGGTCTGGGTGCAGCACTCCGACGAGGAGCTCGAGCGCGACTCGGACGCGTGGCAGGTCGTGCCCGAGCTGCGTCCCCTCGACGGCGAGCGCCTGGTGCACAAGGCGCACGGCGATGCGTTCGAGGGTACGGACCTCGAGGACGTCCTGGCGGCGGCAGGGGTGGGGCGGCTCGTGGTCTCGGGCGCACAGTCGGACGCCTGCATCCGCTCGACCATCCACGGGGCCTTCGTCCGCGGGTACGACGTGACCCTCGTGGGTGACGCCCACACGACGGAGGACCTCAGCGCGTGGGGCGCGCCGACGCCGGACAGGGTCATCGCGCACACCAACCTGTACTGGCGGAACCAGACCGCGCCCGGCAGGAAGGCCGCAGTGGCGACGACCCGGGAGGTGGCCTTCTCGGAGTGAGCCGGTGAGCCGTCGATGGACGCCGTGGACGCCGGTGAGCCGTTGATGGACGCCGTGGACGCCGTGGACGCGTCGGCCGACCGGGCGAGCGACGGCGATCGAGGGCGTGGGCGTGGGCGTGGGCAGTGTGCGCATCCTTCCGGCGCGCGATGACGCCTCGCCATCCTGCCGGTGACGGCGATTCCGGCGGCTCACCCGGGGAATGACGACAGGCGTCGGGGAAGGACCCCCGTCAGGGCAGGCGGTCCGGTCGCAGCACCGAGGCGACGTGCGCCCTGCCGGGGTCGAGCAGGACCGGGCTGATCAGGACGGCGCGCCCGCGCTGCAGCGTCCCGCTGGTCAGCGGGCGGCAGCGGACCCCGCCCCGGCCGCGCATGGCCTTATGCGCACCCGGCGCCAGCACGCGGTCCATCCAAGCGCACGGGTGCGCGTGGCGTCCGCCGTGGAACGCCACGGTTCCCGCCGGCGTCTCGAGGGCGAAGTCCTGGCCGATGAGCGGCGTCAGCTCGGCACCGCGCAGGATGATGTTGCGGCGGGGGAGGAGGGCGTCGAAGGGCTCTGCACCGAGGTCCGCGGCGATGGCGTCGAGTGATTCCACGGCCATCAGTGTCACCGCCGCGTCCATGTGGGCGGCCTTCCCGAAGAAGCGGTCACCGACGATCCCCTTACCCGCGACCACGTCGACGCCGGGGGCATCCTGTGTCGGGACGTCCGCCGCCCCGTCCTTCGCGCGCCCGAAGTACGCGTGCGCGGGCGAGACCAGGAGGTGGAGGATCTCGACGTCGTACCTGAACTCGGCCATGCACCCACGCTACCCGCACGGCCGGACCCGCTGCGGGTCAGGGGACGGGCTCGCGCTCGCCGTGCACCAGCCAGTGGCCCACCGAGCGCGCCTTGTACACGGCCGGATTGTGGGAGGCGATGGTGCGCGCGTTGCGCCAGTGCCGGTCGAGCGCCCTGCCGGCCTCCGTCGCGGAGGCTCCGCCGATCTCGAAGAGGTCTGTCGCCGCCCTCAGCGACTGCTCGACCGCGACCAGCTGGGCCTGGTTCACCGCGACCTCGGCGGAGTCCACTGCAGCCCGTGCAGCGGTGTCGGGACCTGTGGCGGAACGATCCGCCGCCCTGCCGGTCGCCGGTCGGGTACCCGGACCGTCCCCGGCGAGCCAAACATCGGCCGGGTCCGCCAGGAGGAGTCCGGCGGCGGCGTCGAGGGCGTCGGCGGCCGCGAGCACCACGGCCTCGGCCGCGAAGGCACGCCCCGCCACCTCTCCGACCACCTGGAGCACCTGCGGGTCCTCCCGGGGGAGCGCCGTCGTCGCCGTGATGTAGGAGCGCGTGCGCGGGAGCACGAAGTCCGCAGCGTCACGGGCCGCCGCGCGGGCGACACCCGCGAGCGCTGCGACGAGGACGAGCTGGAAGAAGCCGTGTACATGGCTCGGGGCATCCGGAGAGTAGGTGCGGACATGCGCCGGGTCCACCCTGACGTCGGTGAAATGGGTGGTCCCGCTGCCGGTCAGCCGCTGCCCGAAGCCGTCCCAGTCGTCGACGCGCTCCACGCCGGCGGCGGTGGCGCGGACCGCGTAGCCCACACGCTCGCCGTCGCGCACAGCGCTGCCCGCGATCCAGTCCGCGTAGAGGCTCCCGGTGCTGTAGTACTTCGACCCGGTGAGGGTGAGGGCGCCGTCCCGCCCGTCCGTCTCGGTGAGGGCGGTCCGGATGTCGCGCAGCGAGGTTCCCGTCAGCTCGCTCGACGCGTTCCCGATCATCGCTCCTGCCGCGATGTCGAAGAGCCAGCGGTCGCGATGTGCCGACGGCGGCTGCAGCAGGAGCCCCTCGACATACGCGAAGTGGCCGCGCCACAGCTGCGTGAGGTTGGAGTCGGCAGTTGCCAGCTCGGTGAGCAGCGAGAACAGCTGCCGGAGCGTGGCACCGGAGCCGCCGTACTCGACCGGCACCCGCAGGGCCCCGAAGCCGGCCTCCTTGAGGGCCGCCACCTCCCTGAAGGGCAGCCGGCGCTGCTGCTCGCGGTCCACGGCGCCCTCGGCGATGCCGGCGAACAGCGGACGGAACCGGTCCAGGAGGGCGGCGGTCGATGATGGATCCGCCGTGCCGGGCCCGCGGCCGACCGCACCGACCGCACCGACCGCATCGACCGCCCTGTCGGCGTGGGGCGTTCCGGAGGTCCGCCCGGCCGGCCCGGCGGTGGTCGCTTCGGCCCGGACAGGTGTCCCTTCGGCCCGGGCGGTCGACGGTTCCCGATCCGCGGCCACGCTCATCGCCTGCCTCCGGCGAAAGCCGGCGTAGCGGCGGACGACGGCGTGGCGCCGGACGCGTCGGCCCCTGCGGGCGCTCCGGCGACGGCTGGCGCAGCAGCGCTCCGGTCAGCGGGGGATGAGGCGGCGACCGACGAGCCGGCAACCGACAGGAGGGCAAGGCGCCCGTCGTCGGACGCCTCCTCCCGGGCGAGGGGGCGCGCGTCGTCGCCGAGGTGCGCACCGTTGCGGTAGCGGGCTCCCGGATGTTCTGGGAACAGGCGCCTGTTGCCGGGCCCGAAGAGGCGCTCGCGCAGCGTGGACTCCTCGTAGGAGCGCCGGTAGAGCCCCCGTTTCTGCAGCTCCGGAACGACGAACTCGACGAAGTCCTCGGCGGTCCCGGGCGTGAGGAACTGCCGGAGGTTGAAGCCGTCGAGATCCGTGGCCTCCACCCATCGCTCGATCTCGTCCGCGACCTCGACCGGGGTGCCGATGGCCACGAAGGGGCCGCGGTCGAACCTCGTGATGCGCTCGAGGGCTTCGCCGACGGTCGTGCCCGCCGGATGCCGTCGGTTGCTGGGCAGCCGGTCACGACCGGGGCGGTCCTCGCGCGCGAGGATGTCGTCGATCACCTCGTGGGCACGGTACGCGGCGAGATCGATCCCGCCACCGCCGGCATGGGCGAGGTAGCCCTCCGCGCTGGACAGCCGGCGGAACTCCTCGGCCTTGCGCTGGGCCTCCTTGTGGGTCCGCCCGACGATCACCACGGCACCGGCGAAGGCCTTGATGTGGTGCGCTGCCCTGCCGTTCGTGACGGCGAGCCGGCGGACGTCCGCGACGTTGTCGCGGTACGCGGCGGCGTCACGCCCTCCGACGAAGACCCCTTCCGCATGCCTCGCCGCGAAGGCCTTGCCGGCCGTCGAACTGCCGGCCTGGAAGAGCACCGGCGTGCGCTGCAGCGACGGAGCACTGAGGTGGGGACCCGCGACCGAGAAGTGGGGGCCGCGGTGGTCGATGTACCGCACCTTCGACGGATCGGTGTACACGCGGCGCTCGCGGTCCTCGATCACCGCATCGTCGTCCCACGACCCCTCCCACAGCTTGTAGAGGACATCCAGGTACTCGTCGGCGATCGCGTACCGCTGATCGTGTTCCACCTCGTCGGGCAGGCCGAAGTTGCGGGCGGCGTTCGGCAGGTAGGAGGTCACGATGTTCCAGCCGAAACGGCCCTTGGTCAGGTGATCGAGGGTCGACGCCCTCCTCGCGAAGGCGAACGGCGGCTCGTAGGTCGTCGAGAACGTCGCAGCGAACCCGAGGTGCTCGGTCACCGCCGCCATGGCGGGGATGATCAGGAGCGGATCGTTGCTCGGGATCTGCACTGCTTCCCGAAGTGCCGTCTCCGGCCCGGCCCGATAGCCGTCGTAGGTGCCGATGACGTCGGCGAGGAAGACGCTGTCGAAGAGACCGGCCTCGAGCAGCTTCGCCGTCTCCACCCAGAAGTCGAGGTCGTTGAAGCGGTGGCGGTTGTTCTCAGGGTGGACCCAGAGACCGTGGGAGATGTGTCCCACGCAGTTCATCTCGAAGAGATTGAAGGAGATCTGGCGTGTCATGAGCGGACGGTGTCCTTCCGGAGGGCGGGAAGCGCGGGCATGGCATGGATGAGGTGCTGCGTGTACGCGTGGCGCGGGTACTCGAAGATGTGGTCGACCGGGCCGTGCTCCAGCACCACGCCATCGCGGAGGACCAGGACGTCGCGGCTCACGTGCTGGATCACGCCGAGGTCGTGCGAGATGAAGAGGTAGCTGAGACCGAAGCGTTCCTGGAGATCCGCCAGGAGGTCGAGGATGCGCGCCTGCACGGTGACGTCGAGGGCGGACACCGGCTCGTCGCAGATGATCACCTCCGGCTCGGCGGCGAGCGCGCGGGCGATCGCGACGCGCTGGCGCTGGCCGCCCGAGAGGTCGAGCGGACGGGACCGTGCGCGGTCCGCCGGCAGGTCCACGAGCTCGAGGAGGTCGAGGACGCGGGCGGCCCGGGCCCTGCGCGGAACCCCTGCCGCGGCGACGGCTTGACCGATGACCTGCCGCACGGTCCTGCGCGGGTCGAAGGACTGCAGGGGATCCTGGTAGATCATCTGCACGGAGCGCCGAGCAGCGGTGTCGCGAGCCGCGCGGTGCTCGTGCCAGGTACGTCCGTGGACCAGCACGGAGCCCGCGTCGGGCTGCTCGACCCCGAGGACGATCCGGGCGACGGTGCTCTTTCCCGAACCGGACTCGCCGACGATCCCGAGGGTCGTCCCCCGTTCGAGGGTGAAGGAGACGTCCTGCACCGCGGTGCGCGTGGTGCGGGACGGTCCGGGATAGGCCTTCCGGAGCCCGGCGACCGTCAGGATCGGGGCGTCGCCGGCCGGGGACCGGCGGGCGGACCCGCGGAGGTCACGCACCGCCGGGGCGGGCGCGTCCGACGGTGGCCGGTCCGGTGTCCCCGCGGCGGCGGCGGACGAAGGCGCGGTGAGGCGGCGACCCCGGGACGCGCGGGACGGTACGGCCGCCAGCAGTCCCTGCGTGTAGGGGTGGCGGGGATCCTGCAGGACGGCTTCGACCGAACCCTCCTCGACGATCTCCCCGTCCCGCATGACCGCCACGCGATCGGCGAGGTCGGCGACGACGGCGAGGTCATGGCTCACCACGAGCATGCCGGTCCGTGATCCCTTGAGGCCGCCGAGGAGCCGGAGGACCTGCGCCGCGATCGTCGCGTCCAGCGCCGTCGTCGGTTCGTCCGCGATGAGGAGGGCCGGGTCCGCTGCGATGGCGGAGGCGATGAGCGCCCGCTGCCGCAGACCACCGGACAGCTCGTGCGGGTACTGGTCCGCGCGCAGCTCGGGATCCGGCACGCCCACGGAGGCCAGGAGCTCCGCGACGCGACGCCGTCGTCCTGGCCGGTCCAGCTCGGAGTGGAGCCGCAGGACCTCACCGACCTCGGCGCCGATGGTCCGGAGCGGATCGAGGGAGGACAGTGCGTCCTGCAGGACGAACCCGGCGCGGCGCCCGCGGACGCGGGACCACTGCCGTTCGGACCACTGCCCGGCATTCACCCCGCCGAACCGCTGGACGTCGGACCGGACCACTGCGGACGGACCGGTCAGGCCCACGAGGGTGCGGGCGGTGACCGATTTCCCGGATCCCGATTCACCCACGAGGGCCAGGCACTCACCGGGCCGGACGGACAGGCTGACGCCGCGCACCACCTCGCGGCGCCGGGCGCCGTGCCCGAAGGCGACGGTCAGGTTGTGGAGCTCGACGAGGGGGGACACGGGGGACACGGGGGACACGGGGAGCGAGGTCATGGGAGTCTTCCTTCGGACCGCCGGCGCAGCTCGCGCCCGACGACGGTGATGGACAGGACGGTGGCGACGAGGAAGGCCGCGGGGAGCGTGATCAGCCAGGGTGCGTTGGAGATGAAGTTGCGCCCGGCCGAGAGCATGGCACCCCATTCGGGCGCGGGGGGAGGGGTGCCGAGCCCGAGGAAGCTGAGGGAGGCACCCGCTCCGATGGCGGACCCGACGCCGATCGTCGCCAGCACCAGGACCGGCTTGATGACGTTCGGCAGGATGTGCGCGAGGAGTATGCGCCAGCCGGGCAGCCCCAGGGTACGCGCCGCCTCGACGTACCCGGAGCGGCGGACCAGGTGGGTCTGCGCACGGGTGATCCTCGCGTAGTAGGCGATGCTGCCGGCGCCGATCGCCAGGATGGCGTTCCCCGTCCCGCCGCCGATGATGCCGATCACCACGAGCGCCAGGAGGATCTCCGGGATGGCGAGGGTCACGTCGAGCACCCGCATGACCGATGCCTCGACGAGCCGCCCGTTCAGGCCGGCCAGCAGGCCGATCGCGGTGCCGCCGACCACCCCGATCGCGGTCGCGCCGAGACCGATCGAGAGCGATGTCGCTGCACCGTGGATGATCCGCGTGTAGGCGTCGGCGCCGGAGTCGTCCGTGCCGAACCACGCCTGCGGGCCGGGTGCCTCGAAACTCCTCGCCGGCTCGACGGCGTAGGGATCGCCGGGAGCGACCAGTCCGGGAACGAGGCTCGCCGCGGCGAGCCACAGGAGGAACGCGGAGGCCAGGACGAGCCCCGGGCGGAAACCGGGCCGTCGTCGTGCCGCTCGTGCGTGCGGCCTCGGCTCCGCGGGCGTAGGGAGTGTACCGGTCGGGGCGGCCTGCACCGCGACCGGCGCGAGCGTGCGGTCGGTGATGCTCATGCGGTCACCACTTTCGGGTCGATGAGGGTGTACAGGAGGTCGATGACGAGGTTCACCACGACGTAGACCGCGGCAGCGAGGAGCACGATCCCGATGATGACGGGGAGGTCCTTGTTGTACACGGACGCCAGGGTGAGGGAGCCGATCCCTTGCCGGCTGAACAGCGTCTCCACGACCACGGAACCGCCGAGCAGTGCCGCGACCACGAAGCCGGACATCGTCAGCACGGGGATGATGGCGTGCCGCAGGGCGTGGCGGACGCGGACGGCGAGATCCCGCAGGCCCCGGGACCGTGCCGTGAGGATGAAGGGCTGCTCCAGCACGTCCTCGAGTTCGTTGCGGAGGACCTGCGACAGTGTGCCGAAGACGGCCAGGGCCAGGGTGAGGGCAGGCAGGACGAGCGCGGCCGGCCCCTGGTTGCCGCCGATGGGGAGCCAGTGGAGCGTGAAGGAGAAGACGATCAGGAGGGCGAACCCGATGATGAAGGTGGGGGTCGCAGCGAGGACCACCTCGATCCCGGAGACGATCCCGCGGATCCACGGGGCGCGCTGCGCCGAGAGGATCGCCACCGCGAACGTGAGGGGCAGCGCGAGGGCGACGGCGGCGGCGGACAGGGCCGCCGTCGCCCCGATCTGCTGTCCGATGGCCTCGGACACGGGGATGCGCAGCCGATAGGACTGCCCGAGGTCACCCTGCAGCAGGTTGCCCAGGTAGCTGCCGTACTGCACGACGAACGGCTGGTCGAGCAGATAGTCGGCGCGGACCTGGGCGAGGGCCTCCGGGGTGGGCCGGGCGTCCGGCCCACCGAGGATCAGCAGGGCGGTGTCCCCCGGCACCAGATGGATCGCGAGGAAGGTAAGGGAGGCCGCGCCCCACAGGACGCCGACCCCGATCAGCAGGCGGGTGACGACGCGGCGGAGGACGGCCACCTACTCCGCCTTCCAGGCGTAGGTGACGACGGGCACGGGATGCGAGGTGTCCACGGCGACGCCCTGCACCGTCCTCGAGTAGGCGAACTGGCTCGGATTCTCGTAGAGCGGCACCCCGGGAACGATCTCCAGCAGGCGGTGCTGGGCTTTCGCGTAGGCCTCCGCCGCTTCCGGCCCGTCATCGGACTCCCGCGCGGTGGCCAGCAGCGCGTCCAGGGCGGGGTCATCCACCGAGGAGGAGTTCTGGCCGATCCGTTCACCCGTGATCTCCGAGGAGTGGTACCGGATGAAGAGGACATCGGTGGTGTTGGTGTGCCACACGCCGGCCAGGGCGTCGTAATCGCCGGCGTAGCGGAGTTCCGTGAGCTGGGCCTGGGGTACCTGGATGATCCGCAGATCGAACCCCACCTTCCGCGCCTCACCCTGCAGCTGCACGAGCAGGGGACTGGGCGTCGAGCTCTCGACGGTCGGCACCTCGACGGTGAGCCGCGCGCCGTCCCTGGTGCGGAAGCCATCTGCGTCCCGCCCCGTCCAGCCGGCCTCGTCGAGGAGCGCGTCCGCTCGTGCCGGATCGTAGGTCAGCACGCCCTCGACGGTCGGATCGTAGTACTTGCTCTCCTTCGAGAGGAAACTGTCGATCGGTGTGTAGGTGCCGAACCCGAGGCTCTCGGTCACCGCTTCGGTGTCGACGGCAGCGGCGAAGGCCTGGCGGACGGCGAGATCGTCGAACGGAGCGCGCGCCAGGTTGAAGCCGAGCACGTAGGGACTGCCCGTCCTCGGCAGGTTCTCGTACACGAAGTTCGGGTCCGCCTGCACCGCTGCCGCGTTCTGGGGTGCCAGGTTCTCGGTGAGGTCGTACTGTCCCGAGACCAGGGACTGGTGCCGGATCACCGGTTCCGCGACGAGGGTGACCTCGACGCCGTCGAGGTGGGCCGCGCCCTCACCCTCGAGCCACGCGGGCGCCCAGTCGTAGTCCTCCCGCTTCGCGTAGCTGATGCTCTGCCCGGGCCGGTAGTCCTCCACGGTGAACGGGCCGGTGCCGATGGGATTCTGGCAGAGGGTCTCCGGGGACTCGGTGATGGCCTTGCCCGAGTTCATGCCGAGCCAGGACTGCGCGAGTGTGTAGAGGAACGGCGTGTAGGGGTAGGCGAGGTGTGCTTCGAAGGTGTACTCGTCCACGACCGTCCCGTCCACGTACGGGGCGATGTAGGCGGCGGCCAGGGGCGACTTGGTGGCCGGGTCCCGCATGTGCTCCAGGTTCTGTCCGAAGACCTCCGCGTTCCAGGGTGACCCGTCGCTGAACGTGACACCTTCGCGCAGGCGGAAGGTGTACGTCCTGCCGTCCTCGGAGATCTCCCAGGACTCGGCGAGGTACGGCGCGATCTCCCCGTCCTCGTCCAGGGTCACGACGTTGTCGTAGATGAGACGCCCGAGGAACTGCTGCTGCGTGGCCGAGATACCGTGCCCGTCGAGGCAGCCGGGCTCTGCGGAGATGGAGACGTCGAGGATGCCACCGGACACCGGCTCGGTGCCTGCCGGCGCGGTGGATCCCGTGGGTCCGGCGCATCCGGCGAGGACGACGATCAGGGTGACGGCGCCGAGGGCCGTCCGTGACAGCGGCGTGCGGAAGGGTAGGGCGGAGGTGAATGCACCGGATGAATTCCGGGCAGGATGGATCGACATTTCAGGCATGGTGAATTCCCTCGGGAAAAAGGACGCATTCGAGCGAAGGGCGTCCGGAGAAAGGTGCAAGCAGTCCCTCGTCAGCAGCGCAGGGCGCGACGTCGGGACAGGGAGAGAAATGCTAGGGGAGTGCTGGACAGCTCACGGCGAAGCCCTTTCGGAGTGCTCTTGCCCGCACCGGTCCGGCGCATGCGCCGGGGTGGAGGCCGCTTCGTCATCCGAACCACCCAGGAACATGGGGTTGGTGCGCGGTCCAGTCGGAGCTTTCCGACCGCGTCTCTTGAAGCTGTCCCAACTATAAGCAGAGTGCTGATGGCTTGGGGAAACAAAAGAAGTAATGTGACGCGAAGATTCGATCATCTATCGAAAGTGCAGGGAATTCGGCGAAGGCGCCTTCGAGGTGTCCAGAAGGACACGCCGCAATTCCCTGCACTCCGGAAAGGCGCGCACGTGAGAATCCCCGGCGGTGCCGCTCATCGTCACCGACAGCGCGTCGCGGATCCCGCGCAGGCCTAGGAGATCTGCAGACCGCCATTGATGTCGTAGGTGGCCGCGGTGATGTAGCCGGCGTCGGGTCCCACCAGGAAGCAGATCAGCGCGGCGATGTCATCGACGGTGCCCACACGTCCCATCAGGATGTCCCTGGACCATGCCGCAGCCGTGAGGTGCGGTGACGATCCTCGGACGACGCGGACGACGCGGACGGAGCAGATCGTGCTTCGTCGACGACCGGACCGTACGGTCAGGCGTGTGCGCCGACTGCCCTGGGGGGTCGTGCGTCCCCGGTGCATCCGGCAGCGCGCATGGTGTCCTCCTGGTCATGACGGACGCCACAAAATGAATGGCGTTCATTATTTCTGGATCACTGTAGAGGACGTGACTGATCCGGCACAAGCCCTTCGGCAAGAGACGGCCGATGTCCTGCTCGCCATGGGCATCACGAAGGGCACTCCGGCCGTCGAGAGAAAGACAGCGCCGTCGACACCTGTGAGGAGCTCGCCGGGAATGGAGCGGCAGGAGCGGATTCTATGAGCCCGCTGCAGACCCGCTGTCATTCGACGTGGAGTCGGCGCAGCCTGGACGAGGGGTGATCGTCGAAGCTAGTTGACATAATGTAGATTATCGGCAAATTACCAGTCCCTCTGGAAGGGGCCATCCGGTTCCTGAAGGTCTTGCCCGCACCGGTGCGAGAACTGCGGGCCGCGGCATCATCGGTCGTTGACCGTCAGCTCTGGAAGCGCCACGGATGATCTACCGAAGCTGATCGAGAAGTGCAGATGTCAGGGTCGCGCTCAGGCCGGGCGGAACATCCACGTCCGCGCCCAGCGCCTGCAGGGCGCGGCTGAGGTAGTTACGGGCGGCCGCCGCAAGAGCGATCTCCACGATCTCCGGGTCCGTGAACCCCTCGGCGCGCAGGGCGAGTGCGTCGGCGTCGGTCATCGACGCCGACGCGGTGCTCATCTTCTCGGCGAAGACCATCATCGCCACCTCAGGAGACGACAGGCCCGCCGTGCGGTAGTCCCGGGCAAGGGCCGTCAGTTCCTCCTCGCCGATGTAGGGCAACGCCTTCCGGCCGTGCGCGAGCCGACAATGCCTGTTTCCGATGCCCAGGGCCGCAGCGAGCGTCACCAACTCGTATCGCCGGGGGTCCATCGACCCGGCGATCGCGCTGATCAGTCCCTCCCACGCACGGTAGGCGGGAGGATGCAGCGCAAGGACCTTGGTGTGCGCCGCGACGTAGCCGAGGGAGTCGGCATCCTCGCCATAGATGGCGGCGATCTCGCCCGTCGCCTCGCTCTCGGACACCTGCTCGAGAATGCTCACTGTCGGACCTCCTGCAGTACGTCGGGCCTCCAGCATCAGGCGTCGGAGAACGGCAGGCCAGAGCAGGCGGCACCGGTGAACGCTTCCCGCGCCGTCGCGGACTCCCCGATCAAGGTCGGGCGGGTTGCCAGGCGGAGAGGTCGAGGACCCGGTCCGCACGGTCACGGGTCGCAGCGACGAGGTCGGCATTGGGTTCATCGACGCGGCGCACCCATTCCTCAGCGGCCGCGGGCGTCTTGCCGAACAGGACGTGGCGGGCGATGAGCCGCGCACGGCGTACGTCGGGGTCGATGTCGATGAACCAGACTTCGTCGAGGCGGTCCCGAGCCTCCCGCCAGCCGGGGGCATCGAGCAGCAGGTAGTTCCCCTCGGTGACGATCAGGGTCGACGACGGCGGCACCGGCAGGGCGTTCGCCAGGGGCTGCTCGAGGGCGCGCTCGAAAGCCGGCGCGTACACGACGTGGTCCGGTCGTTCGTGCAGCCGGGAGAGAAGAGCTGCGTAGCCGTGGGCGTCGAAGGTCTCGGGTGCGCCCTTCCGGTCGAGCACCCCGAGGGTGAGGAGAGCCTGATCGGCGAGGTGGAACCCGTCCATGGGTACCGAGGCGTGCGCGGCGGCGTCGAGGCCGACGACGGCTTCTGCCACGGTCGACTTCCCGGCGCCGGGCGCCCCGACGATGCCGAGCAGGAAGCGACTGCCGTCGGTGGCCCGCGGAAGCAGTGCCGCGAGCTGGCGAGGGTCCGAGACAGGCGTGACGATCATCGCGCGGAGCGTCGCGGGATGAGTCGCTTCATGGTCGGACGTCGCTGGTCAGCAGTGATGGTCATGACAGGAGATTCTGCACCACGTGGGCCCGGACGACCTCCGGCTGCACGGGGTCGACCGGCGATTCCGGTCCGTCGTGGTCGGCCACCGGGCGGAAGGACCGGCGGTCGGTCACGACCATCGGCGTCCGGGACAGCGCCCGACGCCTCCCCTGTCCCCTCCTGGCAGCGGTCGGAACAGCGGTCGGAACGGGGTCAGAACAGCGGCCAGGGCACAGCGGGCATCCCGCCGCGTGGCTCGGGGAATCGCGCCGCGGATCGCAGCCGGTCGCAACGGGCTGCGAGGGCCGCGAGTTCACCCGGCGTGATGAGCGCCGCGAGGGCACGACCCAGTGCGCCATCGAGCGCTCCGCTGACACGGGCGACGCCGTCGAGTTCGTCGGCGGTCAGCGGATCCCCCACCCAGCCCCAGAGGACGGTGCGGAGCTTGTGCTCGGTGTGGAAGGTCAGCCCGTGGTCCACGCCGTGCCGGTGCCCGTCGGTCATCGCGAGGATGTGGTCCCCTTTGCGGTCGGCGTTGTTGACGACGACGTCGAACACCGCCATGCGCCGCAGCGCCGCCGTGTCCTCGTGGACGAGGGCGACGGTCCGGCCGGTCTCGTCCTGACCTTCGAGGACGCGCTTCCAGCCGGTCTCGGGAACCTCGTCGGCCCCGACGAGGTCGACGGCATCCTGCTCCGGATCGGCGTCCTGCCACAGCTGGACCATGCCGTCGCCCAACGGTCCGTCGCGCAGCCAGGTCCGCGGGACGACGTCCCATCCGAACGCCTCGGAGACGAGGAACGCGGCCACCTCGCGGTGCGCGAGGCTGCCATCGGGGAAGTCCCACAGCGGGTTCTCCCCCGCGATCGGCTTGTAGACGACCGCCGCACCGTCGACGCTGCCGAGGAATGTCGCATTGGACGCCGTCCTGATGCGGCCGGTGAGCGTCAGTTCGGCGCCCACGAGGTCGGGTGCCGGCATCAGGCCTCGGGCATGGCGCAGGTGTGCCCGTCGGCATCGATCGGCTGGCCGCAGATCACGCAGATCGGACGGCCGGCACCGACGATCTCCCTGGTCCGCTTGGCGAAGGCCCGTGCGGTGCCGACCGGCATCCGCACCAGCAGCATCTCGGACGCGTCCGTCTCGTCGTCGTCCAGGGCATCGAGGTCGTCGTCGCTGTCGGCGTCGTCGAGCGGATAGGCCTCCACGACGATCTGCGCGGTGGTGGGGTCCCACCCGAGGCTCATGGTGCCGGTCCGGAACTGCTCCTGCACGGAGTCGAGCTGGTCGTTGTCCACGAGTTCGATCGGCGTTCCCGTGGGGACGCTGAAGGGGTTGCCCTCGAGGGTGATGAGCTGGTCGAGGATCTCGTCGATCTTCTCGGCGAGTTGCGCCGACTGCTGCTTCTCCAGCGCGATGCTGACGATCTGCTTCCCGGTGCGCACCTGCAGGTAGAACGTGCGCTCCCCCGGTACTCCGATGGTGCCGACGACGACCCGGTCAGGCCAGGTGAACTCGTGAACGATGGTAGGCATGATCCTATTTTAGGCGCTCGGGGACGGTGGTGACGGATGACCTGCGCCACCGCCGACGGGCGCATCGGCTGCGGCCGCGGCGGCCTTCAGCCAGGACAGGTCACCCGCATCGGAATTGGTCAGATGCACCGTCGGGCGCATGCTGCCGTACTGCACGATCGACACCGAGGCGGGACCGACGGTGATGCGCTGGAACAGGTCGAGATGCATCCCGTAGGCATCGGCGAGGACGGACTTGATGATGTCCCCGTGGCTGACCGCCACCCAGACCGCGCCGGCACCGTGTTCTGCTTCGAAGGCCGCGTCCTGTCTCCGGATCGCCGTCACGGCCCGCGCCTGCATCCCGGCCATCGACTCACCGCCCGGGAACACGACGGCGGAGGGCTGGGACTGCACTGTCGACCAGAGCCCTTCGGTCGCGAGATCCTTCAGGGATCGGCCCTGCCACCGGCCGTAGTCGCATTCCGTGAGATCGGCGTCGATGGGGACCTGCGGGGTCCCGGACTGGCGGTCGACGATGAACTGCGCCGTCTCGCGGCACCGCTCGAGGGGACTCGACACCACCCCGACCAGGGGCACCGCGGACAGCCGGTCCGCCGTCGTCGCCGCCTGCCCGCGCCCGGTCCCGTCGAGGCTGACGCCGGGGGTCCGGCCGGCGAGGAGGCCGGTGGCATTCGCTGTGGTGCGTCCGTGCCGCACGAGGATGACTGTAGCCATGACCCCAGCCTAACCATCGGCACGACGGCGGGCGGACACAGCGTCCGCCGGGTGCCTCAGGCGCCCACGTACGCGGCGAGGTGCCGGCCCGTGAGTGTCGCACGGCTCGCCACCAGTTCCGCCGGTGTCCCCGCGAAGACGATCGTCCCGCCGTCGTGGCCGGCACCCGGTCCGACGTCGACGAGCCAGTCGGCGTGCGCCATGACCGCCTGGTGGTGCTCGATGACGATGACCGACTTCCCCGCGTCCACGAGACGGTCCAGCAGTCCCAGGAGGTTCTCGACGTCGGCGAGGTGCAGGCCCGCCGTCGGCTCGTCGAGGACCAGGATGCCGCCCTTCTCCCCCATGTGGGTGGCGAGCTTGAGGCGCTGGCGTTCGCCGCCGGACAGCGTGGTCAGCGGCTGGCCGAGGCTCACGTAGCCGAGCCCGACGTCGGCCAGCCGGCGGAGAAACGCGAGGGCTGCCGGGACCTTCGCGTCGCCCTCGGCGAAGAACCGGACCGCCTCGCTCACCGGCAGGGAGAGCACCTCGCTGATGTTCTTCCCGCCCAGCGTGTACTCGAGCACCTCGGCCATGAAGCGCTTGCCACCGCAGACCTCGCACGTGGTGGCGACCCCGGCCATCATCGCGAGATCGGTGAAGATGACGCCCGCGCCGTTGCAGGTGGGGCATGCACCCTCGGAGTTGGCGCTGAAGAGGGCGGGCTTCACCCCGTTGGCCTTCGCGAAGGCCTTGCGGATGGGCTCCAGCATGCCCGTGTAGGTCGCAGGGTTGCTGCGCCGTGATCCCTTGATCGCCGTCTGGTCCACCGCCACCACCCCGTCGCGACCGGAGACCGAGCCGTGGATCAGCGAGCTCTTCCCGGAGCCGGCCACTCCGGTGACGACGCACAGCACCCCGAGGGGGATGTCGACGTCGACATCCCGGACGTTGTGCGCCGTCGCGCCCCTGACCTCGAGGACACCCTTCGGCGAGCGCAGGCCGTCCTTGAGGGCGGCACGGTCGTCGAGGTGCCGGCCGGTGAGCGTCCCGCTGGCGCGCAGGCCCTCGACCGTCCCCTCGAAGCACACCGTCCCGCCGGCGGTCCCGGCCCCGGGACCGAGGTCGACGACGTGGTCGGCGATCGCGATCATCTCGGGTTTGTGCTCCACCACCAGCACGGTGTTGCCCTTATCGCGCAGGCGCAGCAGGAGGTCGTTCATGCGCTGGATGTCGTGCGGGTGGAGGCCGATCGTCGGCTCGTCGAAGACGTAGGTGATATCGGTGAGGGAGGAGCCGAGGTGCCGGATCATCTTGGTGCGCTGGGATTCACCGCCGGAGAGGGTGCCCGACGGCCGATCGAGGCTGAGGTAGCCCAGGCCGATCTCCACGAAGGAGTCGAGCGTCTCCCCCAGTGCCTTCAGCAGCGGCGCAACCGATGGTTCGTGGAGGCCGCGCACCCAGGCCGCGAGATCGCTGATCTGCATCCGGCAGGCGTCGGCGATGCTGACGCCGTCGATCGTCGAGGAGCGCGCCGCCTCGCTGAGGCGGGTGCCGTCGCACTCCGGACAGGTGGTGAACGTGACCGCCCGGTCCACGAAGGCCCGGATGTGCGGCTGCATGGACTCGCGGTCCTTGGCGAGCATGGACTTCTGGATCTTGGGGACGAGGCCCTCGTAGGTGATGTTGATGCCGTCGACCTTGATCTTGGTCGGTTCCTTGTAGAGGAGATCCTGCAGCTCGCGCTCCGTGAAGTCCTGGATCGGGGTATTCGCGTCGAAGTACCCGCACCCACCGAAGATCCGGCCGTACCAGCCCTCCATGCTGTAGCCGGGAATGGTCAGGGCTCCCCCGTTCAGGGACTTCGTCTCGTCGTAGAGCTGCGTCAGGTCGATGTCGGTCACCGAGCCCATGCCCTCGCACCGCGGGCACATCCCGCCGGTGATCGTGAAGCTGCGCCGTTCCTTGACCGTGGTGCCGCCGCGCTCGATGGTCACCGCGCCCGCACCGCTGATGGACGCCACGTTGAAGGAGAACGCCTGCGGTGACCCGATGTGCGGCCGGCCGAGGCGGGAGAAGACGATCCTCAGCATCGCGTTGACGTCGGTCGCCGTGCCGACGGTCGAGCGGGGGTTGGCACCCATGCGCTCCTGGTCCACGATGATCGCCGTCGTCAGTCCCTCGAGGACGTCGACGTCGGGCCGCGCGAGCGTGGGCATGAAGCCCTGCAGGAAGGCGCTGTAGGTCTCATTGATCATCCGCTGGGATTCCGCGGCGATCGTGTCGAACACCAGGGAGCTCTTGCCCGAGCCCGAGACACCGGTGAACACCGACAGCCGCCGTTTCGGGATGTCGATCGTCACGTTGTCGAGGTTGTTCTCCCGGGCGCCCTGCACCCTGATCAGGTCATGGGTGTCCGCCGCGTGTCCGGTCCTTCCGTCCGCTGCCTGCTGCTCGTCCGCCGTGGCCGTGGTCATGGTGTCCCCTCGAAGCTCCTGCTCGGCGGTCAGCCCCGCCTGCTGCCGCCCCGCCCGGTTCGGCTCGTCCGATTGTCCTGTGCCGCGGCGGAACCGGCAATGGGCTCCTGACCCGGACCTGTCCGCGATGTGTGGTTGGCTGAGGAAATGAGCACCCTCGACCACAGTCCCGACCCGGCGGCCCCCGGGGACGCCCTGACGGCGGCGGCGATGACCGAGCTGGTCGGGTCCGTCCTTGCGCACGAGCTCCCGCCCATCGTCGTCGCCGGCCACCCGGTGCTGCGCCATCCGTCGGAGGAGGTCCACGGCCGGCTCGACGACGAACTCCTCGACCGGCTGATCGCCACCATGAGGAGGGTGATGCATGCCGCGCCTGGGGTGGGCCTCGCGGCGCCGCAGATCGGCATCCCCCTGCGTATCGCTGTGCTCGAGGATCGCGGCGTCCCGGACGAGGCCGTGGCTGCCGCCCGCTCCCGCACGCCCCTTCCCTTCACCGTGATGATCGATCCGCACTACACCGCGGTCGGCGACGCGAAGGACAGCTTCTACGAGGGGTGTCTCTCGGTCCCCGGCTACCAGGCGGTCGTCGATCGCCACCACGCCGTGGAGGCGACCTACACGCGACCGGACGGCACCCGCACCACGGAGGTCTTCGAGGGCTGGCCGGCACGGATCGTCCAGCACGAGACCGACCACCTGGACGGGCGGCTCTACCTGGACCGGGCGCATGTGCGCTCGCTCTCGTCCGACCGGGAACACGCACGCTGGGCGCAGCCGACCGTCGAGGACGCGCGCCGCGGCCTGGGCTTCTGACCACGGCGCGCCTCCTGCCGCCCGGAGGCCGCTACCGGACGGCGGGGTCCGAGGGGTTCGCCGGCGTCGGGAGGTAGCGCGCCCACCAGCGCAGGATGTGCTCGAACCGCTGCCGGCGGTGCCACGGGGACCCGGAGCGTGAGAGCTCGTGCGTCTCGCCCGGGAAGACCAGCATCTCGGTCTCGACGCCCTGCTTCTTGAGGGCCGTGTAGTACCGCTGGGCCTGCTCGATGGGACAGCGCAGGTCCTCCTCCGAGTGGATCACGAAGGCCGGTGTCCGCACCGCGCCGATCCTCGCGAAGGGGTTCTGCGTCTCGACGTGCGCAGGATCCGTGCCGGTGTACTCCTCCGAGAAGAACCACCCGATGTCGGAGGAACCCACGAACGACGGCGGATCGAGGTAGCCGCGCTCCACGATCGCCGCCTGGAAACGGTGGTCGTGCGCGATGGTCCACGCCGTCAGGTAGCCGCCGTAGGAACCACCCATGACACCCAGGCGCTCGCCGTCCATGGCGTCGAACTCGGCGACGGCGCCGTCCAGGTACGCCAGCACGTCGTCGAGGTCCACCGTGCCCATGGCCTCCTTGATGACCCGCCCGTGGGCCTGGCCGTACCCGGCGGCACCGCGCGGATTGCACAGCAGCACGGTGTACCCCGCAGCGGCGTACACCTGGACCTCGTCGAAGTAGCCCCAGCCGTACTGCGCGAACGGCCCGCCGTGGATGACGAGCAGGACAGGGTGCGGGCCGTCCCCCTCGGGCAGCACCACCCATCCGTGGACGGGCGTCCCGTCCGGAGCGGTGTAGGTGCGCTCCTGCGGTGTGCCGACGCGGGTGTCCGCGCGGAGCCCCGCCGAGAAGTCGGTGAGCGTCCGGAGCCCTGCGCCCTCGACCACCGCGACGTCGCCCGAGGTGGCGGGATCCGTGTAGGACACGACGACGGCGTCACCCGCCGCGTCCGCCCCGGTGACGACGGTGGGGCCGGTGACGAGGGCCTCGGTCTCGCCCGTGGCGGAGATCCTCAGCAGTTCGCCCGCGCCCCGCGTCCGGTTGAAGGCGAGAACCGCGTCCGGTCCGGCGGCCACGAGATCCTGCACGTCGCCGAAGTCGACCGTCTCGGGGTCGCTGAGCCGCCGGATGCTGGTCGGATCGTCGACGCCCAGCACGTAGAGGGCGGTGTTCCGCGCCACGAAGTCGAGACCCGATGGCGAGAGGTCCGAGGCCAGGAAGAAGACCGACCCACCGTCCGCGCTGGGGCGCGGTGCTCCGCAGCCGAGCAGCGTGTCGCCACCCAGGTTGGTGAGCTGCCGACGGTCGCCGCCGTCGAGCGCGATGGAGTGGATGTCGGAGACCAGCGTCGAATCGGCGTCGTCGCCCAGCGCTGCGGTGAAGAGGATCCGGTGTCCGTCGGCGGAGAAGACCGGTTCGAGGTGGTCCGCGTCCGCACCCGTCAGCTGCGTGGCCGCCGGCACCGCCCCCTGCTCCTCCAGGGCGCCCGGGCCCTCCACGGGTTTCTGCCCGAGCCGCCCGACGGCGGTGACATACGGCTCGTCGTCGAGGTCCGGGAGGGTGACGGAGAAGAGCTGCGACCGCTTGTCCGTCGTGTAGCCGAGACCGTTCATACGGTACTTGTACTGCGTGACCAGCCGGGGGTCCTCGAGGCCGGCACCGACGCCGTCGATGGTCCCGTAGCGACCGTGCTCGGGGACGCGGGCGGCGAAGACGACGGTCGCCGAATCCGGGGAGATGTCGAATCGGCCGACGCCGAGCGGCTGGTCGGTCAGCTGGACGGGTTCCCCTCCGGTGGCCTGCACGGCGAACAGCTGCGGTTTCCCGCCGGCGGACGCGCGCAGGAACACGAGGACGGTCCCGTCCGGTGCGAAGCGGGGCGAGGTGTCGCGGAAGCCGCGCGTGAGCCGGCGACGTCCGCCGTCGAGCGTGATCTCCCACAGCTGCCCGACATAGCTGTCGGCGCGGAGGTCGGGGCGGGTGGCGGCGACGACCAGACGGGAACCGTCCGGATGGAGGGTCGGTGCGCCCGTGGTGGTCAGGAGTTCGATCTGGTCTGGTTTCACCCTCCCGATCAGACCCGAAATAGTGGCCTGAGTCAACGGTGGACGGAGGGAAGATCGGTGGGGATCCCTAGGATGGGACGATGCCCGCGCTGCCCCACGACGTCCTCACCTGTCCCGTCTGCTCGTCCCCCCTGGCTTCCGACGGCCGGGCGCTGGTGTGCGGGCGAGGGCACCGGTTCGACGCGGCCCGCCAGGGCTACGTGAACCTCCTGACCGGCAAGGGCTCGCCGTTCGAGGGCGACACCCCGGAGATGGTCGACGCCAGGGAGGCCTTCCTCGGCTCCGGGCACTATGCGCCGCTGAGGGATGCGGTCATCGCCGCAAGCCTCCGCCACGCTGCGCGCGGCGGGGTCGCGCTCGATGCCGGAGCGGGGACGGGATACTACCTCGCGGGCGTGTCGGAGGCCCTGCCGTCCCACGTCCCGATCGCGCTCGACATCTCCAAGGCCGCGCTCCGACGTGCTGCCCGCCGCCTGCCGCACGGCGTCAGCCTCGTCTGGGACGTATGGCGCCCGCTCCCGCTGGCCGACGCCTCGGTGGACGTCCTGCTCAACGTCTTCGCCCCGCGCAACGCCGCCGAGTTCGTGCGGGTGCTTGCTCCGAACGGATGCCTCGTGGTCGTCACCCCGCGGCCCGGGCACCTCGCCGGGCTCGACGCCGTCGGGCCCCTCCTCTCGGTACCGCCGCAGAAGGCCGACGACGTCGCCGCATCCTTCGCCGGTGTCCTCGCCGAAGCCGAGCGCACGGACATCGACTACACGATGGTTCTCCCCCGGGACCTCGCACGGTCGGCGCTGGTGATGGGACCGGCGGCGCGGCACGCGGACCTGCGCGTCACCGGAACCACCGGAGGAGCCGCCGCCGATCGGGGGCTCGACGCCGGACCGCTGGAGGTCGATGCGCGCTTCACGCTGCAGGTCCTGACCCGACCGGCCTAGCTCCGCGCCCCCGGCGACGATCCGGCCGCCGCAGGGGTCTACTGCCCACCCTGTACACTTAGGTGTTTACCCGGTCCTGCGCAGGAACATCCGCGCGCCCGCCGGTGTTGTACACATGACTTCCCCCGCCACCTGCAGGTGGCGGGCGGCACGGCACACAAGCGGTAACGATCCCCGTCCTGCGGGGATCACGGTGACAAGGAGAACGACATGAGCGATCGCAGCCTGCGGGGCATGCGCCTCGGAGCACAATCGATGGAGACGGAGTCCGGCGTCGAGCCCGCTCCCCGCCAGCGGGTCGAGTACCGCTGCGAGGACGGCGAGCGGGTGTTCGTGACCTTCTCCTCCGAGGCCGACATCCCGGCGACCTGGGTCTCCAAGACCGGCAAGGAAGCCCTCCTGGTGGACGGCGAGAAGCCGGACACGTCGAACGACAAGCCGGTGCGTACGCACTGGGACATGCTGCTGGAGCGCCGCTCGGTCGAGGAACTCGAGCAGATCCTCCAGGACCGGCTCACCATCCTGCGTGAGCGCCGCGGAGAGCGCCGCTCCGCCTAGGACGGAGAGGCCTGCTGACGCAGGTCCTCGCACCGATGAGAAGGCACCCGCCGTTCGGCGGGTGCCTTCGGTGCGTCAGGCCCGGGGAGGACGCGTCGGTGAATCCTCAGGAGCGGCCGGTCAGGGTGGTCCAGCGCGCAGCGAGGCCCCATCGGGTGACATTGGCAATGGCCTCGAGCACGATGTTGCCGCTCATCTTCGAGTCACCGAGTTCCCGCTCGACGAAGGTGATGGGGACCTCGACGATCGTCAACCCGAGGCGCGCGACACGGAACGTCATGTCCACCTGGAAGCCGTAACCGACCGACTCCACGGCCGAGAGGTCCAGTGTCTCGAGGGTGGAGCGGCGGAAGGCCCGGAATCCGGCGGTGATGTCATGGACCGGAAGGCCCAGCATGAGCCGCGAGTAGGTGCTTCCCGCGCGGGAGAGCAGCTTGCGGTGCAGGGGCCAGTTGACCACGCTGCCGCCGGTCACCCACCGGCTGCCGATCACGAGATCGGCGCGATCGATCGCGTCCAGGAGTCCCTGCAGCTGTTCCGGGCGATGCGACCCGTCGGCATCCATCTCCACCAGGACGTCGTAGTCCCGCGCGAGGCCCCAGCGGAACCCGGCGATGTACGCAGCACCCAGGCCCTCCTTGCCGGTCCGGTGCAGCACGTGTACCTGGTCGTCCTCGGCAGCGGCGCGGTCGGCGAGCTCCCCTGTCCCGTCGGGGCTGTTGTCGTCCACGATCAGGACGTCGGAGGCCGGCACCGCCGCGCGGAGCCGGGCGAGGGTCAGCGGGAGGGACTCGATCTCGTTGTAGGTGGGGATGATCGTGACGACTCGCACGCAGGTGGGCCTTTCCATCGAGGATGCGCATCGCGCGGGGACTGCTCCGCACGCAGAGCCAGTCAGCAAGTATAGGCGACCGGTATCGGGCGTCGGAGATCCGGTGCCACTCCTCGGGCAGGCCCACGCGTCTTCGTACCGATCCCGGCACGCGTGCCGGCATCGTTTTCTACTGACGTGTGAACCTGCCCTTGTGAGTGCCGGCTCCAGCCGAAGGGGCAACACGCGCCATGGAAGAAGGCCGATGCGTTGCGCTCGTGGAGACCAGCCAGGTTTCCTCCCGCAGGAGTTCCTCTAACCCGTAGGGCAAAAGCTTACGTGCTGTGGAGGAGGTGTCAACAGCCCGCTGACCTGCGGAAACGTCCTTCGGCGCAGGTCAGGCGGGGGTGGTTCCCCGGCCGGGGAACGACGTCGGACGATCTGCGGATCAGGCCGTGGCGAAGCCGTCGACGGCGTACAGGCGGGTGCCGTCGTGCACCGTCTCGAGGCACAGCGGAGCGTTC
The DNA here is from genome assembly GCF_053470025.1 of Arthrobacter sp. CP30. Taxonomy (NCBI): domain Bacteria; kingdom Bacillati; phylum Actinomycetota; class Actinomycetes; order Micrococcales; family Micrococcaceae; genus Arthrobacter; species Arthrobacter sp. CP30. The sequence goes on from NZ_JBQEMM010000008.1 coordinate 124,061, forward strand.
TCGGTGTCCAGCGCCGGCAGGAGCGGGGTGCCTGCGCGCGGGTCCGTACTCCAGGACTGGACGCGGTTGTCGGGCGTCTGGACCATGAGTTCGTCGACCTTCCAGACGGCGAAGGATGCGGGGGTACCCGGAGCCAGCTGACCCATCATCGGGCTGCGGCCCGAGAGCCGCCAGCTCGCCCTCGAGTGGGCGATGAACGCCGCCCTCGCCGAGATGGTCTCCGCCGCGGAGGTGTGTTCCAGGCAGGCCCGCACCGAGGCCCACGGATCCAGCGGGGTCACGGGGCTGTCCGAGCCGAGGGCCACGAGCACACCGGCCGACAGGAGGGACGCGAAACGGTTCATGGAGCTGCTGCGATGTCCGAGGCGCTGCTCGTAGAGGCCGCCGTCCACGCCCCACAGCGCGTCGAACACGGGTTGGCCGCTGACCGCCACGCCGTAGTGGACCAGCGCGGCGATCGCGGCGTCGTCGGCCATCTCGACGTGCTCGAGGCGATGCCTCGCGCGGCGGACCTCCTCAACGCCCAGCTCCTGGGCGGTGCGCTCCAGGGCGCGCAGCACGAGATCCAGGCCCGCGTCCCCGATGACGTGGAAGCCGGCCTGCACCTGCTCGGCAGTGGTCGCGAGCAAGTGGGCGGCGGCGTCGTCCTCCGTGAGGTAGAGCGTCCCGCTGGACCCGGCGTCGTCGCTGTACGGCTCACGCAGCGCGGCCGTCCGGGACCCGATCGACCCGTCGGCGTTAAGGTCTCCCGCGAGGCCTGCGAGCCTGCCCCCGAATCCCCGCATGAGCTCCCGGACCTCCTCGCGCGACGAGGTCAGCTGCGCCCAGTAGGGGATGACCTCGGGGAGCGGCAGGTCGTGGCCCGGTCCGTCGATCGACAGCAGCGTCTCGAGGTCCTCCCTCGGCGCGATGTGCGGTGCTGCCATCTCGGTGACCGCGACATAGCCGCGGGAGGCGGCGTGGAGCAGCGCGGCCTGCTGGTAGCTGCGGCGCTGGTCCACCGTCAGGCGTCGGGTGGCACGCCGGGCGGTCTCGTGGGCGGCGCGCACCACGAAGCCGTCGTCCCATCCGTCCACCGCGGCAAGTCCGAGACCCGCTGCCAGGGTCCCCGAGACCACGGCGGAGTGGATGTCCGCGCGGACGAGATACACCAGCGCTCCTCCTCCGGCGCGGTCGAGCTCCGACGCCGTCGGGACGCGCCGCTCCGACCAGGAGGACTCGTCCCACCCGTAGCCGAGGATCGTCGTCGCTCCCGTGGCCGCCGCTGAGTCGACGGCGGCCAGGAGATCGACCAGCGATCGGCACGCTGTCAGGTCGATCGAGCCGAGGGCGATACCCGTCTCGGTAGTGTGCGTATGCGCATCCACGAAACCGGGCGTGACCAGCGCGCCGTCGAGGTCCACGGTCCGGAGGTCCGGACCCTCGAGGTTGGTGGCTGCGTGTTCGGTTCCCACCCACGCGACGGTCCCGCCGTCGACGAGCATCGCGGTGGCGAACGGATCGGCGGGGCTGTAGACGGAGCCGTTGCGGTAGAGGACGGGGCGGGGGCGCTGGGACGTGGGCATCGCTGTGCTGGGCTGCTTTCCGTGGAGGGGTCGGGTCAGGACGCGGGCTGCGGCCGGTCCTACTCGCTGATGTTCGAGTATGCCACCACGCCCCGGCGCACCAGCCTGATGGCCCGCACACAGGTCTGCTGGAGTCCGCCCGGCAGGTCGGGGACCTTGGCCAGCTGGTCGAGCAGGTCGATCACCTGCTTCGACCACCGTACGAAGTCCCCTGCCGCGAGTTCCGTGCCGCTGAGGGCCGCCTGCAGGGAGCGCCCCTGCGCCCACTTGAACATGGGCCAGACGAGGGAGAGTTCGGGTTCGCTGGTCACGGGCAGCCGGTGCTGCTCCTCGACGTCGTTCAGCTGGGACCACTGGCGGATGATCGTCTCCACCGAGCCCTCCAGCGCGACGCTCGGCATCACGGGCCGCACACCGCGTTCCTCCCGCTTCGCCTGGTACACCAGCACGGTGGTCACGGCGGCGAGTTCGGCCGCGTCGAGGTCGCCGAAGGCACCCGCCTCGATGCACAGCGCGATCAGGAGGTCCTTCTCCCCATAGATGCGGCGGAGCTTCTGGCCGGCCGCGCTGACCTGCACGGCGTCCTCGGTGTACTCGAGGTAGCCGTAGTGCCCGAGCACCTCGGACACGCGGTCGAAGGTCTTCGCGATGGTGTTGGTGCGGCCGCGGATCTGCCCGGCGAGCTTATCGGTCTCGCGCCGCAGCTTCCACCATCGCTCTGCCCAGCGGGCGTGCTGCTCCCGCTCGCTGCAGCCGTGGCAGGGGTGCGCGCGCAGGCGTCGGCGCAGGTCGGTGATGGCCCGCTCCTCCGCTGCGGCGGATGCCGAATAGCCTGCGGCCACGCGGTCCGCGCCGCGCCGCGGCGGTCGTCGGTCCTGCAGCGCGTTGCGGAGCGAGGACGTGAGATCGCGGCGGTCCTTCGGGCTGCGGGCGCTGAAGTGCTTGGGAATCCGGATGCGGGACAGCACCTCCACGGGCCCGTCCAGGTCCTGCACGCCGACCCGGCGGATCTGCGTCTCGAGCGTCAGGACGGTCGGTCGTGGTTCCCGCGACGTGTCGCCGTCCAGGACGACGGCGAAGCCCTGGCTCCGTCCGCCCGGCACGTCGATGACGTCTCCCGGCCGCAGTGACTCCAGGGAGGACTCCGCGGCGGAACGGAGCGTGCGCGAGCGGTCGCGGGAGGCGTTCGCTTCGAGGTCGGACAGTTCGCGCCGGAGGTTCGCGTACTCGCGGAAGTCACCGAGGTGGCAGGTCATCGACTTCTCGTAGCCCTTGAGGGACTCCTCGCGGCTGCGGACCTGCTTGGCGAGGCCGACGACGGAGCGGTCCGCCTGGAACTGCGCGAAGGAGGTCTCGAGGATCTCCCGGGACCGCTCCTGCCCGAACTGCGCCATGAGGTTGATGCTCATGTTGTAGGTGGGCCGGAAGCTCGAGTTCAGCGGGTAGGTCCGCCGGGAGGCGAGTCCGGCCACCGCGCCGGGGTCCGTCCCGGGCTGCCACAGCACCACGGCGTGGCCCTCGACGTCGATCCCGCGGCGGCCTGCGCGGCCCGTCAGCTGGGTGTACTCCCCCGCCGTCACGTTGACGTGCGCCTCGCCGTTGAACTTGTCCAGCTTCTCGAGGACCACCGTGCGCGCCGGCATGTTGACGCCGAGCGCGAGCGTCTCGGTCGCGAAGACGGCCTTGACCAGCCCCGCGGCGAAGAGGCGCTCGACGACCTCCTTGAAGGTGGGGAGCATCCCGGCGTGGTGGGCCGTGAAGCCCCTGATCAGGCCTTCCCGCCAGGTCCAGAACCCGAGGATCTCGAGGTCGTCGCGCGGGATGTCCGACGTCGCGGCGTCGATCGTCTCGCTGATCTCGTCCCGTTCGTCCTCGGTGGTGAGCCACAGACCGGCGTGGAGGCACTGGGTCACCGCCGCCTCGCAGCCCGCCCGGGAGAAGATGAAGGTGATGGCCGGCAGCAGGTCCGAACGGTCCAGTGCGCTGATCACCTGGGGTCGTGTGGCGCGCCGCACGATGGTCTGCTGGGGTGGACCGCCGCGGCCTGCGCGGGACTTCCCGCGCCGCCCGCCAGCCCCCCAGTTGGCGCGCTGGTTCAGGCGGATCTCGTTGCTCGCGAGGTCGAGCAGCTCCGGGTTGACGTCGTACTGGTCCCGAGCGCCGGCCTCGGCGCCTGCGGGGGCGGCCTCGTCGAAGGCGATGTCGCCGGCGAACAGGTCGATCAGGTTCTGGCCGACCATGACGTGCTGCCAGAGCGGGACCGGCCGGTGTTCGGACACGACGACGTCGGTGTCCCCGCGCACGGTGTCGAGCCAGGCCCCGAACTCCTCGGCGTTGGACACGGTGGCGCTGAGCGAGACGAGCTTGACCTCGGTGGGGAGGTGGATGATGACCTCCTCCCACACGGCTCCGCGGAACCGGTCGGCGAGGTAGTGGACCTCGTCCATCACCACGTAACCGAGGTTGTCGAGGGCGTCGGAGTTGGCGTAGAGCATGTTCCGCAGCACTTCGGTGGTCATGACGATGACGTCGGCGTCGGCGTTGATGCTCGTGTCACCGGTCAGGAGCCCCACGCGCTCACTGCCGTGGACAGCCGCCAGCTCGGAGTACTTCTGGTTGCTCAGCGCCTTGATGGGGGTGGTGTAGAAGGCCTTCAGCCCGTGCTGCAGGGCCATGAAGACGGCGAACTCTCCCACCACGGTCTTGCCTGCGCCGGTGGGCGCGGCCACGAGGACGCCCCTGCCCGCCTCGAGGGCCGTGCACGCCTCCCGCTGGAACGGATCGAGCTCGAACTCGAGGGTCTGCTCGAAGTGGGACAGTTGCGTCCGCGCGTGCTGCGTACGGGCCTTCGCAGCTGCGTATCTCTCAGCGGGAGTGCTCATCTTTCCACCCTAGACGCATCCGCGGGGCCGGGTGCGTCCTGTACGCGCGGAGCGTTCGGGTACCGGTCCTGCCCACGGTGATAGGAGTCGGCGGAACCGTCTGCACGCCCACTGGCCGACTCTCCCGTCGATGCACTCCCGGAGCAGATCGGGGTGCCGCAGTGGTGGGCCTGGTTCTCGACGGTCCCCGGGACGATCAGGGCCGGGGTCGACGCGGGCGGTCCGGCCATGCGGGGTTCATCCCAGGTGCCCCCGGCCAGCACCCAGCCGTCGTCATCGGTGTCGGTCGTTCGGGTTCCGCGCGGGGACGGCTCGTGGAGCACCGTCGTCTTCCCGGCGCCGGTCGGCCGGGGTTGTGGTCTAGAGGTCGTTCAGGGGTGTCGCCCGGTCCGCGTGTGCTTCCACGTCCGCTTCCCGGGCCGCGTTCCGGCGGGCCCGGCGCTTGTCATTGAGCAGGCACAGACCGATCGCGACGAAGAACAGCACCAACATCGGCACCGCGAGATAGAACATGCTCAGCGCATCCCCACCCGGCGCGGCCATCGCCGCGAACAGACACACCAGGAACACCGTGATCCGCCACGCCTTCAGGATCTGCTTCCCCGAGACCAGACCCACCATGTTCAGCCCGAACAGCACCACCGGCAGCAGGAACGCGATACCGAACGCCAGCATCAACCGCAGCACGAACGCGAAATACACCGTCACGCTGATCAGGTTCGAGAACTGGTCCGGCGTGAAATCCGTCAGGACCCGCACCGCGTTCGGCAGGATCAGCCACGCCAGATAGATCCCGGTCAGGAACAACGGGACCGCGACCACGATGAACCCCAGCGCCGTCCGGCGCTCCCCCGTCTTCAGTCCCGGCGTGATGAACGCCCACAACTGATACAGCCAGACCGGACTGGAGAGCACCACACCCAGGAAGATCGACACCTGGATCAGCAGATCGAACGGGGACGCCGCGGTGTCGAAGTTCAGCGACGCCGTCCGGCCGTCCTGCTCGTTGATCGCCACGATCGGCGCACCCAACGCCTCCAGCACCGGCTCATACAGGAAGAACCCCGCCACCGTCCCGGCCAGCACCGCCAACGCGGACTTGAACAGCCGGTTACGCGCCTCGCGGAGATGCTCCTTCAAAGCCATCCGGCCCTCGGGATTCGCCTTCCTGCCGCGCGCAGGAACCTTCTCGGTCGTCACAGGATCAAGGACCAGCTACTGGTTCGTGTGCGAGGAACCACCCTGCCGGGACTCCCCCGCCGGAGACTGACCCCCCACAGGACCCTCACCATGCTGGACCGGCTGCCCGGGCTGCGGGAACTGGCCCGGGTGCCCACCAGGCTGCGAGTGCTGAACGGGAGCCTGGTACGTCGGGGTGTACGTCTGGGACGCCGGGTCGACCACACGACCCTCGACCGGGTCCGTACCGGCCCCACCAGTGTTGTTCTCGTCCTTCATCTGCTTCACCTCGGACTTGAAGATCCGCAGCGACTGGCCGACGCTCCGGGCCAGCCCGGGAAGCTTCGGCGCACCGAACAGAACGATCGCAAGAACGATGATGATGACGATATGCCAGCCTTCGAGCTTCATGCCCAATTCCTCTCGTTGGTCCCCACCACAGTTTAGGTCACAGGTGGGGCATGTCCCGCAGGAGCTGCGGCTGTCCACGGCGGTCGCGCCTCAGGACACGCCTGCTGCGTCGGTCGTCGAGCCGGCGGGTCCTGGCCAGGTCACGGGCCGCTCGGACGTCCTCGGGCGCCGAGAACACGGCGGGGACGGCGATACCCGGGACACCGGCCGCGCGGGGCGTAGCCGCTGCGTCGGCGGGGGCGTTCACCTCGAAGCGATCCATGGCTTCCCCGAATTCACCGAGAGTTCGCATTCCGCGACGGAAGACGCCGAAACCGACCGCCACGAGGAAGATCACGCTGACGGCGACCAGCGCGACCCAGAGCACGATCCACATCCACCAGAGCATGGGGTCCAGTCTAGGCCAGGGCCTGGTGGGCACGGGCGGCGGCGAGCCACTGCAGGGTCTCCTGCCGCAGTTCCTCGGGCGCGACGACGGCGGCCGAGCCGCCGAGACCCGCGACGAGTCCGGGGATCCATGTGCTCGAGGCGACGCGCAGCCTCGCCGCCAGGCGGTCGTCGCCGAGCTCCTGCACGGCCTCGGCGTTGTACTGGGCGGCGATCCACCGCGCCCTGGGCTCGAGCACCAGGGTCACCGTGCGGTCCTTCGCACCCGAGCGGTAGGGCGAGACGGCCTTCCTCCCGCGGGCGAGGGACTCCTCGTCGATGCTCGCCGTCGCCGGCTGGTCCGTGAGCGCGGCCCGCTGGATCCGGTCCAGGCGGAAGTTCCTGAGCCCGTCGGAGTCGACGCTCCACGCCTCCAGGTACCACGTGTCCTGGTGCAGGAATATGCGGATCGGCTCGAGCAGGCGGTGCGTGATCTCGTCCCGCGTGGGGACGAAGTAGTCCACCTCCACGCGCACGCCCGAGTGGAGCGCGGCCTGCAGCACCTCCAGGGTGGGATCGATGTCGTCCTCGGTCAGTTTCGTGGCCACCGCGGTGCCGATGCGCGCCGCGTCGCCGGCGGCTGCCGTGAGCTTCGTCTGGGCGCTCACGATCGCCTCGTTGTTCCGCATGCCGGGCAGCTCCCGCAGCGCCTGCAGGCCCACGATCAGCGAGCAGGCCTCGTCCATGCTGAGCTTCACCGGTTCGGCGAGGTCGCGGGCATTGGTCAGGTAGATCCGGCCGTCCTCGATGTTCACGTCCATCAGCCCGTCCGGGTAGTGTCGCGGACCGCTGACGAACAGGAGGTCGAGGTCCTTGGTGAGCTGGCTCTCGCTCACGTCGAACCTCCTGGCGGTCTCGCCCACCTCGGAGCCCGGGTGCGCGAGGAGGTAGGGCACCAGGTCGAGCAGCCGGAGGAGGTGGTCCTGCGACGAGGATTTACGCCGCGGAGCCGGACGCACACCGTCGGTGATCTCGAGGCCCTGCGGGGCGGCCAGGGCGGCGTTGTACGCCTTCTCGAGCAGCCGCCCCACCTCGACCGCCAGTTCCTGCGGTTCCTCGACGCGCGCATTCGTGCCCAGCCCGGTGATCGTCGCCGCCATGGGGCTGGACGCGGCGTAGGGGACGCGCAGGATGTCCCACTCCTCCCCCGTCTGTAGGACCTCTGCATCCTTGCGGACGCGCAGCACCTGGCACGAACCGGGGCGGACGGCGACGACGGCGGTCCGGTCCGGTTCGCTGCGGGACAGCGAGGAGAGTGTCCGGTTCATGTCGAAGGAGTCCGGGACGTCGAACGTCCCGCTCAGCACCACGGGCTCACCGGTCATGCGGGAGAGCCGGAAGAAGCGCTCGGCCTTGCGCGTCGTGTCGTACCCCACCACGTACCAGTGGCCGAACCGGGCCCCCATGCCCCACGGGTGCACGGTGCGGACCTCCTCGCGCCCGGTACTGGCGGCGCGGTAGGGGAAGCGGAGCGGCGTCCGCGTGGTGAGGGCCTGCCACACGATGTCCCAGTAGGGGGCGTCGGTGGTGATGCGGGGCTGGATGAGGGGCGTGAGTTCGGTGCCGCCGTCCGTGCTCCGCGAACTGAGCTTGCGCAGGGCGCGCGACGCCGCCGAGTCGAGGGACCCCTGGTCCCAGACGCCCGCGGCCAGATTGAGGACGGCGTACTCCTCCGGCAGGAAGGTCACCCCGCCGAGTCGGTAGTCCTCCGCACTGATCCGGTACCGCTGCACGGTGTTGTCGTTGTCGAAGAGGGTGTCCTCGCTGAAGGACTCGAGCGGGATCCCCTGTTCCCTCAGCGCGGCCTTGTCACGGTCGAAGAGCTTCTCCCGGGCAGCGACGGACGTCGCCTCCCGGTAGAGGTCGATCTCGTCGAACAACTCCTCCTTGGTGAATCCCCGGCGGCTCGAGAGGAGCATGATCACGAGGGTGAGGAGGCGCTCGGTACGTTTTGCGGACACGGTGAAACCCTACCTTCACTGCAAGCACGGAAGGGACGCACGCCGACGATCGTCGACCTGCGTCCCTTCCGGACGAAACCGTGGTGCTTTCCTCCGGCCCGACGGGCGGGGCGGAGGTGGTGCTAGCGGACCGCCAGGAGGTCGACGACGAAGATCAGTGCCTCGTTGGGTCCGATCGCCGAACCGGCGCCGCTGGGTCCGTAGGCCAGGTGGGAGGGGATCTCCAGCCGACGTCGCCCGCCGACCTTCATGCCGAGCAGTCCCTGGTCCCAGCCCTGGATGACCTGGCCCACGCCGACCTTGAAGTCGAGTGGCGCCCCGCGGTTCCAGGAGGCGTCGAACTCCTCACCGGTCGAGAAGGCGACGCCGACGTAGTGGGTGGACACGGTGTTGCCGGGCTTCGCCTCGTCACCCTTGCCCTCGATGAGGTCCTCGATGACGAGGTCCGCGGGGACGTCATGGGAGGGGAAGTCGATCTCCGGCTTCTGCCGGTCGAAGTCGCGCTGTCCGAAGGACATGGTTTCCTTTCCTGGAGCTTCGGGGGTGTGGGGTGACCGGCCGGACTACTCCGCCGCGGCCTTGCTGACGATCTCGACGTAGAACACGAGGGTTCCGGAGGGCTGTCCCTGCTGGGCGTTCGGGTAGGCCCAGGGCTCGGGGATGACAAGCATGACCTTCGAGCCGACCTTCTGTCCGGCCAGGCCCTTGGTCCAGCCGGTGATGACGCCGCTGAGCGGGAACTCCGCGGCCTCACCGCGGTCGAAGCTCGAGTCGAACTTTTCGCCGTCGCTATAGGTCCAGCCCGAGTAGTTCGCGGTGATGGTGTCGGCGTCCGTCAGGACCTCGCCGTCGCCCTCCTCGAGCACCTTGACCACGAGGTCGTCGGAGGGCTCGTTCTCCGGGATGGTGACCGCCGGCACGCCGGCGTCGTCGAACTCGAACGTGGGCAGCTGACCCTCGTCGTCGAGCTTCTGGACGTCCTCGGGTGAGAGGACCTCGGGCTCGGGCGGAGGCTGCTCGGCGGAGAGGACCTTGAGGACGATCAGCTGCTCGGGCAGGGCGGTCTGGCCCTCCGCGGGCTCGGGCGAGGGGCGGGTGTAGGCGATCTGGGCGCCGACCTTCGTACCGACCAGGACGTCGTACAGTTCTGCGTCCTGCTCCTTGAGCGTGTCGTCTACCGGCAGGAACTGGGGCTCGCCCTGGGCGTACGTGTCGCCGAGGACCTCACCGTCCGTGGCATTCAGCGCGACGAGCTGGTACCGGATCCGCTGCCCGGACTCGATCGCGTCGCCCTCGCCCTCCATGACGGTCTTCGCCGCCACGCCGGTGATCTCGAGGGGAGACTCGAACTCGACGGTCGGGGGCTCCTCGTCGGAACCGCCGCTCACCTCGACGGTGTCGAAGACCTCGGCGGCGCCGGCCGAGTTCCCCGACTCCTCGCCGGTCAGGTTGTCCGTCGTCGGTCCGCCGCAGCCCGTCAGCAGCAACAGCAGCAGCGGAAGGAGGAATGCTAGTACTTTTCGCACAGAACTACTTTCGGGTTGGTGACCGGTTCAGGCTGCCCGCAGAAGAAAGGGCCCTGACAAGCCTAACGGCTGCCGGCCGGCGGTTTCTCCTGTGAAAGTGCTGCCAGACGCCGGATCGCGGGTGCGGGCGACTCACAGTTGCTGCAGCAGGGCCTCCACGCGCTCGTCCACCGAGGTGAACGGATCCTTGCAGAGGATGGTCTGCTGGGCGCGGTCGTTGAGCTTGAGGTGCACCCAGTCGACGGTGTAGTCGCGGTTCGCCTCCTTCGCCCGCCGGACGAACTCGCCGCGCAGGCGAGCGCGCGTGGTCTGCGGCGGAAGGTCGACAGCTTCCTTCACAGCGGTGTCGTCGACGACGCGTGCCACCTCCCCCCGCGCCTGCAGCAGGAAGAACAGGCCCCTCGACCGCGAGATGTCGTGGTAGGTGAGGTCCAGTTGCGCCGCGCGGGCGGACTCGAGGTCTCCCCCGGACCGTGCGAGGTATCGGTCGATGAGCTTCTTCTTGATCGCCCAGTCGATCTCCGTGTCGATCCGCGCGGTGTCTCCCGTCTCGACGGCGTCGAGTACCCGTTCCCACAGGTCCAGAATCGTCGGGACGTGCGCGTTGTGCGCGCCGTGGTCCGCCACGAACGCGGTGGCTCGCGCGAGGTACTCCCGCTGCATCTCCAGCGCCGTCATCTGCCGTCCGTTGGCGAGCTTCAGGAGCTGGCGTCCCGTGAGGTCGTGGGAGATCTCGCGGATGCTGCGGATCGGATTCTCCAGGCGGAAGTCGCGCATCATCTCGCCTGCCTCGACCATCCGCAGCAGCAGGTCGACGGACCCGACCTTCAGCAGCGTGGTGGTCTCGGACATGTTCGAGTCGCCGGCGATCACATGCAGGCGGCGGTAGTGCTCGGCGTCCGCGTGCGGCTCGTCCCTCGTGTTGATGATCGGCCTGGAGCGCGTCGTGGCGGAGGAGATGCCCTCCCACAGGTGATCGGCCCGCTGGGAGAAGGCGTAGAGGGATCCGGTCTGCGTCTTCAGGACCTTCCCGGCTCCGACGAGCAGCTGCCGGGTGACGAGGAAGGGGATCAGGATGTCGGCGAGGCGCGCGAACTCCAGCTTGCGCGGGATCAGGTAGTTCTCGTGGCTGCCGTAGGAGTTGCCGGCGGAGTCCGTGTTGTTCTTGAACAGGTAGATCTTGCCGTCGTAGCCCTCCTGCGCGAGTTTGCGCTGCGCTTCGGCGACGAGGTCCTCGAGGATCAGTTCACCTGCGCGGTCGTGCGCGATGAGCTGCGCGAGATCGTCGCACTCCGCCGTGGCGTATTCGGGGTGGGAGCCGACGTCGAGGTACAGGCGCGAGCCGTTGGTGAGGAAGACGTTCGAGGACCTCCCCCAGCTCACGACCTTCCTGAACAGGTACCGCGCCACCTCCTCCGGCGAGAGGGGCCGGGAGTTGGGCCCCGAGTAGGAGATGCCGAACTCCGTCTCCACACCGTAGATCCGGCGGTCCATCAGCTGTCCTGCCCGGTCTGCAGCAGGAGGTCGAGCTCGGGCGCGCCGATGCGGCGGAACGCCCGCCTGCTTCCCCGCAGCGTGTCCGGGTCGCGTTCGAGGAACGCGACCTCGAGGACGGAGGGATCGAGCACGGGTGCGCCCGCGTCCCCCGCCCCGGCGGTGACGACGCCGTCGTGCCGGAGGGAACGGGCTGCTGCCCGGACGGCCTCGGGAAGGCTGAGGTCGGCGGACCAGGAACCGCGCAGGGCGTCGACGACGGCGTCCGCCGCGCCGCCCATGACCACGAAGCCCGTCTCGTCGGCGATCGAGCCGTCGAAGGTGAGGCGGTAGAGGTGGTCTGCGTCCTGCGAGCGGCCCACCTCGGCGACGACGAGCTCCACCTCGAAGGGCTTGCTCTCCGCCGTGAACACGGCGCCGAGGCTTTGGGCGTAGACGCTCGCCAACCCGCGGGCCGTCACGTCCTCGCGGGCGTAGGAGTAGCCCCGGACATCGGCGTACCGTACGCCGGCCTGTCGGAGGCTCTCGAACTCGTTGTACTTGCCGACGGCGGCGAAGGCGATGCGGTCGTAGATCTCGCCCAGTTTGTGCAGCGAGGGCGAGGCGTTCTCGGCGACGAGGGCTATGCCGTCGCGGCAGCTCATCACCACGACCGAACGCCCCCGCCCGATCCCCTTCCGCGCGAAGTCGGCGCGGTCCTTCATCAGCTGTTCGGGTGAGACGTAGAACTGCTGCGTCATGGCTATGCCTCCCTGCCGGCCGAGGAGCGGGCGTCGATGATGGCGTGTGCCACCGCTTCCAGCTCGCGCTCGGGGATCCGGCGCGCACCGGCACCGTCGACCACGTACACCACGGGCCACAGCCCGCGGACGGTATCGGGGCCACCGGTGGCTGAATCGTCGTCTGCGGCGTCGTAGAGCGCCTCGACGGCGACACGCACGGCCGAGGCCTCGTCGAGGCGCGGACTCCACAGCTTCTTGAGGGCGCCGCGGGCGAACACCGATCCGGAGCCGACCGAGTGGTGCTCGTGCTCCTCGTACCGCCCGCCGGTGACGTCGAAGGAGAACAGGCGCCCCACGTGGCGGTCCGGGTCGAAGCCGGCGAAGAGCGGGACGACGGCGAGGCCCTGCATCGCCATCGGGAGGTTCTGCCGCACCATGGCCGCGAGCCGGTTCGCCTTGCCGTCGAGGCTCATCATGGTGGCCTCGATCTTCTCGTAGTGCTCGAGCTCCACCTGGAACAGACGGGTCAGGTCAAGGCCGATCCCGGCGCTTCCCGCGATGCCGAGGACCGAGTAGTTGTCGGCCGGGAACACCTTCTCGATGTGCCTGCTGGCGATCACGTTGCCCATGGTGGCCCGACGGTCACCGGCCATCAGCACGCCGCCCGGGAAGGTCAGGGAGACGATCGTCGTCGCGTGCGGCGCCAGGTGGGAGGCGTCGGTCGAGGCGGTCACGGGACCCAGGGACCGGTTGGCGGGCAGCAGTCCCGGGTGGTATTCACCGAGATAGGCGGAGAAGGAGGCCGAGGCGGCCCGTGGAACGGCTGCGGCTGCATCGTCCGGAAGCATCCGCTACTGGCCGCCCTTCTGGACGAAGCCCCGGACGAACTCCTCCGCGTTGGACTCGAGGACACCGTCGATCTCGTCGAGGAGATCGTCCACGCCCTGCGTCTGCGAGGACTCCTGGGCAGCGGGTGCGGCGGGAGCTGCCGGGGCGGGCTCGGGGAGTTCCTCCTCGGATCCCGAGGTCGAGCCGCCGGTGGAGATGCGGTCCTGTGAAGCCATGGTGGCCACCCTTTCGTGGTCGTGATGCGTGCGGTGGTCAGGTTCCTATGGTGCCACGCGGCGCTCGGGGCCGCTCAGTAATCGGGACAGGAAATCCTCAGCGTCGACCGCCGCGTCGAAGAGCGCACCGGTGAGCTCGGCCGTGCCCCGGAGCGGCTCCCTGGTCTGTACGCGCTGCAGCCGCCGCTCGCCCGGGAGTTCAAAGATCAGCGAGTCCCAGCTCGCTCCGACGACCTCCGCCGGGTACTCGGCGATGCAGCGTCCCCGGAAGTACGCGCGGGTGTCCCGCGGAGGTTCGACGACGGCACGGGCCACATCCCCCGGCCCGACGAGCAGCTCGACGTCGCCGCGTCGCGCCAGGCGTCGGTAGATGCCCTTGTCCGGTCGGAGATCCGCGTACTGCAGGTCGACGAGCGCGAGGCGCGGGTCCGTCCAGTCGAGCCCGTCCCGCGCACGGTACGCCTCCAGCACCGAGAGCTTCGCGATCCAGTCCACCTGGCGGGCAGCGTCCATCGGATCCCGGCGCAGGGTGGCGAGCAGTGATTGCCAGCGCTCTACGACGTCACGCGTCTGGTCGTCGGCGTCCGGCGGGAGGGCGGCGGTGACGGCCTCGCAGTAGAGCTCCTGGAGGTCGAGGCCGCTCATCGCGCGGCCGTCGGTGAGCTGCACGGTGCGGGTGAGGGATGCGTCGTGGCTGATCGACTGGAGCGCCGCGACGGGATCCGCCAGGACGGGCACGGGCGCGCGGCCCTGCTCGATGAGCGCGAGGACCAGCGCCGTCGTCCCGGTCTTCAGGTAGTTGGAGACCTCGTGGAGGTTGGCGTCCCCGATGATCACGTGCAGGCGCCGGTACTTCTCCGCGACCGCGTGGGGCTCGTCCCGTGTGTTGATGATGGGCCGCCGGACCGTGGTTTCCAGGCCGACCTCGTTCTCGAAGAAGTCCGCGCGCTGGCTGATCTGGAAGCCTGCGTCCTGGTTCAGCGCACCGAGCCCCACCCGGCCCGCTCCGCAGATGACCTGCCGCGAGACGAAGAAGGGGATGAGTGCCTCGGCGAGCTTCGAGAAGGGCACGCTCCGGGGGACGAGGTAGTTCTCGTGCGAGCCGTAGGAGACGCTCTTGTTGTCGGTGTTGTTCTTGTAGAGGATCACCGGGGAGAAGCCTGGCGTGGCGGCGATCCGCTCCATCGCCGCGACGGCCACGCTGTCGCCGGCGCGGTCCCACAGGACGGCGTCGAGCGGACTGGTCACCTCGGGCGAGGAGTACTCCGGGTGGGCGTGGTCCACGTAGAGGCGGGCCCCGTTGTTCAGCACGAGGTTCATGAGCACCGCCGCCTCGGCTGGCTCACCGCGCTCGAGTGCGATCTGCTCGGCCGTCAGCTCGTCCAGCTCCGGCGGCTCGTCGGTGAGCTGGCTCGGATGCGCACGCGCCCGGTCCATCCGGAAACCGCGCGCGTCCGTCAGCGGGGTCTCGTCGGTGTAGTCCCAGCGCGTGCCGGCCAGGTTGCCGAGACCCTCGCGCAGGGTCGCGGCATAGGCGTTGACCACCTGGGAGGACAGCAGCGTGGGGTTGGCCGACGGCAGGGCAGGCGCGATGATGCCGTACTCCGTCTCCGTCCCCATCACGCGGTGGACGGAGATCCCCTCACCGACGGCAGGCAGCCCCTGTGGGCGGCCCGTGAGCCGTCCACCCGTGTCCATCACAGATACTGGCCGGTGTTCGCCGTCGTCTCGATGGACTTGCCGGGCTCCTGGCCCGCCTTGCCCTGCACGATGGTCCGGATGTACGTGATGCGCTCACCCTTCTTGCCCGAGATGCGCGCCCAGTCGTCGGGGTTCGTCGTGTTCGGCATGTCCTCGTGCTCGCGGAACTCGTCCACCACGGCGCGCATGAGGTGCTCGATCCGCAGGCCCTTGCTGCCGTCCAGCAGCAGGTCCTTGATGGCGTACTTCTTGGCACGGTCGACGACGTTCTGGATGACGGCGCCGGAGTTGAAGTCCTTGAAGTACAGCATCTCGGTGTCCCCGTTGGCGTAGGTGACCTCGAGGTACTCGTTGGACTTGTCCGTGGAATACATCTGCTCCACCGTCCGTCGGATCATCTCCGCGATGGTGGTCCGCGGGTCGTCGCCGTTCTCGGCGAGGTCGTCCGCGTGCAGGGGCAGATCCGGGGTGATGTACTTCGCGAAGATCTCCGCGGCGCCCTCGGCGTCGGGCCGCTGGATCTTGATCTTCACGTCGAGGCGCCCGGGACGCAGGATCGCCGGGTCGATCATGTCCTCGCGGTTCGAGGCCCCGATGACGATCACGTTCTCGAGCTTCTCCACGCCGTCGATCTCGCTGAGCAGCTGCGGGACGATCGTCGTCTCGACGTCGGAGGACACACCGGTGCCGCGTGTGCGGAACAGCGAGTCCATCTCGTCGAAGAAGACGACGACGGGGCTGCCGTCGGAGGCCTTCTCGCGGGCGCGGGCGAAGATGAGGCGGATGTGGCGCTCGGTCTCGCCCACGTACTTGTCCAGCAGCTCGGGTCCCTTGATGTTCAGGAAGTAGCTGCGGATCTGCTCCAGCCCTGCCCGCTCGGCGGCCCGGGCAGCGAGGGAGTTCGCCACGGCCTTCGCGATGAGGGTCTTGCCACAGCCGGGAGGCCCGTAGAGCAGGATCCCCTTGGGTGGCTTCAGCCCGTGTTCGCGGTACAGGTCCGGGTGCAGGAACGGGAGTTCGACGGCGTCGCGGATCTGCTCGATCTGCGGGCCGAGGCCGCCGATGTCGCCATAGGCGATGTCGGGCACCTCCTCGAGTACGAGGTTCTCGACCTCGCTCCGCGGGACCTTCTCCAGCCCGTACCCGGACTTCGTGTCGACGGCGAGGGCGTCGCCGACACGGATCCGCTCCGCCTGCAGGGGGCCGCTGAGCTTGATGACGCGCTCGTCGTCGGTCCGGCCGACCACGAGGGCGCGGTCCGTGCCCATGAGCTCCTTGACGGTGACGAGCTCGCCGGCACGCTCGAAGCCGAGGGCCGCGACGATCGTGAGGGACTCGTTGAGCAGCACCTCCTGGCCGGCGGCGAGCTGCCGCACGTTGATGAGCGGGCTCACGGTGACGCGGAGCTTCCGTCCGGACTGGAGGATGTCCGCGGTGTCCTGCACGGTGGCCTCGGTGGTGGTGCCGGGCTCGGCGGGGCGCCGCGGATTCACCTGCATGACCGTGGCGAAGCTGAAGGGCGCAGCGCCCTCCTTCTCCAGGGCGGCCTTCAGCCGGACGATCTCCGTGCGCGCCGCTTCGAGGGCGCTGACGAGTTTTCCGTTGTTCTGGGTGGCGGCCGCGAGCTGCCGGTCGATGCGGCGGAGCTTGTCGCGGAGGACGTTGAGCTGCCGCTGGGCGATCGAGGCGTCCACGGTGGGCGGAGTCACGTCCCGCTGGTCAGCGGCGGGATTGTCTTGGGAGTCCGGCATATCGGTTCGCCACCTTGGGTTCGGTCCGTCAGCTGTCTTTCGACCTTAGCGCAGACCCCGCCCCGCGGAGCCCACCGGTCATTCGTGCGACGACGCGGGGTTGACGCGGCCGTCCCGCACCTGCTGCATCAGCTGATGCAGCTGATGCACGGTCATCACTCCAGGTCCAACGCGCGACGACGGCGAGGCTCTCCCCGCTGCGCCCGCAGGCGACTCAGGGCCGGCACCGGCGTCGGGCCGGCAGGCGCCGCCGGGCCGGCGGGGCGACTCAGGACCGGCGGGGCGAATCAGGGCAGCACCCGACGCGGGCGGGCATCGCGCTTCGAGCCGGTGTCGGGCCACGTCGTCCGGCGAGCGCCGGTTTCTCCGGCTCCCTCCCGGCGGCCGGGCTCTACTCGACCGTGCCGCCGTCGGCGATGGCGTCGCGTCGCGCCTGCGCCTCCTCGGCGGGCAGGGAGCCGCGCTGGATGGTGGATGCAGCGTCGCGAGCCACCCGGCGGAGCCGCTTGTCGGAGACGTCCCGCTCGCCCACCGCCTGCGGGGTCCACGCATTGAGGTCCTCCGCGCTGAACCCGGTCTTCGAGGGCCGGCGCTTCGGCGTGAACCCGACGGCGCCGTCGGCGAGCCGGCGCGTGGTCAGCAGGAAGCCCGTGTGGGCGACCATGCGGTGGTCGGGGCGCACCGCGAGTCCTTCGAGGTGCCAGCCGCGCACCATGGACTCCCAGCCGTCGGGCTCGGTGAAGCGGCCGTCGGCGCGGATGGCCTCCGCGGTGCGGGACAGCTGGGTGACGGTCGCGACGTAGCTGATCCACACGCCGCCCGGTGCCAGCACGGTGGCCACGGCGTCGAGGCACTCCCACGGAGCGAGCATGTCGAGGACCACGCGGTCCACGGAGCCCGGTTCCTCGTGCTCCACCACCTGTTCCTGGAAGTCGCCGAGGGTGATCTGCCAGGCGGGGTGCGGGCCGCCGAAGATCGTCTCGACGTTGCCGCGGGCGATGTCGGCGAATTCCTCGCGGCGTTCGAAGGAGTGGAGGTAGCCGGAGTCGCCGACGGCGCGCAGCAGCGAGATGGACAGCGCGCCCGAGCCCACACCGGCCTCGACCACGCGGGAGCCCGGGTAGATGTCGGCCATCGTGACGATCTGCCCGGCATCCTTCGGGTAGACGACGGCAGCGCCCCTCGGCATGGACAGGACGAAGTCCGAGAGCAGCGGACGGAGCGCCTGGTAGAGCTGGCCGCTCGTGTTCTCGAGGATCGTCCCCTCCGCGGTGCCGAGGATGGCGTCGTGCTGCAGGAAGCCCTTGTGCGTGTGGAAGGCGCCGCCGGGCGTCAGGGTGACGGTGTTCATCCGGCCCTTCTCGTCCGTCAGCTGGACGCGCTCACCGGGCCGGAAGGGCCCTCGGCGAGCAGCGGCGCCGTGCGGTGCGGCCTGCGGTTCGACGTCGGAGGACGGCACGGTGGGGGTGGACGGGGTGTCGCTCATGGTGGTCCTTCGGCAGGTGCCGGCGGGGCCGGCAGTGTCAGTGATGGGGGATGTTTCGGGGGCGCTGGTCGGGAGCACGGGGCCAAGCCTTCCGGCGCCCGGCGCGGCGGTCAGGCGCCCGGCGACGGTTTGCCCGTGATGGCCTGCACCACGGTGCGCTGGTGCAGCAGTCCGGTGACGGCACCCTGGCGGTTGACGACGGCGTATTCGTTGCCCTCCAGCCGGGCGAGGAATTGGACCAGTTCCTGCCCCTCGGCCCACTCGGGTACGTACGCCCCTGCGGCGAGGCGCCGGGCGGTCGCGTTCACCGCCGTCGTCCCGGCGACCTCCTCGGGGACGGCGAGGAGGGCGCCCTCGTCCACCACGGCTTCGGGGATGCCGGTGGCGCCCGTGATGACGACCGCGGCCCCCGGGTGTTCGCGGAGGAGGCGACGGGCGGCGAGAACGGTCGTCCCCGCGGGCAGTCCGAGAGCGCGCTGCTGGAGACGCCCGGCACTGATGGCCGGCAGACGGAGCCGCATGCGTGCGTTCTCGATGGCCGCCGTGGCACCCATCCACAGGAAGGCGCCCATGACGACGGCGATGATGATCACCGTGAAGTCCGGCCAGCGGCCCTGGAGCAGGGGCAGCCCGATCACGACGGCGAGGAGCAGGATCACCAGCACCCTGCCCGCCCACCCCGCGGCGACCGTTCCCTTCTCCTGGCTCCCCGTGGCCCTCCAGACAGCGCTCTCGACGAGGCGGCCGCCGTCGAGTGGCAGACCGGGGAGCACGTTGAACACCGCGACGAGCAGGTTGGCCCAGACCAGGATGGTCGCCAGGAGGTAGGTGACCGACCCGGGGGTCATGACCTGCAGGATGCCCCAGCCGATACCTGCCAGGACGAAGTTCGCGGCCGGCCCCGCGAGGGCGACGAGCAGGGATCGCCCGGGGGACGCGTTGAAGCTGGCGAACTGCGTGTGGCCGCCCCACAGGTTGAGGACGATCCGCGTGGTGGGCCAGCCGAAGGCCCGGGCGGTGAGCGCGTGGGAGAGTTCGTGGATGAGCACGGAGGCGGCGAGCAGGAGCGCGTAGCCGAGGGCGACGGCGTACGCGCCTGCGCCGATCCCGGGGAACGCGTTCGTGACGCGGGGGCCGAACACCAGCACGATGAACACCGTGATGACGAACCAGGACCACGCGAGGACCACGGGGATCCCGGCGATGCGGCCCAGGGACAGTCCCGGGCTCGGCTCTGCTCTCACGGGAGGCGGGGAGCTGGTCATGCCCGCTCCTCCGCGGGGGCCGTGCCGGGGGCAGCGACGAGGGCGGCGAGTTCGGCGGGGGTGCGGCCCTCCAGCGTGCTCCAGTCCGTGCGGCGCGAGTCGGGCGGCAGTGGGACGAAGTGCGGGACGGCCAGTGTCACGAGGCCCGCGGCCAGGGCGGAGGTCACCCCCGGCAGGGAATCCTCAATGGCGACCACGCGATCCTTCGTGAGCCCTGGATGATCTGCGGCGAGGAGGTCGAAGCCCAGCTGGTACGCCTCCGGGTCCGGCTTCCCCGCGGAGACGCGGTCGCCGGTGACGAGGTGGGAGAACGTGCCCTCGGGCAGGTGCGAGGCGACGGCCGTCGCCAGCAGTGGTTCGGACATGGTGACCATGGCGCAGGGGATGCCCGCCTGACGCAGGGCCGCCAGGAGTTCGCGCGCGCCGGGTCGCCAGGGCACGTCCGCGGCGACGTCGGCGGCGACGCGCCCGGTCAGGTGTTCGATGATGGCGCTGATCCCGAGGTCCACGCCGGCCTGCTGCAGCCGACCCGCCGAGAAATCGAGGGCCTGGCCGACCAGGGCGGTGGCCTGCTCGATGCTCCAGGTCCCGCCGTGGGACTCGACGAGATCCCTCTCCGCGCGGATCCAGTACGGCTCGGTGTCGACGATGGTTCCATCCATGTCCCAGAGCACGCCCTGCAGTCTCCCGAGGTTCCCGCCGGTGCTGCTGCCGTCCGGCTCGGCCTCGACGCGGGCAAGGGTCTGGACGGTGCCGGTGGGGTGGTGTGCCATGGTCCCAAGTCTACGGTGACCCCTTGACAGGACTGCGCGTCAGCTGTCCGCGTAGCCGTCCAACCTCGCCTGACATGGCCGCGCAGCGGGGTTTAGGGTGAGAACGTGGACAGCTTCGACGAACACCAGCCGACCGGCGTGCAGGATCTCTTCCAGGATGCCGGCGAGCCGGAGCGGCGCATCACCATCATGCTCGCGGCCTTCGAGGGCTGGAACGACGCCGGTGAGGCCGCCAGTGACGCCCTCACCTACATGGGGCGCTTCTTCGGCAGCGAACGCATCTCCACCATCGACGCCGACGAGTTCTACGACTTCCAGTTCACCCGTCCCGTCATCAAGCGGAACTCCGCCGGTCAGCGGCGTATCAAGTGGCCGAACACGCGGATCAGCAAGGCCGTCGTGCCGGATTCGGCCGTGGACCTCATCCTCGTCAACGGCGTGGAGCCCTCCTACAAGTGGCGTGCCTACACGGCCGAACTCGTGGCGCTGGCGAAGGAGCTGAACGTCGACTGCATCGTCCTCGTGGGTGCACTGCTGGCCGACGTACCGCACAGCCGTCCCATCCCGGTGACGGTGACCTCCGACGACGACCTCGTCCGGGAGAGCCTCGAGGTGGAGCCGTCGACCTACGAGGGACCCATCGGGATCGTCGGCGTCCTCGCCGAGATGGGCCTCCTGGCGGACATTCCCACCATGTCGCTCTGGGCCGCGGTGCCGCACTACGTCGGTCAGTCGCCGTCGCCGAAGGCGCAGCTCGCGCTGCTCAACAAGCTCGAGGAGATCCTCCAGATCTCGGTGGAGACGCACGTCCTCACCGAGGAGTCCGAAGCCTGGGAGCGCGGGGTCGACGAGCTCGCCACCGAGGACCCCGAGGTGGCAGCCTACGTGCGTCAGCTCGAGGAGGCGAAGGACACCGTCGACCTGCCCGAGGCGAGCGGCGAGTCGATCGCGCGCGAGTTCGAGCGCTACCTGAAGAAGCGCCGCCGCGAGCAGTGAGTGTCGGCCGTAGCAGCCCCGCCCATGAACGCGGCCCGCTCAGCCGCCACGGGATGCCCGCCCGCCGTGCTCACGCATGTTCGGTCGGGGCCGCTGAGCCGCCACGGGATGCCCGCCCGCCGTGCTCACGCGTAGCGGTGGCCCGGCGCTCGATTCGGAGGAAGGGCCTAGAGGCGTACCCCGAGCAGGGCGTCCATCAGGTCGGCGAACTCCTGCCGGCCCGAGCCGTCGCCGTGGGTGCCGGCGGCCCAGGCGTCGATCGCGGCCAGCGCCGAGGGGGCGTCGAGGTCGTCCGCGAGGTGCTCCCGGACCTGTGCGAGGAGGCGGGCGACGTCGGCGCGGTCCGCGAGCGTGGCTGCGGACCGCCAGGTGGCGAGCCGTGCGACGGCTTCCTCGAGGACCGCGTCCGTCCAGGACCAGTCCGAGCGGTAGTGGTGCGCGAGGATGGCGACCCGGATGGCTGCCGGGTCCACGCCGGCCCGGCGCAGCTTCGAGACGAGCACCAGGTTGCCGCGTGACTTGCTCATCTTGCCGCCGTCGTAGCCCACCATGCCGGCGTGGGCATAGTGCTGAGCGAGCGGTGAGCCACTCGAGGCCCAGGCGTGCGAGGCGCTCATCTCGTGGTGCGGGAAGACGAGGTCCGAGCCGCCGCCCTGCACCGTGAAGGGAGCCGGGAGGTAGCGGTGCGCGATCACGGCACATTCGATGTGCCAGCCGGGCCTGCCGTCGCCGAGAGTGGCTCCCGGCCAGTTGGGCTCGGCCGGCCGCGCGACGCGCCAGAGGAGTGGATCGAGCGCGTTGCGCTTGTGCGGCCGCGTCGGGTCTCCCCCGCGCTCGGCGGACAGGGCCACCATGGCGTCGGCGTCGAGGTGCGAGACCTGACCGAGGAACCAGCGGGCGTCGTCGTCCTCGTCCAGCAGGGCGGCCGCATCCAGCGAGAAGTAGACGTCGCCGTCGGGGTCCCCGCCCTCACCGGGGACGGTGTAGGCCAGACCGCGGGACATGAGGTCCTCGACGGCGGGGACGATCCACCCGACCGCCTCGACGGCTCCGACGTAGTGGTCGGGCGGGAGGACATTGAGTGCCTCCATGTCCTCGCGGAAGAGCGCGATCTGCTCGGTGGCGAGGTCCCGCCAGTCGACGCCCGTGGCCGTGGCCCGCTCCAGCAGGGGATCGTCGACATCCGTGACGTTCTGGACGTAGGACACGGTCGAGCCGGCGTCCCGCCAAGTGCGGTTGAGGAGGTCGAAGGCCACATAGGTGGCCGCATGGCCGAGGTGTGTGGCGTCGTAGGGCGTGATGCCGCAGACGTACAGGCTGCGCTCCGGATGCCGTTCGAGGACCGTCCCTTCCTGCAGGGCCGTGTCGAACAGGGTGATGTCCGACTGGGTGCCGTCGAGTTCAGGGACAGGAGTCGAGTTCCACGCAATCACACGTTCTACCTTACGGCTCGGCGTCAGGCGCTGATGACGCCCAGTCCGAGCAGCACGTAGAGAGCGAGTCCGAGCAGGATCCGGTACCAGACGAAGAGCCCGTACCCGCGGGTCGTCACGAACTTCAGGAACCAGCCGATGATCGCGAAGCCGACGACGAAGGCCACCACGGTGGCGAGGGCCGTCTCGGGCAGCGCGTACGGTCCGGTCTCGTCGTAGCTCTTGACCAGCTGGAAGACACCGCTGCCGAACACCGCGGGGATGGCGAGGAGGAACGAGTAGCGCGCCGCAGCCTCCCGCGTGTACCCCATGAGGAGGCCCGCGGTGATAGTCCCGCCCGATCGCGACACGCCCGGGACGAGGGCCAGCGCCTGAGCGAGCCCGAAGAGGATGCCATGCCGGTAGGTGAGGGTGTGCAGCTCCCGCGTCTGGCGCCCCACGTGGTCAGCGACGGCGAGGATCAGCCCGAAGACGATCAGCATCGTCGCCACGATCCACATACTGCGGAACGTGCTCTCGATCTGGTCCTGGAAGAGGAGCCCGAGCACAACGATCGGGACGCTTCCGAGGATCACGAGCCATCCCATGCGGGCATCCGGGTCGTTCCGGGGGACGGTGCCCCGCAACGCTCCGAACCACGCCTTCACGATCCGGACGATGTCCCGCCAGAAGAAGACCACGACGGCGGTCTCGGTGCCCAGCTGGGTGATGGCGGTGAACGCGGCTCCCGGGTCCTGCGCGTTGGGGAGGAGTTCGCCGACGATGCGCAGGTGGGCGCTCGAGGAGATGGGGAGGAACTCGGTGAGGCCCTGGACGAATCCCAGGATGACAGCTTCTATCCAATGCACGCTCATGACCCTAAGCCATGCAGCCGGGTGCAGGCCCTAGGCTTGGCCTCATGCAACGGCGAAACGTGGGAGCGAGCGGCCTGACCGTCTCCGCTCTGGGACTCGGCACCATGAACTGGGGCCGGGAGGTCGACGAGGAATCGGCGCGTGAGCAGCTGCGCCTCTTCACCGATGCCGGCGGCACCCTCGTGGAGACGGCGGCGCGCTACGGCGAGGGTCAGTCGGAGGCCATGCTGGGCGGCTTCATCAATGACACCGTGGCCCGCTCGGAGCTCGTCCTCGTGGTGCAGGGCGGGACCACGAGGTCCGGCAGCAGGAGGCTGGACAGTTCGCGCCGCGGCCTCCTCGACTCGCTCGATGCGTCCCTGGCCCTGCTGGGTACGGACCACGCGGACGTCTGGCTGGCGCCCTCCCCCGATCCCTCCGTGCCGCTGCCCGAGATCCTCAGCGCGCTCGACGTGGCCTACTCCTCCGGCCGGGCCCGCTACGTCGGTGTCTCCAACTACGCGGGGTGGGAGTTCGCGCGCGCAGCCGCCACCGCGTCCTTCCCGCTCCTCGTGAACGACGTCGAGTACTCCCTCGTGAACCGCGGCGCGGAGCGCGACGTCTTCCCGGCAGCGGCTGCCTCGGGCGCGGGGATCCTCGCCTGGGGTGCGCTCGGGCGGGGTGTCCTGACGGGGAAGTACCGCGGGAGGATCCCGTCCGAATCGAGGGGCGCCTCCGACGTCTGGTCGCCCTACGTGGAGCCCTACCTGTCAGGGAAGCCGCAGCGCGTCACCGAGGCATTGTGCACGGCATCGCGCGGGCTGGACCTGCAACCCCACGAGGTGGCGCTGCGGTGGCTGCTGCACCGGCCCGGCGTGGCCTCGGCCATCATCGGCGCCCGCACTCCCCAGCAGCTGAAGGAGATCCTCCAGGTCAGCGGCGCACCCGTCGCGGGGCCGATCTCCGAGGTCCTCGACGAGGTCTCCGCACTGCTTTCCTGAGATCCACGGCAGGCTGTGCGTGAGTGGCCGGACCGCGCGTGAGCGGCGAGCCCTCAGCGTGAGCGGCGATCAGAAGGTCGAGCGCTCCGGGCGAGAGCCCTGGCGTGAGAGGTCAGTGCTCGATCTCGGCGTCGACGAGGTCGGAGGCGTACTCGGCGTCGTCATTGTCGTCGTTATCCTCGTTATCGTCGTCGTCGTCCGACTCTTCGTAGATCTCGAGCGGGGTGACCTCACCGAACGCGTCGTACAGGGCTTCCTCGTAGACTTCGAAGGCGTCGGCGATGCCGAGGTAGGCCGCCTCCACCGCGGGATCGTCCTCCCGCCGACGTGACGCCGAGGCAGCAAGATGCTCTTCGAGGGCTGTCACGAGGGACTGGAGCGCGACACGCGGATCAATGCTCATGGCCTAGACGTTATCGGTAAAGTGGTCGAAATTGGAGGGATATGCGAGAACATTTTCTGAACGCGACAGCCGTCCGGGAGCGGGATTACGGGCGGCAGTACGAGTATCTGGTGCTCACCGTCACTGCGGGTGAACCTCTCCCCGCGGCGCGGAAACTGCTCACCGAACATGCCGAGTACGGCAAGTGGGAGCTCGAGCGCAGCTGCATCTACATGGGCGGCAGCAGGCGCTACTGGTTGAGGCGGAAGGTCCTGCGCGTGGAGCGCACGGCCTGACCCCACCGGGCCGCCGGTCGGTCAGGTCCCGGAACCGCCGGTCGGTCAGGTCCCGGAACCGCCGGTCGGTCAGGTCCCGGAACCGCCGGTCGGTCAGGTCCCGGAACCATCAGTCGGTCACGACGACGGCGGCCCCAGCAGCGAGGTCGCGACCGTCGACCGGGCTGATTCGACGGTCGACGGATGGAACTGCCCCGCCAGGGCATCACGGTGCAGGCGCACCACCTCGGAGTCCGCCGAGAAGCCCGACCCTCCCCCCACATGCAGCGCGACCCCTGTCGCCTCCACAGCGGCGTCGACCGCGTGGGTCTTGAGGGTCACGAGGCGCGGGAACCACGCCGGTCCGGCCTCGTCCCCCGCATCGAGGTCGCGTATGACGTTCTCGAGTTCGGCATCCGCTGCTGTGCGCCGCATCGCCGCCCCCGCGAGCAGGTTCCGCAGCACCGGGTCGTCGGCGAGCGGTCGTCCTGCGGTGTGGCTCCGCCTCCGCAGGAGCGACTGCGCCGCGAGTTCCAGCGCACGGTCGGCGATGCCCAGATAGACCGCGGCGATGAGGGTCTCGAACGCGGCGAAGATCCCGAAGACCAGGAGGTCGGCGTTCGGTCCGACGGGGAGGCGGCGGAAGACGGCGGCTGCAGGGACACGGACATCGGTGAGGCGTGTGGTGTTCGACTGCGTGGCCCGCATACCGAGGGGATTCCAATCGGCCAGGGTTTCCACCCCTGGCGTACCGCGCGGAACGAAGGCGTGCAGGATCGAGTCCTCGGCGCCGTCGCGCCCCTCGAGCTTGCCGAAGACACCGAGCCTGGTCCAGACGGGCGAGAGACTCGTGAAGACCTTGGTGCCGGTGTAGCCGTACCCGCCGTCGGGGGTCCGTTCGACGCGCGTCAGGGAGTCGAAGAGGACGGCGTCGTTGCCCGGCTCGGACACCCCGAACGCGAAGACCTCGCCGCGGGCGACGTCGTCGAGCACGAATTCCAGGCTGGTGTCACCGCGGTCCGCGAGCAGGCCGGCCACCGCAGTCCAGACGAGGTGCATGTTCGTGCCGAGGGCGGTGGCCGGCGCCGCGGAGGCCAGGAGACGCTGGGCCCGGGCTGCGCGCGTCAGCCCGCCCGAGGCGCCGGGCCGCACGTCCGCGAGCATGCGGAGATACCCGCCGGCCGCAAGGTCGTCGAAATCTTCCGTGAAGAAGGAGTTCGCGGCGTCGTAGCCTGCGGCCCTGCCCCGGAAGCGCTCGAGCAGCTCCGCGGTGAGGAGCTGACCGGCGGCCGTTGCGGACGTCGTCGTCATGATCGCCCCTGCCGTCCCGACACCTGCCGTCAGTAGGTGGTGAGCAGGCGGGCGAGCACCTTGGCGCCGAAGCGGAGCGAGTCCGCAGGCACGCGCTCGTCGACGCCGTGGAACATGCCGGTGAAGTCGAGATCGTCCGGCAGTTGCAGGGGTGCGAAGCCGTACCCGGTGATGCCGAGGCGGCTGAGCGACTTGTTGTCCGTGCCGCCCGAGAGCGTGTACGGCAGCACCGTGGCGCCGGGATCCTCGGCGTGCAGGGCATCGATCATCGAGTCGACGAGATTCCCCGCGAACGGCACCTCGAGGGAGGTGTCCTTGTGCTCGTAGCTCACGTCGACGCCCTCCCCCGCGAGTCCGCGGATGATCTCCAGGACCTGGTCCTGCTGGCCCGGGAGGGTGCGCACGTCGATCAGCGCCTCGGCGGTGCCGGGGATGACGTTGTGCTTGTACCCGCCCTTGAGGACCGTCGGATTCGCCGTGTTCTGCAGCGTCGCCCCGACGAAGCGTGCCACGGTGCCGAGTTCCCGCAGGAGGATGTCGGGATTGTCCGGGTCGAACTCGACGCCGGTCAGTTCGGTGACGCCGTCGAGGAACTGGCGCGTGGTGGGCGTGAGCTCGATGGGCCAGGCGTGGTCACCGATGCGCGTGACGGCCCGGGCGAGGGCGGTCACCGCGTTGTCGGTGTTGATCTGCGAGCCGTGCCCGGCCCGGCCGTGGGCCACCAGCCGCAGCCAGGAGATACCCTTCTCGGCGGTCTGCAGCAGGTAGGTGCGCTGCCCGCCGATGGTCGCCGAGAAGCCGCCCACCTCGGAGATGGCCTCGGTGGCACCCTCGAAGACCTCGGGCTTGTTGTCCACGAGCCAGGAGGCACCGTACGCGCCGCCGGCCTCCTCGTCGGCGAAGAACCCAAAGATGAGGTCCCGTTGCGGTTTGACGCCGTCGCGCTGCATGGAGCGGAGGACGGACAGGATCATCGCGTCCATGTCCTTCATGTCCACGGCGCCACGGCCCCAGATGAGCCCGTCCTTCTCCTCCCCGCCGAAGGGGTCGACGGTCCAGTCCTCCTTCTGGGCGGGCACGACGTCGAGGTGCCCGTGCACGACGAGGGCCGGGAGCGACGGATCCGTGCCCTCCATGCGCGCGACGACGGACGTGCGGCCGGGAGCGGCTTCGAACAGTTCCGTGGACAGGCCCACCTCCTCGATGAGGCCGGCGGTGTACTCGGCGGCGGACCGCTCGCCCGGACCGGCGTTGTCGCCGAAGTTCGAGGTGTCGAACCGGATCAGTTCCTGGCAGATCCTGACGACTTCATCTTCGGGGGTGATGCCCATGTGGTCCTCCTGGGTAGCAGTTGCTGCCCAGCCTACCGAGGGTGGCGGGCGCCGTGGGGACCGGCGGGTGAGCGGCCGTTCCGCCCGACGGCTTCGGACGGGCGCGCCCGGCAGGTACCCTGACCGGAAGCGCGGCAGCGGGTAAGCATGAAGATCCGGCACCTGAGCGGCGTCTCCTGGATCGCCACGGGGCTCATCGCGGCCCCGGGAGTGCGTGCGGCGAGCACCATCCGGTACTGCCACGAACCGGTGGTGGCCAGGGTCGCTTCGCCCGTCAGCTTTGTCATCGCCGCTGTTCCGGGCCTCATGGTGCTTACCCTCGGTGTCTTCCTCAGTTGTGCGCTCACCGTCCTCGGCCCGTCGGGCTCTTCGTCATCATCGTCGTCGTCTACGGCGCCGTCCACGGTACGCGGCGAACTCTCGGACAAGGGTTGTTCGGGTTGCGGACCGTCAGGACCACGACGCTCGACGCGTCGGGTCGTGGCGACGCGGCTGGCACGTGCTCGGCGCCGCTGCTCGTGCCCGGGGCGCCACTCCTCGACATCGGTCCGATCCTCAGCGCCAACTCGTACACGGTCATCGACGGGCGCGGGCGCTTGGCGGTCGTCCGCCCGCGCTGACCCGATCGACTGTCGGCCCGGAGTAGCAGGCCGCAGAACGGTCCAGCGCTTGGTCGCTGCGCGGTGATCTCCGCCTGACTGATCACGGTCGCCCGTCTGGTGCCCGCGTGGCGTGGCTGGTGTCGATGTCAGGGTGCGAGGTCGGCGATGATGTCGGCGGCCGGCCCGGTGCGGGTGGTGCGGTAGCCTGTGCCGGCCCACAGGTGGAGGGCCTGCAGGTCATTGTTCCTTGCCGCTGCAGCACGCAATGGCGCGGTGATGTAGTGGATCTGCGGGTAGGCGTGCCCTGGTCGCTCGTGGTCGTCCATGAACCTGTTCCGTAGGCCCCGGGCAGGTCTGCCGGTGAAAGCCCGGGTCACCTTCGTCTCGGTGAAGGCCGGGTCATGCAGTGCTGAACGGTGGGCGGGAGTAGTCCCGGCTTCGTCGGCCAGGAGCAGGGCAGTCCCGACGTGGACCGCGGCGGCTCCAGTGCCGAGGATAGCCTCGACCTGCTGGCGCGTGCTGATACCGCCTCCCGCGATCAGCGGTAGGTCGACGGTGTTCCTGATGGCAGTGATCAGCTCGGGAAGTGCGTCGGTGCCCGGATCCGCAGCGGGGTCGAAGGTGGCTCGGTGGCCGCCTGCGTCCGGGCCCTGCACCACGAGGATCCGCGCGCCGCGGCCTGCCGCGGTCACCGCTTCGCTCGTGGACGTGACGGTGACGGCGGTATGGATGCCAAGGGTGGTCAGCTCGTGCAGCACGTCGGCTTCGGGGCAGTCGAAGGTGAAGGACACGAGGTCAGGTCTGAGGTCTCGGATCACGTCGAGCTTCTCCTGCCAGGCGTCGTCGTCCCACTTGTGGGCGCCGACCTCGATGCCGTACCGGTCGGCGTAGTACTTCAGTTCCTGCCGGTAGTCCTCCAGTTCGTCCGCGTCCACGTCGTTTCTGGAAACGACGAACAGGTTCACCCCGATGGACCCTCCCGTCAGTGCCCGGGTGCGGGTGATCTGGTCCGCGAGCTGCGCCGGCGTCCTGTACCCACCGGCGAGGAAACCCATACCACCGGCACGGGTGACGGCGGCGACGAGTTCGGGCGTTGAAGGCCCTCCCGCCATCGGGGCTCCAATGATCGGTCGCTTCAACTCGAAGGGTAAGGGCACAGGACAATAATCGTGGATGGGTCGAACATCGCGTGGACACCTGAACGCGTGTCTCCTGATTGCGGCTCCCGCAATTCAGCTGTGCGTCGTGTTCTCCCGGATCTCCTCGAGGCTCAGCTCCGGTGCACCGTCGGCCGCCGCCGCCGGATCCATCCACACGAAGTCCCAGTGGTGGCCGTCCGGGTCGTCGAAGCTCTTCGAGTACATGAACCCGTGGTCCTGCTCGCCTGCAGGGGTCGCGCCTGCGGCGAGGGCCTTCTCGTGGAGGCCGTCGACCTCCTCCTTGCTGTCAGCGCTGAGCGCGAGCTGGACCTCGGTGGAGGTGGTGGCGTCGATGATCGATTTGCTGGTGAATGCGGAGAAGAACTCGCGTGTGAGCAGCATCGCCGTGATCGTGTCGCTGATGACCACGCTGACGGCATTCTCGTCGCTGAATCCTTCGTTGATGGAGTACCCCAGAGACTCGAAGAACGTTCGGGATCGGGCGAGATCACTGACAGCCAGGTTGACGAAGATCGTGGTGGGCATCGACATGACCCTTCTCTGAAGACGTTGGTGGTCCGCCGCCACCGATCGTCACTGCATCATGAAGACGGGTTCACCGCGTTGTCAAGCACCCCGCAGCAAGCCCTCGTCCTCGACACCCACGGCATCAAGTCCAATGAGCGCGACACGCGCACCCACCGAACGTACTCACGCTCCGCGTGGACGGCAGACGAAAGCCGTCCACGCCGTTGCAGAGCTCAGCATGAAGCACGGCCGCGACGGACGCGATCGCTTCGATCGGCGCAATGGTGACTGTTGAGGCTTCGGCCGATTATCTGACCGCCAAGACAGGATCGCCGACGGCAGGAATCCGATATCAGGGTCCGTGCAGCACGAGGACGCGTGTCCCATCACGTCAGGCCCGCTGCCGGGATCCGGTTCTACGTGAGCGTGACAGCGTTACAGCCCAGTTGCAGAACATGGTGCTGGAAAGCGACGACGTCCAGGAGTTCCTGAACGGACTGGTCACGGTTGCGGCTCAGGCGTTCACCGGCCCTTATGGGGACGTGTTCTGCGGCATCACGCTCCTGCGCCCGAGGTCCATGATCACCGTCGCCAGCAGCAGCGAAAAAGCCCGGCAGGTCGACGAGGTGCAGTACGGGTTCGACGACGGACCATGCCTGCGGGCGGCTCGAGAAGGCATCACCGTCCACATCAGGGACTTCCTCACCGACCCCCGGTTCCCCGAGTACCGCGACGCGATCGCCAGCTACGGACTCCGCTCGGCCCTGGGTATCCCGATCCGCCTCGACGACGGGGCCAGCGCCGGCCTCGACTTCTACTCCACCGAACCGAACACCTTCGACGCAAAGGGCATCCGCGTCGCCGAGGGATTCGCCCGCGATGCCTCCCAGTCCCTTCGCCTCGCCGTCCGGGTCGCCAAGCTCACCGAAGCCGGCACGAACATGCGCACGGCCATGGAATCACGCACCAGCATCGACATGGCGATCGGCGCGATCATGGCCCAGAACCGGTGCAGTCAGGACGAAGCCACCGCGATCCTCCGCAGGGCATCCTCGAACCGGAACGTGAAGCTCCGCGACCTGTCCGCCGAGATCCTGAACTCGATCGGGCAGCACAGACCCGTCGTCACCTACTTCGACAGCTGATCCCCACCACCGGTCCCACCAACCGGCCCTCCATGCTGGTCCTCGCCGTCCGGTGTAGTCCTGCGCGATCTTCCTGCGCGGCAAGCCGTGGCCACGAGCGGTGCCCGCTGATCGCAGGCGTCAGGAGTTGATTTCGTCTTCGACGAGGCGGGCGAGTTTGCGCAGGAAACGCCCGTCCTGGGGTGAGAAGCCGCGCGGCTTCTGGTCAATGACGCACAGTGTTCCTACCGTCCAGCCTCCGGGGCCACGGAGAGGGTAGCCGGCATAGAAACGGATGAAGGGCTCCCCTGTGACCAAAGGGTTCGTCCGGAAGCGGTCGTCCTCGAGGGCATCGGCGACGATCAGCGGCCCGGCGTTGCGAATCGTCGCGTTGCAGAAGGTGATTTCCCGTGGCATGTTCTGCTCGATGGGCCCGACCACCGACTTCAGGAACAACCTGTGGTCGTCGACCAGCGCCACGATCGACGAGCTGACGTTGAAGTGGTCGCGGGCCTGCTGCGTGTACCGGTCGAAACGCTCCTCGAACGGCGAATCCACGAGGTTCGTATGCATGACAGCGTCCAGGCGTTCCTGCTCAGCCTCCTCATCCGTGAACAGGAAAGCGCCGAACGCGCCCAGCGCCCTACGGGCATCCTCCGGCGTCTCGGCGGCTTCGTCGTCCTCACTGCGGGGAATCTGGATGTTCACAGAACTACCCTCGAGGAGTTCATTCATGGCATCCGCGAGGATGGAACGCTCCGCTCCGGACAGAATCAGGAGTCCCCCGAGGTACGCCTCGACCTCGAACTCCGATACCTCCCCGCCCAGGCCGTAGTACTTCACCCACAGCTCACCGACAGTGATGTTCGCCTTCGACAACGCGAGGGTCGTGAGCCTGATCTGCGTCTGGCCGTCCATAGGATCTCCGGTCCCGTCCATCCTCTGAAAACCAAACCGCTCGACCTTCGGCAACGGCGAGCTGGGGCTGAAGCAGTGCGTGCTGTGCAGCACCAATAATCAGCTAGCTTAGTTTTCCAAGGGTAGAGCAGTACTTGGCGCAAAGGAAACGATCACCTCGTGTGACGGTCCGATCGTTCTCCTTCCGTCGGGGATGAGCTGATCCGCGGCCCATAATGGGTCGTCACACGTGATCAGCGAGTCGATCACTCATGATCAGCCCTGCGCGAAGACGTGGCCGCTACCAGGTGACAGCCCGTGCGAGCACACCCGTCCAATGGCGCCAAGGCCCGGAGGCACGACGATTCCGTTCGAATGGACGGCTATTCGACGCTGAGGAACGTGAAGTGGGTGATAGCGGAGAGACCAGACGACGCTGACTCCGCGCCAGAAACAGAAAGAAGTACCGGGGGGACGCGAGAGCGGTCTGTTCCGCACCGAGGTCGTGGCAGCTCGCTTGGACAGGCCCGTGGGCCCGGCCCGCTGGGTGTCATCTTCCTGTTCGTGGTGCTGGGGCAGATTATGGCCACCAGTTCCGGCATGATTCTGTACTTCACCGTCGTGGGGTGGATGTTCTGGGCGGTGTTCGTCGCCGAGTTCCTCCTCAGGGCTCGCTGGATCCCTTGAGGCATACGAGGTAGTTTTCGACACAGCAGGAGACGCACCAGGAGCAAACACGACCATCACGGGCGAAGGCGACGGCGAAACAACTGAGCTCACGATCCCCGTCCTGGACGGCACACTCGAGCGATACCAGCCCTACCTCCCCGAGCGATTCCGTCGTTGTCCCACCCCTTCGTAACGCCCGGGTGTCACCGCTACCCGCGGCGCAGGCAGTGCAATTTCGCAGATTCACCGTCAGCTTCTCGGTCAGCAAGCTGCCACGTGGCTGCCGCTCGGTGGCTGGACGGCACTATCGACGGCGGATGGGACAAAGATGAGGGCAACGATATGAGGGGTGTTCTGAGATGAGTCGTGTGGATGGGCAGTCTGTTCGGGAGTCGTTGCGCGCCCAGTTGTGGCCGGTCCCATTGGCGGCGGTGCTGGTGGCAGTTGTTCTCGGGCAGGCTCTTCCGTTCCTCGATGAGCGCGTGGATGACCCCCTTCCGGCGGCGGTGTCCGGTGTGCTGTTCGGCGGGGGCCCGGAAGCGGCCCGGTCCTTACTGGAAACGATCGCCAGTTCCACGATCACCGTGACGTCGCTGACGTTCTCCCTGACGGTGGTGACTCTGTAACTGGCCAGCAGCCAGTTCTCCCCCCGCCTTCTGCGCACCTTCACCCGGGACCGGTTCGTCCACAACACCCTGGCGCTGTTCCTGACGACTTTCGTGTTCGCGTTGACCGTCCTGAGAAGCATCCGGGTGCAGAGCAGCGCAGGAGAGAGTTTCGTCCCGGAGATCGCCGTCACCACAGCGTTCCTCCTGACCCTTGCCAGCGTCGTCGGCCTCGTCCTCTTCCTGGCCCACCTCGCGCGGCAGATCCGGGTCGAAACGATGCTCCGCGACGTGCACCGCGAAACCGAACACAGCCTCGAGCGCATCTACCCCGAACCCCTGGACACAACACCCCTTGAGGTACGTTCTCCAACGAACAGGGGGCTGCTGCGAAGCCCGCGCTCGGGTTTCCTGACCCGGGTCGACGAGGGCGGCCTCCTGGACATCGCTACCCGCCGAGGTATTTTCGTCAGCGTCGACGTCAGCCCGGGGACTTCCCTCATCGAATCCGTTCCCGTTGGACGGTTCTGGGCCGCCGACGGCACTCCGCTCGAGGATCACGAGAGCGCAAAAGTGTCGGAGGAGATCCTCGGAGCTTTCAGCACAGGGTTCGAGCGCACCTCGACACAGGATCCGTCGTTCGGGTTGCAGCAGCTCCTGGACGTGACCGACAAAGCTCTCTCCCCCGGGGTGAACGACCCCACGACCGCCGTCCACGCGCTGAGCCACATCTCGGCGCTGCTGTGCTCACTCGCCGGCCGGTCCACAGGGCCTCGCACGCTCACCGACGGCGACGGGGTACCCCGGGTGAAGCTTCACCTACCCACCTTCACCGATCTCGTGGAACTCGTCATGGATCAACTCATCACCTACGCCTTCACCGACCCGCGGACCGCCAACCGCACCATCGACATGCTCTCCGAGATCCACACCACAGCCACTCTTACCGGCGCCGCGTTGTCCACCACCACCCCGCTCAACGCGCAGCTCGACAAACAGCTCGAGCGTGTCCGCACCGCGGTCGAGAACTCCCCCATGGACGACACGATCCAGCGGAACCTCACCGAGAAGATCAACAGCATCAGGACGACCATCAGCACGAGTATCGGTCGGTGAGGGCGATCTCTGAGGGCGACGATATGGACGTACCACTGGGTGGACGGGAACTGGTCGTGCACAACAGGTACGAAGTCCTGTCGATCGTGAACGACATCCTGGTCGCGCTCTGGTTCATCATCGGCAGCATCCTCTTCTTCCAGGAGAGCACCACGACGGCGGGGACCTGGCTGTTCCTGATCGGATCGATCGAACTCCTGGTCCGCCCCGTGATCCGCCTCTCCAGGAACGTCCATCTGCGCGCGATCACCCGCACGAGGAACAGCAACGACTACTGATCCGCCACCCCCGAACCAGGCACGGCAGCCCCGAATCACCTACCCGGCAAACGGGTACACCTACGTGGCGCAGCCCGTAAGTCCTACGACGGAACAGGAGCGGGTACAGGCCGCATCGGCATGATGGTTTGTCCCGCTCAAGGATCAGTAGGCATCCGCACCACTCTGCATACGATCATCGGAGCGACCCGCATATGAGCCGACACGTAGGCCTCGAGAAAATCCTGTCGGGCCACCGCCGACATGGCATCCACGGGAACACCAGTGGCCCACAGCCCGGATTGCCCCTCGGGTGAGAGCGGGGAGATAACGATTGGCCCACGATGCCCTTACAGGATGAACCTGCCATGCAACCCCCGCGCATCGCTGCCATGACGCGTAAACGGCGTTCGCCTGCCGGTGCGTGCCGTGCCTCTCCGCCCAGGCGCTAGGTGCCGTAGACGCCTTGGTCCAAGTCCTCGACACGAATGCCGTCTGTAGGCTTTCTACCCGTCATCCTGTCCGGAGTGCGGGCCGGGATGTTCAATGAGCCCGCCACGCATCGACGAAGGAGAACTGCCGTGAGTATAAAGAACAGGGAAGAGGGTGTCGTCGGCCCGCCCGACTCCGCCCGTCCGACGTCCCGTACGAAGCCCGCCCGCACGAAGCCCGTCCATTCCGCGCGTCTGGCGCTTCCGGTCTTCGTTCCCGCGGCGGCGCTCATCGTGCTGTTCGTGGCCTATGCGCTGATCGCCCCTGATTCCGCGTCCTCGTTGTTCGCCGGCATTCAGGAGAACGTCATTGGTGCCTTCGGTTGGTACTACGTGGCCCTCGTCGCTTTCTTCGTTGCCTTCTCCCTCTGGGTCGGGTTCAGCCGCTACGGCGATATCCGCCTCGGGAAGGACGACGACAAACCCGAGTTCTCCGTCATGTCCTGGTTCGCGCTGCTCTTCGCCGCCGGCATGGGCATCGGGCTGGTCTTCTGGGGCGTCGCCGAGCCGCTCAACCACTTCGCCAGCCCGCGCCCCGGGGTCACGGGCACTGACGTCCAGCTAGGGCAGCAGGCCATCACGCAGACCTTCCTCCACTGGGGGCTGCACGCATGGAGCATCTACGTGGTCGTCGGTCTGTCCATCGCCTACGCCGTCCACCGTCGGGGACGCCCCATCTCCATCCGCTGGACCCTCGAGCCGCTCCTCGGTGATCACGTCAAAGGCGGCTGGGGCCACGCCATCGACGTCGTCGCGCTCGTCGGCACCCTCTTCGGCGTGGCGACCTCGCTCGGACTCGGTGTACTGCAGATCTCGTCCGGACTCGACACCGTCGGGATCCTCGCCGCGACCAAGGCCACGCAGGTCGGCCTGATCCTCTGCATCACGGCGCTGACCATCGTCTCGGTCATCTCCGGGGTCGGCAAGGGCATGAAATGGCTGTCCAACATCAACCTGGTGCTCGCCGGTGTCCTGCTGCTCGTGGTCCTCTTCGCCGGGCCCACGCTATTCCTCCTGCGTGAGTTCGTCCAGTCCATCGGCAACTACCTGCAGAACGTGGTGGGCCTCACGTTCAACACCCTCGCGTTCTCCGGTGCCGAGGGCGAGGCCTGGCAGGCGGCCTGGACCACGTTCTACTGGGGCTGGTGGATGTCATGGGCACCCTTCGTCGGCATCTTCATCGCCCGGATCTCCAAGGGCCGCACCGTCCGCGAGTTCGTCGCCGGCGTGCTGCTGGTCCCCACGACGCTCGGGTTCCTCTGGTTCTCCGTGCTCGGTGGTTCCGCGATCTACCGGGAGATCTTCGGTCAGGGCGGCCTGATCGCAGAGGACGGATCGGTGGACACCGAGAACGCTCTCTTCGGTCTCCTCGGTGAGCTGCCCGGCGGCCCAGCACTGCTCATCGGCGCGATCCTCCTCATCGCCATCTTCTTCATCACGTCCGCGGACTCCGGGGCCCTGGTGATGAGCATGATCTCCACCGGCGGCGATCCCAACCCGCGGAACTGGATCCGCGTGTTCTGGGCCGGCCTCGCCGCCCTGGTAGCGATCTCCCTGCTGCTGGTCGGTGACACGGGTCTGAGCTCCATCCAGACCGCAGCGATCCTCACAGCACTACCCTTCAGCGTCGTCATGCTCCTCATGTGCATCGCCACCGCGAAGGCGTTCCACGGCGAGCACCGCGCCTGGCAGTCAGCCCAACGCAAGGCCGCCGCAGCAGCGATGGCAGACCGCGTCAGCGACCAGGTCAGCGAATCGATGTCTGGCCAGGTCGAACGCCAGGTACAGGAGCACCTCGCTGACTACTCCAGCGAGCAGGAAGCGGAGCACCTCCGCTCGCACAGCAGCAGCCGCGCTACACGCCGCCCCACCGACACACGATAAGCCGACCCTGCACGCAGCCCCTCCAGAGCTGCGTGCAGGAAGTCAGCCGTGATGCGGTGAACCACACCTAGCTCGAGGAACGATTCACCGTGGGACATCTCATGAAAAGGAACGTCCGGGCCGTTCGTGCTCGGATGTGACTCAAGGTACGTGAAGAACCCGTGCATGGTTTCGGCCCTCAGGGAGTACCCGCGACGGGTGGTGCCGGCGGTGCGGACCAGTTGAAGATGATCCGCTAGAACCGACTCTGTGGAACGCGTCCGGTGCTGTGCTCCGGTCGACCCTCCCTCGGGAGACAGCCCGTAGGCCAGAGCTATCGCCTCGATGATCGTGGACTTCCCGGATCCGTTCTCACCGACCAGGGCAGTTGCTGGACCATTATCGAGTCCGTGATCAAGGATCGTCGTCATTGGCGCCAAGATCGCCGGCCAGGCCCGGCGATCAAGGGTATGGGCGGGGTGCTCGGTCAGGCTTCGGATCGGGAAACGATCGAAGGCCATTCGCTCAGTGTGCCCGCCACCGGGTACAACGTCCGGTCCAGGATCCATCACCGGGATCTGCAGGGCGATCGATTCAAGCCTCAGCGCCTGCGTAGTCGGCCCGGTTCCGGTACGGGTAGCTCGATCATCGTGCCGTAGTCCTGCCCCCACCCGTAGTCCACGCTCTTCACCTTCAACACCTCGGGGCTCGCCTCGACGATCTGCACGCTGATCGGCTCACTACGGTCCGCGACGGACAACGCCCACGTGTCGGCCGGATAGCTCAGGCCAATGCTCTCCAGGACGTAGGACGCATCGTATTCATCGACAGCCTTCCCGA
The DNA here is from genome assembly GCF_053470025.1 of Arthrobacter sp. CP30. Classification (NCBI taxonomy): domain Bacteria; kingdom Bacillati; phylum Actinomycetota; class Actinomycetes; order Micrococcales; family Micrococcaceae; genus Arthrobacter; species Arthrobacter sp. CP30. Next base: position 161,960 of record NZ_JBQEMM010000008.1, read on the forward strand.
GTTCGTACCCGAAGACCGTCACTGGCAGGAACAAATCGCCGTCAGGAACGAGGTACCCAAGTAGCTCCCCGTCGTCCTGCCGGTAGTACGACGCCCACGATTCAGGAATCATCCTCCGATCGTAAAGGGCCTACACAGCGTCCGCTGATCCGTCCCCTGTGGAACGGTCCAGGAGCGTCCGCCTCATGAGATCGGGTTTGCACCTGCCGCAGCGTCATGTGGTCTGCTCGAAGCACGTCCGTCCCGCTCCGAAAGGTCCTTCATGCACCCGTTCCAGGCCCCACCCCGACAAGTCCTGATCGGTGACGCTGCTGCATTCGTCGGCATCACGCCCCGAGCGATCCGCCACTACCACCAGGTCGGGTTGCTTCCCGAGCGGGAGCGGGGCGGCGACGGCCGCCGCCGATATGGCTACGAGGAAATCATCCGGCTGCTCTGGATCCGACGCGTGGCCGACGCCGGGATCTCCCTCGACGACATCCGCGACGCCTTCGACGGCGCACCAAGTGACACCGACGGCGGTGACGGCGAGGACGAGATGGCAAGCGTCCTCGCTCGACTGGAGGACACCCTCGCCGCCCAGGAGGCCGAGTTGCAGCGAAAGCGCGCCTCGGTGCAACGCATGCAGACGCTCGGCAGTCGACTGGGACTACTCGACGGCATCGTTTCCGCCCGCCTCGAGGGCGCGCCCGAGGGCTCGCTCCGCCAGGACGACCTGGACGTCCTGCTGGTCACGGAACGGATCTTCGGTCCGCTCGGCGCCGCCGTCCAGGCCGGCCGCTTCCTCGCTCTGGCCGCCGATCCGGCACTGCGGGCGGAGTCCGACAGGATCGACGCCGCCGAGGCGGCCCTGGACGACACTGTCGCCGTCGACGACCCCCGCGTGATGCAGGTGGCGGCCGAGCGGCACGCTTTCGAGACCGCGCTGATGCGCGTCATCGAGGAGTCCGGCCAGTTGGAGAAGGAGAACGCACTCTTCGACGCCTGGGATGAACTGCACCCGCCCGAAGACGCCGACGCGGCACCCGGCCCCAAGCCGCCAGAGGCCTCCCGCGCCAGGAGCGCGGCGGAGGTCATCCAGAGCATGCCCTACGACTTCTCCCCAGCCCGCCTGCGCTGCATGGAGTTGGCAGTGCAACTCGGAGCACCCGAGGCGCCGGAGCCGACGTCCTGAATAGGGGCCCACAGATGTCCCCATGGGGGTCGGCTTGCGGCACAAACTGACCGGCTAGGGCAGGTAGTGGAGGGACGAAGCTCTCCCCACCCGAAACTGCTCTCGGCGATGAAGTCCTGAAGCTCTCTCTGCACGAGACGCACGAGGGCGTCAACGCCATCGTCGGAACGGATACTGCCCGATCCGCCGTCCTCGCCCAGTATCTGCCACCTGACCCAGGCGTCGTTCGTCTTAATAGGGGTATCGGAAGGAAGTGCCTCGCCCCGTCAGCGACCCGCTCCAGCCAAAACGTTAACGGCCGCAGTTCTGTAGGACAGGGCATCGTCTCGAAAATGGGCTCGAGGAGTCGCTTTAAATCTTGCACGTAGATCACTTCGGTCATGTGCCCACGAGAGAGACACCAGAGCTGCCGACGCCTAACTCACCGGTTCGTAGGGCGATCCTGCTGCGGGACGGATGTCCTCCAACTCGTTGTGGTTGTCGAGTAGGAGTATGAAGGAATGATGTTCTCTCCGTGCAGGGACCTTGCGGCCGCCCAGTGGATCGTGGCGAGTGATGAGCGCTGGTGGGATCTCGTGACGTTAGGCCCGACTGGTTTTCCCGCGTACGCGAGACTGCGGTTTATTCCAGATCCGGCTTATGAGGGTCAACCCGAACACGAGGGTGCATGCCGGAGCAGCGGCCTGCCAGATGACGCACCCTCGGAATCCGAGCAACTTCGCATCGCGGTGGACGTGTTGCTGCAGCACGCTGGCTGTCCTAACGAGGGGTATCTGCTGATGTGGGATGGATGGGGCGAGGATCAGTTTCCTGCCTCCGTGCTGCGCACACCCCATGTGGTGACCCCAAATCGTGAGTACGGCCTCTGCAGGGTGTCGCTCCCGGACTTGGTCTTTGGTGCGGTCGGAGACTCGTGGTCAGCCGAAACCGGTTACCCCATGCCGAGCCCCGCCTTCATTTGGCCCTTAGACCGGGTCTGGTGCATCACCTCGGACGTTGACCCCCGCTGGGCTGGTATCGGAGCTGACGCTGCGGCAATCGATACGCTCCTGACCGAATCACGTCTCGACGTCGTCCGGATCGAGGCGAACGAGAAGCCGCCCTTCTACCAGTAGAGCTATCAGACCGGGAGATGCATTTGAGGTGCCCGCAGCAGGGTCCTTCAGCGGGGGCTGGGGTTCGATGCTTGGACGGTGATGGCGGTGGTGCTGGCGATGAGTTGGGCGATGATCAGCCAAGGGTGGGCTGCGCCCAGGTAGAGGGCGAGGAGGAGCGGGATCATGGCAAGGACGGTCATGTCCGTTCCGCGCAGGAGCGAGGACATCTGATTCCTTGGGACGGGGCCGAAGGGGGTCTCTACCGGCGGTGTGGTCCAGTCCGTCGGGGGGCGTGTTGCTGCACGGGTGGCTCCGGCTCCCATGCCGGCGCCGGCGAGGACACCCAGAAGTACGAGAACGGGTGTGCCGGCACCGAGTACCACCAGTGCCCCGGTCAGGGCGCCCGTCCACGTTGCCATCGCGAGTGCGGGCATGAGCGTTCGGCTGCACCGCACCAGGGCCGGGCTGATGGGTAGGAACGCGTCGAGTTCGGCGGTGACTGCTGTCTGTCGTGCGACGGTCCCCGTTCCTGCTGTGACCAGACACCCGGCGATAAGGATCACGGTCAGTTGAAGGACCACAGGGAGGGCCGGCGTCATGACGGTGACGCCGACGGTGAGCCCCAGCCACACCAGAGCTGCGGTGGGCGGTGGTTGCACGCGCAGGAAAGCCACGACGTCAGCGCGGACCAGGGCGGCCAGTGGCCCGCGGGTGTGCCCTCCGTAGTAGCGCGAGCCGCGGCGGCTGACGTGTGCCGAGGGCGCAACCATCAGGGAGCGGCGGAGCTCGTTGAGGTCGACAAAGAAGATCGATGCCGCTGCATGGCCCGACACCGCACCGCCACGCTGCAACTCGGTGCCGCGCACGTCGCCGACGCGGGGTACCACGTAGGCGAGGAGTGCCGCAGCGAGGCTCGCAACCAGGACAAGGGGCAACACGGTGGAGGTGATGAACGGTAGGGCGGCTATCGGGAAGAGAGCGAGGAATATCCCCGCCCGCCGTCCAGTGGTCGCTGGTGCCAGTTGCAGGACTGCTGCGCCGGTAACAGCGACGACGGCACCGCCTCCGAAGGTCACTGCTGCGATTCCGTGCGCCGAGGGTGAACGGTCGAACATGGTCAGGACACTGAACGGCACGTAGGTGATCGAAGAGATCGACCCGACGGCGACCAATCGCGTGAGGAACGACGAAAGGACCATGGGCCAGCGATCGATCGGCAGCGGCAGCCACCACGCAGCCTCGGCCTGACCGACGGAGACAGGTTCCAGCTTGCGGGCCAGCACCACGACTCCGACCAACGCCAGATACGCCACCACCATCCACAAGATCCCAGCGGGCACCACCTGCGACTGCTCGGCCACCAGCGTGGAGTCGCCGACGTTCCTCGCCGTGATCTCCTCGCGCAGCGCCACGACGAGGGACCCGACCATCATCATCACGCAGACAGCTGCCAGCGCGTTCGAGTACACATCGACGAACAGGTCGCGGGTCGATGATCGAGCTTTGTTGTACTGCCGGGCTGCACGCCGAGTCGAACGGACGACATCCCATGCAAGGAGCACCGAATCAGCATCGGGCGTTGCCGGTCCTGGAGGTGCTGCCGGAGAGTCAGGCGCCTGCAATGATCTGCGCTCCCCGCTCCGTGCCCACCGTCGTCACGGTCTCGTCGATCACCAGACACGACGTCGCCGTCCTGACCAACAGGCGGGGGTCATGGGTGACCACGACGACCGTGGTGCCCGCATCGGCCCGCTTCCGGAGCCGTCGGGACAACGCATCGCGCATCACCGGGTCTAGACGCTGCTCGGGCTCATCGAGGAACAACAGTGATGACGGACGGATGAAACCGGCAGCCAGCAGCAGACGCCGACGCTGCCCGGAAGACAACGCATCGGGAACCGCATGGGCACGGTCCGCGATGCCGAAGTAGTCCAGCTCGGCATCCACGGCCTCCTCGGGAGCGCCCACCGAATGACCCCGAGCAACCAGGAGCAGATGTTCCCGTACGGTCAACGACGGGAAAAACACGTCCTCGTCGAACACCGTGGCGACCTGCCGGCGGAACATCACGGCATCGGGCATCACCGGTAGGCCATGAACCCGCACATCCCCCGCCAACGGGTCCTGACGCCCCGCCAGTGTGCGGACGACGGTGGACTTACCGGCACCGTTGAATCCCACCACCGCGAGAACCTCACCTCTTGCCACACCGAGGTTCACCTCCCCACACACGGGAGTGCCCCCATATCCGACCACCAAACCAACAGCCTCGAGCACATCCCCCACACCAGCCATACCCCAACCCTAAACAGCAATGACCAGCCCCCACTCAGGGCCTTCCGCCAAACAAAACTCCCAGTCGGCTCATACGAGAAGGAATTCTTGAGCGCGCTCTTACAGAAGCCCGCTAGAGGATCCTCCTGCTGCGGCGCGCTTGAGTATCGTCGTGGCCTTTTCCGATCGTTCTCCGGTGACAGAGTGAGCCCACGTCCGCACCGATGCCCTGCGTTCCTGGCTACAGTTTTACAACTACCACCGGCCACCAGCCACCAGTCACACGGCAGCCTCGGAAACAAAGCACCCATCACCGCTGTAACCAACGTCCTGTCTGAGTGCAGCTAGGCAGGGGTGATGTGGCGGGAGGGAACGGGGCTGGAGTAGACGACGCTAGTGGTGATGCCGCCGAGGGTGGCGAGGCGTCCGGTGATGCGTTCGAGGTCGAGCATGGAGCGGGCGAGGACCTTGATGATGAAGCAGTCCGCGCCGGTGACGTGGTGGGCTTCGACGATTTCGGGCAGGGTGGCCACGAGGTTGTGGAAGGGCTTGTAGTTCCCGCTGGGGTAGGCCAGCCGGACAAAGGCGGTGACAGTGTAGCCGAGGGCTTCGGGGTTCACTGTGATCGAATACCCCGTAATGACTTCGCTGTCGGTCAGGCGACGGAGGCGGTCGCCGGTGGCGCTCGGCGAAAGGTTGATGGCTCAGGCGAGCTGCGCGACGCTCGTTCGTCCGTCTAGTTGCAGATGGTGAATCATCGCATGATCGGTGGCATCGAGGTCCAACCGTTGATCCGAAGGCATGACGTTGAATCTACCGTGGGAACATACCGCCGGGAACGGTTCTGTCGCTGATGAGCTGTTCCGCGAACGGCATGGGCGCGGTTCGATTGATGCATGACTACTTCTCTTTCTGCGAGTGACTTCTTCGCCTCGAAACTCGCCTATGAAGTTGACCCTGCGGATCTCGCGGCCGATCGTGCGTCCGGTGTCGGCCCGCTGGTGATTGACACGCGTTCGGCTGAGTCGTGGAGCCAGGGCCGTGTCCCCGGCGCCGTGCATCTCCCTAACGCGGAGCTCGCAGCAGGCATTGCCGAGCTGGCAGCGAACCTCGATACGCCGATCGTGGTCTATTGCTGGGGGCCGGGGTGCAATGGCAGCACTCGTGGTGCCCTGATCCTCACTTCAGCGGGGTACACGAACGTGCGCGAACTGATCGGTGGGTTCGAGTACTGGGCGCGCGAGGGCTTCGCCACCGTGAGCGACACCGGCCGAACGCGCCGTTCACCGGACCCACTCACAGCACTCACTCCTACAGCGACGGCGTAGCGGTGACCATTCCTCGGGAACAGTTTTAGGCGTCGGTGGCCGTGGAGTGACGGTGACGTGGCGATGACAATCATGCTTGGTGGTTGGTCGTGATGCGGGTGAAGGCCACCCTCGTGGTTCCACTGGCTGGCCTTCACCCTGGAACAGTTACTTCTTGAAGGCGTCCTTCACGTTCTCGCCGGCGTCCTTGAGGTCGGCTTTGGACTGCTCGGCCTGGCCCTCGGCGCGCAGACGATCGTTGTCCGTCGCGTCGCCGTAGGCTTCCTTGGCCTGGCCGGTGATCTTCTCGGCTGCGTTATTGATCTTGTCGTCGAGTCCCACAATGTTCTCCTCCTTCGCATGATGTGTTGTGTGATGGGTGTTTCTGGTGCCGGCTCATGGGAGTGGGCCGGGGTCTGGATGCTGATCGGTCAGCGGCGGCGGTATGGCTTTTTCGGGCGCCCTTCGGCGACGCGGCGCCGCTCCATGTACCGGCCGAAGAGGGCGGTGACGATAGTGATGGCCATCTTCTTCATGGGTTCCTCGATTCTTAGGTGCTGGTGGTTGATGGGAGTTTAGTGGTGGGCCGAGGCCTGTTCGACCGTGACGGAGCTGTCCTTCTTGGGGTCGGCCTTCACATCGATGGCGATACCGAGTGATGCTGGCCCTCTGCCAAGAGTCAGGTTCAGGTCGTTGTTGATGCGGTGCTCGACGTCGGCTACGACCCGTGGCAGGTCGGCGTGTGACGTCGTGGTGATGCGGATCGTGATGTCCGGCGCGCGGGAGGATCCGCGGAGAATTGTTGTCGCTTGGGTGATGTCTTCGAGCTCTTCCACGCGGTCGCTGATGGCGTCCTCGAGAAGGCTCGGCTCCATGATGGTCAGCCCCTGGTTGTCTGGATCCTGAAGTTTCAGGTCCGATGCTCCGTGTTTGCGGGGCACTTGGGCTAAGAGCCAGAGGACGCAGAGTAGACCGATGATCAGACCGGCGACGATCAGGACAGTCGCGATGGTGTTGGTCGGTGCTGGATTGTCGGGAAGGTTCAGGATCGGCTGGTCGCGGCTTGGTGCCTTGAGGCCGCCGACGGTGCGGCCCTCGAGTAGTCCGAGACCGATCGTCGCGGTGGTCCCTGCGCTCAGGAGGATGATCAGGCCGATGATGGTGAGCCAGACGCGGTTGAGGCGTCCTGCGGTGTGTCGCATGGGGGAGCCTCTTCCTAGTCGTTGAGTGTGCTGGTGTTCACGCGGATGTGTGGGGTGTTTTTCAAGTGCAGGGAGTTCACCTGGGTACGGAGCCTTTGGTGTACGTCCTTCTCGATTTGGCTACCGTCCAGGGCGTAGGTGCCGATGCGGATTCGGGCTTGTCGGCCTTTGAGGGAGACGCGGGCGGTGTCGACGCCGTCGATCGCCTTCGCCTGGTCCTCGAGGTAGGTCTTCAGTCCCCGGCCGGTCAGCGCGGCTTCGGCATTGCCCTCGTGGTGTATGAGGTGCGCGTCATAGCGGCCGGGGACCAGGGCGGTGATGATGAGAGCTACGCCAATCAGGGCGACGGCGATGGAGGGGATGTACGCGGCCTGCGCCGACCATGGCGTGGCCGCAGCGCCGGCGACACCGTCGATGGCGGCCGTGGTCCCACCGGTCAGGGCTGTGATGCCGGCCCAGATCGCGGCGATAGCGGCGCTGAGGAGGACCAGGGCGACGACGAGGGCCGGGATAGTGCGGCTGGGGCGCTTGCGGATCGAGCGTCTGGTTGTTGGGGTGCTCATTGGAGGCTCCTGCGTGATCGTTCCGTGTGGGAAGAAAGTGCCTTAACGGTGATGTCGATGCGCCGCACGGTCAGGCCGGTGGTCTGCTCGATGGTGGCGGTGACATGACGGCGGATCTCTGCCGATCGGGCGGCAAGATCGGAAGGAAAGCCGAGCGCGACGTCGAGGAAAACTGACACGTAACGGCCGCTGAGGTTCACCGTCGCCTGTGGCCGGCGGTCCCTGCCGTGAGTTCGGCCGAGTCCGAGCACTCCCCCACCGACGCCGGTGAGGAAAGGCAATTCGTGGGCACTCTGGGCCGCCAGCTTCTCGATGACCTTCTCGCTCATCGTCAGCGACCCCCTATCAGATCCACCGATTCCACCGATCCCGCCGATCCCGCCGGCAGCCTCTGCCGGGTTGTGGTCGGTGTCTCGGTGGGGTGATCGACCTGAAAGGCCTGCGGGGTTGGCCGGGTCTGCGGGTTCTGTCGGGAGCGGGTGGGTTGCCGGCGCTGACGCTTCATGTCGCGGCGCCCGGCCTGCCACGGTCTCGGATCCGGCCTGCTGTTGCGTGGTCCGGCGTGAACCTGTGTCCCTGGCCCTGGTTGTGGGATCCATGGATCAGTTCCTCTTCGTGCGGGAACCGGTGAGCTGGTTGAGGTCGAGTGAGCCGTCCAGGAATCGGCCGATGAGCAGGCCGACGGCGGCGAAGATGATGACGGCGAGGAACTCCAGGAAGCCCCCGAAAACGGCGACGAAACCAAGGAGGAGACCCACGAAAAGTCCGATGGTGCTGTGTGACACGGGCGTTGTCCTAACACGGGAAGAGAATGCAACGAAAAGGAGGGGGGACCTTGCAGGAGAGCATGCAGGGCAATCTGTGCGGGGG
>NZ_JBQEMM010000009.1:0-165446 GCF_053470025.1 Arthrobacter sp. CP30
TCGCCGCGGTGTTCGCCCGCAACGGCGGGGCGCCCGTCCTGGCCTGGGACAACAACGAGACCCGCGGCACGCTCGGGTGGCGGACGGAGCAGGGCCCGCACGAGGCGACCGTCCTCGACCTCCTGCCGCAGACGGACGCCCTCCTCGCGCCCTCCGCGCAATCGGCCCTCCTGGCGCGATACGTCCACCACCAGACGGCGGACAAGTTCGACGTTCTCCGGTCCAAGCCGGACGTCCTCGCCACGCAGCAGAAGGTGACCTCCCAGGACTTCGACGCCCTGCACGAGGTCGCGTCCAAGTACTTCAGGCTGAACGTCATCGACTCGGGCAACGACGAGACGGCCGAACGCTGGCTCCGCATGATCCACCACACGGACCAGCTCGTCATCGCCACCACGACCCTGGAGGAACACGCCGAGGCGGGTGCGCTGCTGCTCGAGGCGCTGCGGGCGCGGGGCGGTCGCTACGGCGAGCTGTCGGAGCGGGCCGTCGTCGTGGTCAGCCAGTCGGACAAGAACGGGACGCAGGCCCAGGCCCGGGCGATCGCCGACGGGTTCGGCGACCTGGCCCGACGCGCGGTGACCATCCCGTTCGACATCGCACTCCTCAAGGGGCGCATCCGCTTCTCCGCGCTGCGACCGGCGACGCAGCGTGCCTGGCTCGCAGCCGCGGCCGCCGTCTCGGAAGGGCTCTGAACACAGATACTCAGCTTGCTTATCACTTCGTTGGTTCCTAGGCTGGGTGGACGTACGCCAGCCACGCTCTACGCAAGGGAGAACAGCATGTCCACACACGACATCTCAGGCAAGAAGGTCGCCTTCCTGCTGACCGACGGGGTGGAGCAGATCGAGCTCACCAGCCCCTGGGACGCGGTCAAGGAAGCGGGCGGCGTACCCACGCTCGTCTCGCCCGCAGCGGGGCCGCTGCAGGGTTTCAACGGCATGGACAAGGGTGACACCTTCGACGTCGACCTCGCGGTCTCCGACGCGAAAGCGGAGGACTACGACGCACTGGTGCTCCCCGGCGGCGTCGTCAACGCCGACTTCCTGCGCGTCGACACGGACGCCCAGCGTTTCGCCCGCGCCTTCTTCGAGCAGCACAAGCCCGTCGCCTCCATCTGCCACGGGCCCTGGCTGCTGATCGAGGCGGGCGTGGTCGATGGCCGTGACCTGACGTCCTTCCACACCCTGGCCACCGACCTGAAGAACGCCGGCGCCAACTGGAGCGACGAGGAGGTGGTTGTGGACCAGGGACTGGTCACCAGCCGCAACCCCGGCGACCTCGACGCCTTCAACGACAAGCTCCTCGAGGAGATCGAGGAAGGTCCGCACGAGGGCCAGACCGTCTGAGTCGACGGCGAGATGCCTCGCGAACGGCGACCCGGGTCCATCCGGGTCGCCGTTCGCGTGACCGGACCTCCACCGGCGCACGGCGTGCGAGGGGCGGCGGCTGGCCGGATCCGCCTCCGATGCGACAGGATCAGGACATGACAGAGCTGCCGTTCCCCCTCCAACCGATGCTGGCCAAAGCCGTCGACGCCGTGCCGGACCAGGACAGCGTGCCGGGCGGGCTCGTCTACGAACCGAAGTGGGACGGCTTCCGCGCGATCATCCGCATCCAGGACGGGACGTGCGAGATCGGCAGCCGCGGGTCGAAGATGCTCACGCGCTACTTCCCCGAACTCGTCGACGCCCTGCTCGAGCACCTGCCGGAGCGGTGCGTGGTCGACGGTGAGATCGTGGTGCGCCGCGGCGAACCGGGGGCGGAGCGCCTCGACTGGGAAGCCCTCTCCCAGCGCATCCATCCCGCGGAGAGCCGCATCAGACTGCTGGCGGCCCAGACGCCGTCCTCGTTCGTCGTCTTCGATCTCCTCGCCATCGATGAGACGGACCTCACCGCCCTGCCCTTCCGCGACCGGCGCGAGGCACTGGAGGGCATCGGCCAGTCCTTCGGCGGAGCGGTCCACCTCTCCCAGGTCACGCGCGACGTCGAGCTCGCCCGCCGCTGGCTCGTCGAATTCGAGGGCGCGGGGCTCGACGGCGTGGTGGCCAAGCCCCTCGCGTCCGCCTACGAGCCGAACAAGCGCCGCATGCTCAAGGTCAAGCACCACCGCAGCGCGGACACCGTGGTCCTCGGGTACCGCGTCCACACGTCCGGCCAGGGCGTCGGATCCCTGCTGCTCGGGCTGTACGACGAGGACGGCGTACTGCAGAACGTCGGCGGCATCTCCGCGTTCTCCACCAAGCGGCGGCTCGAACTCGTCGACGAGCTCGAGCAGGACGTCATGCTGGACGACCACGGCGAGGTGCAGCGGGGTGCCACCGAGCGCAGCAGGTTCGCCTCGGGCAAGGACGTCTCCTATGTGCGGCTGCACCCGCGCCGCGTGGTCGAGGTGCGGTACGACCAGATGGAGGGCTCCCGCTTCCGGCACACGGTGCAGTTCGAGCGCTGGCGGCCCGATCGCGACGCCGGCTCCTGCACCTTCGACCAGCTCGAGATCCCCGCAGCCTACGACCTCAGCCGGGTCCTGGCCTGACCGCGCCGCGCGGCCCGTCGCCGTCGTCGGTGACGCCTAGGCTTGGACGATGACTCCGATCCTCCTCTGCGGCGGTCCGACCTGGGGGGCCTCGGTCCCCGCCCTGTCGCTGCATGCCGTGCCCGGGCAGGGCGGGGCGGAGGACGTCCCGGGCGCGCCGGACGGGGATCTCCCGCTCGACGTCGGCACCCGGGTGGCCTTCGAGGTCGCCGGGGAGGACCGCTACTGCCTCGGGTTCCACCGCGTGCACGGCCGCGACGACCGCACGTGGGTGCGCTGCGTCGGCCAGGCGCCGGCGGACAGGGGCCACCAGTGCGGCCGGTGCTTCGTGCAGGACGATCTGCGGTTCATGCATGACATCCACCGCTCGGGGATCGCCCCCGCCGGGCTCAAGCGCTATCTCGAGCAGCCGCACTGGCTGTACGTCGCGACCTTCGCCGACGGCGCCACCAAGGTGGGGACGGCATCGCACCTGCGCAAGCACGCGCGCCTCGTGGAGCAGGGCGCCGTGGTGGCCCAGTTCGTCGCGCACGCAGCGGACGGCCGCGTGGTGCGGGTCCTCGAGGACGAGGTCACGCGGACCGTCGGCCTGCAGCAGGCGGTGAGGTCCGGAGCCAAGGCCGCTTCCCTGTGCACGCCGCTGCCGATGGCCCGGCTCGAGCACCTCAACGACGGGTTCGCCCTGGCGGCGCGCGGCCTGCTCGACGGCGGTCTGGGAATCGACGGCTACGAGGTGGTGCACGAGGAGTTCGAGCCGCCGCCCTCCTGGGGCGCCGTCCTCGGGCACCCCGCCCTCCAGCCCTACCCCGAGCCCCTGACGCATGGCCGGCACGGCTTCACCGTGCGTCAGGTCCTCGGTCCCTCGGCGCTGGTCGCGATCGACGGCACCGAGGTACTGTTCGTCGTCGATCTCGCGCAGCTGAAGGGCAGGCGTCTCCGCTTCGGGGACTTCAGCACGCCCGTCCCTGCCGTGCAGGAATCGCTCTTCTGAGGTCCCGCCCGTCGGCAGCGACGCGGACGGCGGTAGAATCGCATCATGCTGAACACGCCCTGGGAGACCGGCTCGGACCTGTACCGGAAGCTGGTGGTCTCCGCACTCGTGACCACGGGTATCGGCATCCTCATCGCGGTCCTCGGCGCGGCGACCGACCAGAGCGTCCTCGTCGTCACGGCGATCCCGATCATCGTCGCCGGTATGGTCTGCCACCTCGCCGGCATGGTGGTGCGGTCCCGGGACGTACGCCGCCGCCTGCGGGACCGCAGCTGACCCACCCCGGCTCCGTCCGCCGGTTCCACCCTGCGCGGCCGTCCATCCTGTCCCCTTCCATCGGAGGATCCATTGACCATCGACCCAGACCTGCAGGGACGCAGCTACCCTGCGGGTGAGATCTACTCCGTGGGACGCGAGGCCATCCGCGACTTCGCCCGGGCCGTCAAGGCGACGCACGCCGCGCATTTCGACGTCGACGCAGCGGTGGCGCTCGGACACGCCGACCTCGTCGCGCCGCCGACCTTCGCGATCGTCGTCGCGCAACGGGCGGATGCGCAGCTGATCGCGGACCCGAGCGCGGGCATCGATTTCACGCGCGTGGTGCACGCGGACCAGCGCTTCGTCCACCACCGTCCCATCGTCGCCGGTGACGAACTGGTCGCCGAACTGCACGTGGACCAGGTCCGTGCGATGGGCGGGGGCGCGATGATCACCACGCGCGCCGAGATCTCGACGGTCGACGGCATCCACACGGCGACGACGACGTCGTCGCTCCTCGTCCGCGGAGAGGACCAGTAGCCATGAGCGCACGATTCGCCACCCTCGAGGTCGGTCAGCAGATCGGCACCCGCACCATCGACGTGACGCGGCAGGACCTCGTCCGCTATGCCGGTGCGTCCGGGGACCTCAACCCGATCCACTGGAACCAGTCCTTCGCGGAGGGAGTGGGCCTCCCCGGCGTCATCGCCCACGGCATGTTCACCATGGGGGCCTCCGTCCAGCTGGTGACCGACTGGTGCGGGGACCCCGCCGCCGTCGTGGACTACCAGACGCGCTTCACCAAGCCCGTGGTCGTCGAGGACACCACGGCCCGTCCCGGCGAGCCGGGCGCCGTCGTCGAGGTGACCGGCACGGTCGGCGCGCTCGACGCCGAGCGGTCGACCGCGCGCATCGACCTGACCGTCACCTACGGCGGTCAGAAGGTCCTCGTGAAGGCGCAGGCCGTGGTGAGGCTGCCATGAGCGCCCCCGTGACCGGCCCGCGCCTGGCCGACCTCACCACCGCGCGCGTGGGCGGTGCCGCCCGGACCCTCGTGGAGGCGGCTACCGAGCAGGAGATCGTGGCGGCCGTCCGGGCGGCGGACGCAGCGGGCGAGCCGCTGCTGATCGTGAGCGGGGGATCGAACCTGCTGATCGGCGACGACGGCTTCGACGGGACCGTCGTGCGCATCACGTCCTCGGGGTTCACCGTGGACGACGACGACGCCACCTGCGGCGGGGTCATGGTCAAGGTGCAGGCCGGCCACGACTGGGACGACCTCGTCCGGTACACCGTGCTCCACGCGTTCTCCGGGCTGGAAGCCCTGTCCGGGATCCCGGGCTCCACCGGGGCGACGCCGGTGCAGAACGTGGGCGCATACGGCTCGGACGTGGCGCAGACCATCGCGACGGTCCGCACCTTCGACCGCGAGACGGACAGCATCAAGAGCTTCACGAACTTCGAGCTCGGGTTCGGCTACCGGGACTCGCTGCTGAAGCGCAGCACCGTCGGCGGGTCTCCCCGCTACGTGGTCCTCTCGGTGGAGTTCCAGCTCGGTCTCGGCCGGATGAGCAAGCCCGTGCGGTACGCGGAACTGGCGGCCGCCCTGGGTATCGGGGTGGGGGAACGGACCTACGCGAACGATGTCCGCCGGGCGGTCCTGCGCCTCCGTGCCGGCAAGGGGATGGTGCTCGACGCACCCGATCCCGACACCTGGAGCACCGGTTCCTTCTTCACCAACCCGATCGTGTCCGAGGACGTCGCCGCAGCGCTTCCCCCCGATGCGCCGCGCTATCCCGCCGGTCTCGAGGGCCAGGTGAAGCTCAGCGCGGCGTGGCTGATCGAGCGCGCGGGCTTCTCGAAGGGCTTCGGCCTCGGGGACGACGACGGATACGCCGCCGCTGAGGGCCGGGCCTCCCTCTCGACGAAGCACACGCTGGCGGTCACGAACCGGGGCGGGGCCACCACCTCGGACCTGTTGTCCGTGGCGCGGCTCGTACGGGACGGCGTCGAGGCGCGATTCGGCATCCGCCTCGAGCCCGAGCCGCTGCTCATCAACTGCTCGCTCTGAGGCGAGGACGGGTCACAGGGCGGGAGAGCGCCGGGCCTGCTCAGCGGCGGCCCGGGTGAGGACGACGTCGTCCCAGCTGTCCTCCCGCTGCACGAGCCGGCGCGAGCACAGCCACTGGGCCAGCCGGGAGGCGACGCTGATCTGGGCCAGCCGGTCGTGGAAGTCGGGGAGCAGCTGCGGGACGGCGAGGAAGTCCGGGAGCGCGTGGAGCAGCTCCCGCGCTCCGAGGAGCCGTGCGTAGGGAGCCTCGGCGTCGAACTGGCGTTCCAGCTCGAGCAGCTCGCGCGCGGGTCCCTCGAGCCCCGCGGCGGCCACCTCCTCGAGGTATCCACGGAGGTGGGACTGGACCCGCTCGTAGCGCAGCAGGCTCTCCGGATGCCGGGTGTGGCCGCTCACGGCGAAGAAGCGCCGGAGGATGGTGTCTGCGTTCATCGGGTCCATGCGCCCATGGTGCCGCCGCCCACCGACTTTTTCAGACACCCGCCACGACTGCCCCTGCCGGTCCACCGGGTTGCCCGGTCCCGCCCGCCGGGGGACGGGCGGTGTCCTCGCCGTCGTCGGACCCTGCGACGGGCCGTGCGGGCTAGAGGTTGCCGGTCGCGATCATCAGCATGCGGCGCAAGGGCTCGGCCGCACCCCACAGCAGCTGGTCACCGACGGTGAACGCACTGATGTAGTCCGGGCCCATCTCGAGCTTGCGGATACGCCCCACGGGGACGGTCAGCGACCCGGTGGCGGCGACCGGCGTCAGGGACGCCAGCGTGTCCGTCTTCGTGTTCGGGATGACGCGGACCCAGTCGTTGTCCGCCGCGATGATCGCCTCGATCTCACCGACGGGCAGGTCCTCGGTCAGCTTCAGGGTCAGGGCCTGCGAGTGCGAGCGCATGGCGCCGACCCTGACGCACAGTCCGTCGAAGGGGATGCGCGCGTCGGTGCCGAGGATCTTGTTGGTCTCCGCGCCCGCTTTCCATTCCTCGCGGGACACGCCGTTGCCGAGGTCGCTGTCGATCCACGGGATGACGGAGCCGGCCAGCGGCACACCGAACTGGGAGGCCTCCAGGCTCGGGTGGCGCTGCTTCGCGAGGATGGCCCGGTCGATGTCCAGGATGGCCGACGCGGGATCGTCGAGGTTCATCGCCACGGTGCCGTGGAGGTCGCCGAACTGCGTGAGGAGTTCGCGCATGTGCCGGGCGCCGCCGCCCGAGGCCGCCTGGTAGGTCATGGACGTGCCCCACTCCACGAGACCGTTGCGGAAGAGCCCGCCGAGGCCCATCAGCATGCAGGACACGGTGCAGTTGCCGCCGATGAAGTCGCGGACGCCGCCCGCGAGGCCCGCGTCGATCGCGGACCGGTTGACCGGGTCGAGGACGATCACGCTGTCCTGATCCATGCGCAGGGTGGAGGCGGCGTCCAGCCACAGCCCGGACCAGCCCGCGTCGCGCAGCTTCGGGTACACCTCGGAGGTGTAGTCGCCACCCTGCGCCGTCACGATGATGGGGAGCGTGGCGAGGGTCTCGACGTCGTAGGCGTCCTGCAGGGGGTCCGCGCCGTCGGCGAAGGACGGCGCCGCGCCGCCCGCGGCCGACGTCGAGAAGAACACGGGGTTGATGCGGGCGAAGTCGCCCTCGTCCTGGAGCCGCTGCATGAGGACCGAGCCGACCATGCCGCGCCAGCCGACGAATCCGACGGACGGCAGGGCGGCGCTCTCGGGTGCTGAAGTCATACGCCCAGTTTAGGCGGGAGGGGGAGTCCGGCCCGCTTTGTGACCGGCCCGGCTCAGTCCTGCCTCGTCCAGAGACTGATCCGGTACCGCGGACCCCTGGAGGACTCCAGCCAGCCCGTCTCGGGCGTCAACGCGGTGAGCGACCAGTCCGGACCGAGGGCCGGCGCCAGGGTGTCACCCTCCGCGGCATCCTCGACCACCGTGACCAGGGCGGCGTGGGCGTGGGCCATACCGTCGGCGTACACGCGCCCGCCGCCGATGATCCAGACCTCGTCCGCTCCCGGGGCAGCCGCAGCCGCTGCCAGCGCGGCGTCCAGCGACGGGACGACGACGGCGCCGGGCAGATCGGTGACGGAGGTCGAGATGACGATGTTGGTGCGGTCCGGCAGGGGCCGGAAGCGCTCGGGGAACGATTCCCAGGTGCGGCGGCCCATGATCACCGGGTGCCCCGTGGTGGTCGCACGGAAGTGCGCGAGGTCCTCGGGGACGTGCCAGGGGATGCCGCCGTCCTTCCCGATCACCCCGTTCTCCGTCTGCGCCCAGATCATGCCGATCACGGGCCTGGCCCGGACCGCGTCGGAGACCGTCACGGCCCGGGGCGGGCTGTCCTGGCTCATACCGCGACCGGCGCCTTGATGGTGGGGTGGTGCCGGTAGTCGAGCACGGCGAAGTCCTCCAGCTGGTAGTCGAAGATGCCGGCCGGCTTCCGGGTGAGCTCGACGCGCGGGTACGGGTACGGGTCGCGGGACAGCTGCTCCGCGACCTGCTCCACGTGGTTGTCGTAGACGTGCACGTCCCCGCCCGTCCAGATGAACTCGCCGGGCTCGAAGCCCGTCTGCTGGGCGACCATCAGGGTCAGCAGGGCGTAGGACGCGATGTTGAAGGGCACGCCGAGGAAGGTGTCCGCGGAGCGCTGGTACAGCTGGCAGGAGAGCTTGCCGGGAGTGCCGTCCTGGCCGGGTGTCACGTAGAACTGGAAGAACACGTGGCAGGGCGGCAGGGCCATGTCCTTGATCTCGGAGACGTTCCAGGCCGAGACGAGGTGGCGGCGGGAATCGGGGTTGGTCCGCAGGGCCTCGACGACCTGCGCGATCTGGTCGATGTGCCCGCCGTCGGGCGTGGGCCACGAGCGCCACTGGACGCCGTACACGGGGCCGAGCTCGCCGTCGTCGTCCGCCCACTCGTTCCAGATGGAGACGCCGCGTTCCTGGAGCCAGCGCACGTTCGAGTCGCCGCGGAGGAACCACAGCAGTTCGAGCGCCACCGACTTGAAGTGCACGCGCTTGGTGGTGATCAGCGGGAAGGACTCGGCGAGGTCGAAACGCAGCTGGCGGCCGAAGACACTGCGGGTCCCGGTGCCCGTCCGGTCGCTCTTCGCCGCGCCGTTCGCCATGACGTCGCGCAGCAGGTCCTCGTACGGGGTGGGGATGGGGGAGCTCACCCGGCAAGTCTAGAGCGGATGAGGCGCCGGTAGACTTCCGGGGCCGGGGGAGAGCGCCGGTCATCTGCCGTTCACCTTGCACCGGAAGACTCCAGCCGTGACCATCCCCCCGCCCGAGGCAGCCCCCACCGTCGATCCCACCGTCGACCCCGCCGTCGATCCCACCGTCGACCCCGCCGTCGACCCCGCTGTCCGGCAGGCGCAGTTCGCCGCCGCCGGACGCGCGCCGGAGCCCCGGACGCTGCTGGACATCCTCCACGCGACCGCCGCGGCACACCCCAGCGCCTCCGCGCTCGACGACGGCACCTCGGCCCTCAGCTACGCGGAGCTGGTTGCTGCCGCGCAGGCGTTCGCCGGCACCCTCCGGCGGGCGGGGGTCGGCCGTGGGGACTCCGTCGGCGTCCGCCTGCCCTCGGGTACCAGCGAGCTGTACATCGCGATCCTCGGCGTCCTCGCGGCGGGCGCGGCCTACGTCCCCGTGGACGCCGACGATCCCGACGAGCGCGCGCTCGTCGTCTTCGCCGAGTCGCGGGCCGCCGTCGTCGTCGGGCCGGGCCTGGCGCTCACCCCCGCGGGACGCCCCCGGGGGATCGACGGAGGACCGACGCCCGACGACGACGCCTGGATCATCTTCACCTCCGGCTCCACCGGCACGCCCAAGGGGGTCGCCGTCACGCACCGCTCGGCCGCGGCCTTCGTCGACGCCGAGGCCCGCCTGTTCCTGCAGCGTGAGCCGATCGGCCCCGCCGACCGCGTGCTGGCGGGCCTGTCCGTCGCGTTCGACGCCTCGTGCGAGGAGATGTGGCTGGCCTGGCGCCACGGTGCGTGCCTCGTCCCGGCGCCGCGCGCCCTCGTGCGGACCGGCGTCGACCTCGGTCCGTGGCTGATCGCCCGCGGCATCACGGTCGTGTCCACGGTGCCGACCCTCGCAGCCCTGTGGCCCGCGGATGCGCTCGAGAACGTCCGGCTGCTCATCTTCGGCGGCGAGGCCTGCCCGCCGGACCTCGCGCAGCGCCTCGCCGTGCACGACCGCGAGGTGTGGAACACGTACGGGCCCACCGAGGCGACCGTCGTCGCCTGCGCGGCGCGCCTCGGCGGTGGTGGACCCGTCCGCATCGGCCTGCCGCTGGACGGCTGGGACCTCGCCGTCGTCGACGGATCGGGCGTGCCCGTGCCCGAGGGCGCCGTCGGCGAACTGATCATCGGGGGAGTGGGCCTGGCCCGCTACCTCGATCCCGCGAAGGACGCCGAGAAGTACGCGCCGCTGCCGACCCTCGGCTGGGACCGCGCCTACCGCTCCGGGGATCTCGTGAAGCTGGAGGCGGCGGGGCTGGTGTTCGTCGGCCGCGCGGACGACCAGGTGAAGCTCGGCGGGCGGCGCGTCGAGCTCGGGGAGGTCGACGCCGCGCTGCAGGCCCTCCCGGACATCGCCGGGGCGGCCGCCGCCGTGCGGACGACGCCGTCCGGCAACCAGCTGCTCGTCGGGTACCTCGTCGCTGCCTCCGCCGCCCCCGACCTCGCGGCGCTCCGCGCCCTGCTGGCCGAGCAGCTCCCCGCGGCCCTCGTGCCGCTCCTGACCGTGACCGACGCGCTGCCCACCAAGACCAGCGGCAAGGTGGACCGGGACGCGCTGCCCTGGCCGCTTCCCGGCAGGGAGGAGGCCGGGGGCGCGGCGGCGCTCGAGGCCCTCGACCCGCAGGTCCAGTGGATCGCCGACCAGTGGGCCGCCGTGCTCGGCACAGTCCCGGTCGACGGGGACGCCGACTTCTTCCTCCACGGTGGCGGCTCCCTCGCCGCGGCCCGGCTCGTCTCCATGATCCGCGCCCGCTACCCGGTCGTCACCGTCGCGGACGTCTACGCGCACCCGCGCCTGGGCGCGCTCGCCGCGCTCGCGGCGAGCACGGGCGACGGCGTCGAGCAGCAGGCCGCCCCCGTCCGGACCGTGCGGCGCACCAGCCGGAGGTCGCAGGCCTTCCAGACCCTCCTGGGGATCCCGCTGCAGCTCCTCGCGGGCATGCGCTGGCTGACGTACGCCATGATCGCGACGAACGTCCTGGCAGGCCTCGGCGTCCTCACCGCCGCGCCCACGGTGCCGTGGGCCTGGGTCGCCGCGTCCTGGCTGGTCTTCGTGAGCCCCTTCGGCCGCATGGCCCTCTCCGTCGCCGCCGCCCGTGTCCTGCTGCGGGGCGTCCGGCCCGGTGTGTATCCGCGGTCCGGCAGGGTGCACCTGCGGCTCTGGCTCGCCGAGCAGATCTCGGACAGCGTCGGCGCCGTGGGTCTGGCGAGTGCCC
Source organism: Arthrobacter sp. CP30 (assembly GCF_053470025.1). Taxonomy (NCBI): domain Bacteria; kingdom Bacillati; phylum Actinomycetota; class Actinomycetes; order Micrococcales; family Micrococcaceae; genus Arthrobacter; species Arthrobacter sp. CP30. The sequence goes on from NZ_JBQEMM010000009.1 coordinate 11,312, forward strand.
CGTGGGTCCCCGTGTACGCCAGGGCCCTCGGGGCGAGGATCGGGCCCGACGTCGACCTCCACTCCGTCCCGCCCGTCACGGGGTTCCTGACGCTCGGTGCAGGCGCCTCCGTGGAGCCGGAGGTGGACCTCTCCGGCTGGTGGATCGACGGCGACCGCGTCCACGTCGGCGCCATCGACGTGGGCGCCGGTGCCGTCGTCGGTGCCCGCAGCACCCTGATGCCGGGCGCACGGGTCGGCGCCCGGGCGGAGGTGGCACCCGGATCCGCGGTGCAGGGCGCGGTGAAGGCCGGACAGCTCTTCTCCGGGTCGCCGGCGGTGCGGGAGGGCCGCGCCCGGCAGGACCGGCCCGACGCCCCCCCGCCCCGCTCGCCGTTCCGTGCGCGCATGGCGTTCCTGGCCTTCGCCGCAGCATCCGGTGCGCTGGCGCTGATCCCGTTCGTCGCGGCCGTCGTGGCGTCCCTGCCCGTGGTGGCGGCCCTCCGGGGTGCGCCGTCGCTCGCCGCCGCCTGGCCCACGCTCGTCGGTCCGGTGGTCCTCGCCGCCGTCCTGTGGCTGCTGGTCAACGCGCTCCTCGTCGTCGTCACCGTGCGGCTGCTCGGCCTCGGACTGCAGGAGGGCCACTACCCGGCACGCAGCCGCACCGGGTGGCGGATCTGGGCCACCGAACGCACGCTCGACATGGCGCGCGACCTCCTCTTCCCCCTCTACGCGAGCCTCGTCACGCCGGTGTGGCTCCGACTGCTCGGCGCGCGGGTCGGACGGAACGTCGAGGCATCCACAGTGCTCCTGATCCCGGCGATGACGACCATCGGTGAAGGGGCGTTCCTCGCGGACGACACCAGGGTGGCGTCCTACGAGCTCGGTGGCGGCCACCTGCGCATCGCTCCGGCGAAGATCGGCCGGCGCGCGTTCCTCGGCAACTCCGGCATGACGTCGGCCGGCCGGCGCGTCCCGAAGAACTCGCTCGTCGCCGTGCTCTCGGCAACCCCCGCGAAGGCGAAGGCCGGGAGCTCCTGGCTGGGCAGTCCGCCGTCGCGCCTGCGCCGCTTCGCGGTCACGGGAGACAGCAGCCGCACCTTCCGGCCGCCTCCCCGGCTCAAGGCCGCCCGGGCGTTCTGGGAGCTCTGCCGGATCGTGCCGATCATCCTGACGGTCATGATCGCCGCCGCCTCCCTGGTCATCATCGACGCGCTCGCCCTGTGGGCCGGGCACGCGGTCGCAGCGCTGCTCAGCGGCCTGGTGTTCATGGCCCTCGGAGCCGTCGCCGCGGGAAGCGCCGTCCTCGCGAAGTGGCTGCTCGTAGGACGCATCCGGGCGGGGGAGCACCCGCTCTGGAGCTCGTTCATCTGGCGCAACGAGGTGGTGGACACCTTCATCGAGAGCGTGAGCGCCCCGTGGTTCGCCCGCGCCGCCAGCGGGACACCCGCCCTGGTGTGGTGGCTGCGTGCGCTGGGGTCGAAGATCGGGCACGGCGTCTGGTGCGAGAGCTACTGGCTCCCCGAGGCGGACCTCGTGACGCTGGGCGCCGGGTCCACCGTCAACCGTGGCTGCGTGGTGCAGACGCACCTCTTCCATGACAGGATCATGAGCATGGACACCGTGGAGCTCGCTGCAGGCGCGACCCTCGGCCCGCACAGCGTGATCCTGCCCGCGGCGGACATCGGCTCCGGCGCCACCGTGGGGCCCGCCTCGCTCGTCATGCGGGGAGAGACCGTTCCCGCCGGCAGCTCCTGGATGGGGAACCCGGTCAGCTCGTGGACCGGGCCCGGACCCGTGCGTGGGCAGTAGCTCCGAGGGCTCCGCGCCCGATTCCTACACGCCGGGCAACGGCAGCACCGCCTACCGCGTGAAGCACTACGACCTCACCCTGGACTACAAGCTCGCCAGCAACCGCCTCTCCGGCCGTGCGGTCCTCACCATGGCCGCCCACCGCGAACTGCACCAGCTCGAGCTCGACCTGAGCGGGCTGCGGACCACGAAGGTCACCTCCGACACGGTGCGCGTGCGCTCGTTCAAGGAGCGGGCGGGCAAACTGGTCGTCGCCTTCCGCGACCCCGTGCCCGACGACGCCGAGCTACGGCTCGACATCCGGTACGAGGGGAACCCGGCACCCATCAGCGGTACCTGGGGGGACGTCGGCTGGGAGGAGCTCACGGACGGCGTCCTGGTGGCCGGGCAGCCGACCGGTGCGCCGTCGTGGTTCCCCTGCAACGACCACCCCTCCGGCAAGGCGGCCTACCGGTTCACCGTGACCACCGACGCCGGCTACCGCGCGGTGTGCAACGGCGTCCTCGTCGCGCGCATCGCGAAGTCCAGCCGCACCACGTGGGTGTACGAGCAGTCGGAACCGATGCCCACCTACCTCGCGACGGTGCAGATCGGCCGGTACGACCTCGTGGCGCTGAACGACCCGGCGCAGCCCGCCGTCGGCCTTCCCCGCCATGCAGGCGGGGGACGCGGGACGGGGCGTCCCGTTCCCCAGTACGCGGCCGTGCCGGCGGCCCTCGCGCACGCGGCGAAGGCCGCCCTCGGCCGGCACCATGAGATGATGACCGCCTTCGAGGAGCGCTTCGGGCCCTACCCGTTCCCCCAGTACCTCCTGGTGGTGGCGGACGACGACCTGGAGATCCCCCTCGAGGCGCAGACGCTGTCCATCATCGGGCGCAACCACCTCGACGAGGGCTGGGAGGCGCAACGGCTGATCGCGCACGAGCTCGCTCACCAGTGGTTCGGCAACGCGGTCACCACCGCCCGCTGGCAGGACATCTGGCTGCACGAGGGTTTCGCCTGCTACGCGGAATGGCTCTGGTCCGAGGCGAGCGGGGCGACGACGGCGGAGGCGCACGCGCGCTCGACGCACCAGCATCTCGCCCGTGAACCCCAGGACCTCGTGATCGGCGACCCCGGCGCCGCGGACATGTTCGACGACCGCGTGTACAAGCGCGGTGCACTCGCGCTGCATGCGCTCCGGACCGCCGTGGGCGACGACGCCTTCTTCGGCCTCCTCCGTTCGTGGACGGCCGGGTACCGCTTCGGTTCGGTCACCACGCCGGACTTCCTCGCCTTCGTGACCCGCACCCTGCCCGGGACCGATGCCGAGGTGCTCCTCGGTCCGTGGCTGCACGCCGCGGCGCTTCCCGCCCTGTAGCGCGGCTCGTCCTTCAACGGTCCACGGCAGCCCGGGCCCACCGCCCTGCTCGACGCGCGCGGCCTGCAGCGCGTCGGCCGAGGGCCACGGCCCGGGACTAGGGCCCGACGGCGACGGCGGCCGCCAGTCCGTGCCCGGTCAGCAGCACTCCGTCGATGCGGTGCAGGTCCCTGACCCGGGCATCGTCGAGGACGTCGAGCTCGTGCGGCTCGAGGGGTCGTGTACCGCGCCCCGGGCCGCTGTGCGCCTCGGCGCCTGCACGCGCACCCGTCGGGGGACCGGCGCCGGCACCCGGGTCCGTGCCGCCGCCGAAGCCGGTCCCGAGAGCCTTGGCCACGGCCTCCTTGCGCGCCCAGAGCCGTGCCCGCGTCGCCGCGCGTCCGTCCGGTGGCGTCCCGTGCACGGCCCTGCGCTCGCGGACCGTCAGGGCCACGTCGTCGAAGCCGTCGAAGTCCACCTCGGTCACGGCGGTGAGGTCCACGCCGAGGCTCTGCTGCTCGTCCGCCCGGTCGCCGGTCGCGGTGAGGCCGCCGACCAGGACGAACCCCGCGGCGCGGGAGAGGCTGAGGGACAGGGGCGTCCGTACGCCGTCCACGGTGTAGCCGGGCCTCCCGTGGTCGGACCCGCCGGCGGGCGAGCATCGCGGGCAGGAGAAGTCCGAGCGGAGGCGTCCGGGGCCGACATGGAGCAGCTCCGCGGCGAGCTCCCGGAGGGCCGCACGTCCGGCCACGAACTGCGCTGCCCGAACCGGATCGACGAAACGACCGGCGCGCTCACGTTCGAGGGCATCGAGACCGTGGACCTCGTCGAAGCCGTCGAGCCGGGCAGGGGCCCGCCGGCCCGGTTCGCCCGACGCATGGGGCGCCGGGTGCAGGCCGGGGGTGGGGCCGGTCCGGAGGAGCCGCACGACGACGCCGGACGGCTGCGCCGGGGAGGCGGTGCCGGGCAGCGAGGGGGACGTCATCACCCCATGATCGTCGATGGATGCTCCGCCGAGGTGGTCCTGCGGACGGGTGCTGGGCGGAGGGGCCCTGCGCAGGGGTGCGACGCCCGGTCCGTGCCGGTGGACCCCGAGTGGCAGATGCCTGGTGAGGGACGCCTGATGAGGGGACCCCTAGAGACGGACCCCTAGAGACGGACCCCTAGAGACGGACGTCGAGGAGTTCGCTGCAGACGTCGTCGCGCAGGATGAACGGGCGCGGTCGGTCGGCGTCGGCGCGCCGGCCGTACACGTAGTAGCCGCGTCCCTCCCCGGGGCCGCCGGCTGCGCGGTCGATCGCGTGCACGAGCCGTGGTGTCAGCGGCCCTGCCGGCCCGATGCTCCGGAGTTCCTCGATCTCGTGCGGTGCGAGTCCCCGCACAACGCCTCTCACATCGGCCATCCCTGCGGTTCCCGTCCGTCGGAGCGTGCTGTGCATGAGCTTCCGACCCTAGGGAAGGCTGATGAACCAGGCATGAACGGCGCGGGACCGGCGGATGATCCTCCGTGAACCGATCATCGTCGTGGCTGATCCGCACGGGTGCGCCCGGCACGAGTGTCGAGGTTCAGTCGTCGTACGCCCTGAACTGCTCCACCGAGACGATCCGCCCCTGATTGGCGCTGCTGACCTGGCAGATCACGGCCTCGCCGGGCGCCAGGTAGGGGTCCTCGACCGGCAGGAGGGCCCGGAGGGTACCGGTCATGTGGGTGCCGAGTACCGAGAAGACCAGGGGCAGCACGGGCCGATGGGTGCAGATCGCCACGGAGCGGCGCTTGTCGAACACCCGCTCGACGGCGGACCGCGCGCGCCCGGGCCTGCGGGCGGCGTCGTGCTCGGTCAGGGCATCCACGAGCTTCAGCTTCGCGCTGCGCTGGGTGACGTAGGGGGAGACGGTCTGGACGCACCGGACCCAGGGGCTGCTGACCACGCGCTCGGGATTCCAGGCCTGCAGCAGCCTGCCGACCGCGATCGCCTGGCGCCGGCCGGTGGCGGCGAGGGGACGCTCGCCCTCGGCACGGCTCCACGACGAGCGTGGCTTCGCCTTCGCGTGACGCACGACGATCAGCGGCCAGGTCTGCAGGTCCTTCGCGCGGTGCGCGGCGACCAGCGCGTCGAGCGGCTCGACGTCGGACGGGTTGCTGAGCATCGTCCGGGCCCGCTCCGGGGCGACCCACTCGAAGCCGTCCACCTCCTTGCCGTCGGGCACGGGCGTGAGCCGCTCGGTCCTCGCTGCCCAGTAGTGCACCGTCTTCCCACCAGATGTGACCGGATAGGTGATGGTCGCGAGCGGGATGCCGAGCTTGACGCTCACCCCCACCTCCTCGAACGTCTCGCGCACGGCGCACTCGGGCGTCGTCTCACCCGGATCGAGCTTCCCCTTGGGCCACGACCAGTCGCCGTAGCGCGGCCTGTGGATGATCAGGACCTCCAGGGATCCCTTCTCCACGCGCCAGCACAGCGTGCCCGCAGCGATGACCGTGGCGCCACTGCCCGGTGCGGTCTGGGCGGTCGCGTCCTTCGTCGACGTCGCCATCAGCGGCGCGACACCGCTCGCTGGCGCGCCCGGGAGGCGAGCAGCCACGACTGGATGTCCTCGAGCGGTGCGCCGCCGTCGTCCTTGTGGTGGCGGGTCCAGCAGCCCGTCTCGTCGAGGTGCCAACTGGAGACCCCCGGGTTCATGTAGCGGTCCATGAGGGTCATCAGGTAGGAGATGTCCTCCGGTGCGCTCAACTGGACGAGCGCCTCGACGCGACGGTCGAGGTTGCGGTGCATCATGTCCGCCGAGCCGATGAAGACGGCGGGCTCCCCGCCGTTGGCGAACGCGAAGACGCGGGAGTGCTCGAGGAACCGGCCGAGCACGGAGCGCACCGTCACGTTCTCGCTGAGTCCCGGGACGCCGGGGCGGACGGAGCAGATGCCGCGGACGATCACGTCGACCTGCACACCGGCCTGCGAGGCCCGGTAGAGCGAGTCGATGATGGCTTCGTCCACCATCGAGTTGACCTTGATGACCACCCGCGCGGCGAGACCGGCCTGCTTGTTGGCGATCTCCCGCTCGATGCGGTCGATCAGGCCCGAGCGGACCGAGCGCGGAGCGACGAGCAGGCGCTTGAACGTGGACTTCGGGGCGTACCCGGAGAGCTGGTTGAACAGCCTCGAGAGGTCCTGGCCCACCTGCTCGTTCGCCGTGAGGAGCCCGAGGTCCTCGTAGTACCGCGCCGTGCGGGGGTGGTAGTTGCCCGTGCCGATGTGGCAGTACCGGCGCAGCCCGTCGATCTCCTGACGCACCACGAGGGAGAGCTTGCAGTGCGTCTTCAGGCCCACGATCCCGTACACCACGTGCACGCCCGCCTGCTCGAGCTTCCGGGCCCAGGAGATGTTCGCCTGCTCGTCGAAGCGCGCCTTGATCTCGACGAGCGCGAGGACCTGCTTGCCGGCCTCCGCCGCGTCGATCAGGGCGTCGACGATCGGGGAGTCACCCGAGGTGCGGTACAGCGTCTGCTTGATGGCCTGCACCTTGGGGTCGGCCGCGGCCTGCTCCAGGAACGCCTGCACCGACGTCGAGAAGGAGTCGTAGGGGTGGTGCAGGAGGATGTCCCGGCGGCGCATGGCGGCGAAGACGTTCGCGGCCTTCGAGGTCTCGCTCTCGTTGAGGTGGCGGCTCGTGTGCGGGACGTGCTTCGGGTAGTGCAGGTCGCCGCGGTCGATCCCGGCGATGACGCTGAGTCCCCGGAGGTCCAGGGGGGCGGGGAGGTTGTACACCTCGTCCTCCTCGACGCCGAGCTCGCGCGACAGCAGGGCGCGGATGCTCGGATTGATGTCCGTGGTCACCTCGAGGCGCACCGGCGGACCGAAGCGGCGGCGGAGCAGCTCCTTCTCGAGGGCCTGCAGCAGGTTCTCGGCGTCGTCCTCCTCGACCTCGAGGTCCTCGTTGCGGGTCACGCGGAACAGGTGGTGCTCGAGCACCTCCATGCCGGGGAACAGCTGGTCGAGGTGGACGGCGATGACCTCCTCGAGCGGGATGAAGCGCGCGATCCGCCCGGCGACGTTCCCGGCACGCGGACCGTCCACGGACATGAGGCGCGGCAGCTGGTCCGGCACCTTGACGCGGGCGAAGAGCTCCTTCTCGCTGACCGGGTTGCGGACCACGACGGCGAGGTTGAGGGAGAGTCCGGAGATGTAGGGGAACGGGTGCGCGGGATCGACGGCGAGGGGCGTGAGGATCGGGAAGACCTTCTCCGCGAAGATCTTGTGCAGTTCCGCCCGCGCGGTTTCGTCGAGTTCCTGCCAGGTGGTGAGGTGGATCTGCTCCTCGGCGAGGGCCGGCCGGATGTGCTCGGCGAACACGGCCGCGTGGCGCTGCTGCAGCTGGTAGCCGTCCTGCATGATCTTCTCGAGCTGCTCGATGGGGCTGAGTCCCGCGGCCGAGGGGACGGCGAGACCGGTCGCGATGCGGCGCTTCAGCCCGGCGACACGGACCATGAAGAACTCGTCGAGGTTGGACGCGAAGATGGAGAGGAAGTTGACCCGCTCCAGCAGGAAGAGCTCGGGGTCCTCCGCGAGTTCGAGCACGCGGGCGTTGAAGTCGAGCCAGCTGATCTCACGGTCGAGGAAGCGGTCCGGCCGGATGTCGCCGGAGGGCAGGAGGCTCGGAGCGAACTCGGGGATGTCGATGCGGTCCTGCGTCGCCCGGGCCGGAGCCGTCTCGGACGAGCCGTAGAGCGAGGCACCCCGGGGTGTGGTCTTCGAATCCATGGCGTCTCCTGCAGGTGGGCGGGCATCATCGCGTACCCCGCCCTGATCGGGCAGGGGTACGCCTCGAAAATAACCTTACAAGGTGGCCTGCGCCGCGGTTGGCGCGTACATGACGTCCACGTCCCACCGGGTGAAACCGAGGGTGCGGTACAGCGCGACGGCGGCGGTGTTGTCCGCGTCGACGTAGAGCATGATCGCCTGCAGGCCCTTGCCGTGCAGGTGGTCGATCCCCGCGATGGTCAGCGCCTTGCCGAGGCCCGTGCCCTGCGCCTCGGGCGCCACCCCGACGACGTAGACCTCGCCCATGGCCGGATGCCCGCCGGTGCCCGGGTGGACCTTCGTCCAGTGGAAGCCGAGCAGGGTGTCGTCCGCGGACCGCACGGCGAGCAGGAAGCCCTCGGCGTCGAACCAGTCCTCGTCCAGGCGTGCCTCGAGGTCCGCGCGCGTCGTCGCGCCCTGTTCCGGGTGGTGCGCGAAGGCGGCGGCGTTGACGGCGAGCCAGGCCTCCTCGTCCCGAGCGCGGACGAAGGGACGCAGCACGACGCCGTCGGGCAGGCGCAGGGCGGGGACCGACTGCTCGACGGCGGCGCGCGTGAGCCGCATGCGCCAGAGTTCCCGCACGGGTGCGTACCCGAAGCGCGCGGCGAGATCGGCGGCCGCCGAATGGTTGCCGTGGGACCAGCCCCGGAGATCGGTGATCCCTTCGGCGAGGACGGCCTCGATCAACGCCGTTCCTGCGCCCTCCCCCCGGCAGTCCGGCCCGACGACGAGTTCCAGGACGGAGCCGTCGCCCGACCCGCGGGTGATCACGGCGACACCGGCCAGATCGCTGTCCGGCTGGCCCGCGGAGCGCGCGGTGATGACGAGCAGTCGCTCGCCGGCGTCCTCGGCCCGCAGCGTGACGAGGGTCTGCTCCGAGAGGGGAGGGTTGCCGTCGGCCTCGGAGGCTGCCGCGGCCAGGCGGCGGATCTCCTCGAGGGTCGCGGCCGCCGGCGCGCCGGCGATCCTGTCGACGGACCAGGTGGGTGTGTGCTCGACGGCGGTCATGCGCCCAGCCTAGCCCTGCCCCGGTCGGTGCCGGTTTGCCGGTCGCCCGGGCGTGGGGTAATGTCGTGACCTGCTCGAGGGGGATGCACCAGTGGGGTGCCCGCGATACGTTCGACCCGTATGTCCTCCACCATGGTCCCGTCACCGGGACAGCGAAACCCCCTTCCACCCGTGGTGGAAGGGGGTTTCGTCGTTCCCGCGGGGAAAGGTGTCCGCGCGGACCCGGTCAGGCGTCCTGGTTGACCGAGCTGCGGTCCTCGGGGAGACGGGTGAGTGTGAACCGGTACCCGACGTTGCGCACGGTGCCGATGAGCTGCTCGTGGTCCGAGCCCAGCTTCGCCCGGAGGCGCCGCACGTGCACGTCGACGGTGCGCGTGCCTCCGTAGTAGTCGTAGCCCCAGACCTCGTGCAGGAGCTGGTCGCGGGTGAAGACGCGGCCGGGGTGCTGCGCCAGGTACTTCAGGAGCTCGAACTCCTTGTAGGTCAGGTTGAGCGGCTCGCCGCCGACCCGTGCCGTGTAGCTGGCCTCGTCGATGACCACCCCGGAGGCGTGGATCTCGGTGCTGGTCTCCTCGCCGGCAGCGGCGGACCTCGCGATGACCAGGCGCAGCCGGGCCTCGACCTCCGCTGGCCCCGCGGAGTCGAGGACGACGTCGTCGGCGAGCCAGTTGGCCGCGACGGCGGCCATGCCGCCTTCCGTCAGGACGAGGACCAGGGGCGCACTCAGGCCCGTCGCCTTCAGCAGCTGGGTCAGCGACCGGGCGCCCACGAGGTCCTTCCGCGCGTCCACGAGGACGACGTCGCACGGTTCCGTCTCGAGGAGGGCCGTGGGCTCGGCCGCGAGGATGTGCACCTTGTGGTTCAGCAGTTCGAGGGCCGGCAGGATGTCGACGGACGAACCGGTGGTGTTCGTGAGCATCAGGATGTGCGGCATGTGTCCTCCACGGGTCGGGAATGCGCATCATCGGGCAGCGGCGCCACCGCCCCCTGGACGGGTGGGCGAGGCGGGTAGAGATGTGGGCAAGTATAGCCGCAGGCCTCCCCGGCCTGTGATGCGGCGCACGCGACGCTCCCCCAAGGCCGGGCGTCCCGCCACCGTTTTTCCCGCCGCCCGAGGACGTAGGGCAGTATTGCTGGGATGAAGAGGACGAGTGTGGCCGTAGCGGCAGGGGCCGCGTCGGGGGCGACGGCGGCGATCGTCGGAGCCTCCTATGTCTCGTTGCCGTCGGTGGCGATCGTCACCGGGCTGCTGTGCGTCGTCGCGGCGATCGGCTGGCCCGCGATCCTCCGGGTACCCGCCCGGAAGAGCCAGGCCGCGGCGATCGGGTCGAGCGCCCTGCTGGCCGTCGTCCTCACGTCCGTCGATCCCGGGCCGTCCTTCCTGACCTGGTTCCCCGCCTCGGTGGCCCTCGGTGTCGGGGCCGTCTTCATGATCCAGCTGATCCGCGGTACGGGACAGAGTTACCGCCTGGAATCGACGCTCGGGGCGAGTTCGGGGGTGATCGCCGTGGCCATGGGATCGGGCTGGGTGGCTGCCGACCGGCTGGGGGTGAACGCCGCCGATTCGGGTGTCCTCCTCGTCACGGGGGTGAGCGTCGTCATCGCGATCGCCGTGTGCCTCCTGCCCCTGCCCGACCGCCTCGTGGCTCCCGCCGCCGTCGTGCTCGCAGGTCTCGCCGGTCCGCTGGGTGCACTCCTGTTCACCGACGTCCCGGCTCTTCCCGCCGCCGTGGTCGGGGTGGCGTGCGGCGCGGTCCTCGCCGGCACCCGCCGTCTCCTGGTGGCCCGCGAGTCTCCCCTCGACACCACCGCGGCGATCGCCGCGGGCGTGGCCCCGGTACTGGCCCTCGGCGCCGTCGTGTACTTCCTCGAGAAGCTGCTCCTGGCCTGATCGTCGTCCGACAGGGCGTGCCGGCGGTCCTCCCGGGAAGCCGTCCCCGCTGCGGCGAGCACGTCCCGGCACGTCGGCGCCCCGCGCTAGGATGGTGGCATGTCCATCCTCGCTCTTGAAATCTTCTTCATCTCGCTGCTGGTCCTCGCCGGTCTCGGCATGGCCGGTTTCGCAGCCCTCGTGATCACGCGCCTCTACAAGGGCCAGAAGTAGCCGATCGGCCCGGAGCCCCATGTCGATCGATCTGCCTACCGACCTCACGCCCGAGCTCGTCCCGCTGTCGTGGCTTCTCGGAACCTGGGAGGGCACCGGGATGCTCGGTGAGGGGACCGCTGAATCGGAGCGCTTCTCGCAGCGTGTCGTCTTCTCCCAGCACGGCCTTCCCTTCCTGCAGTACAGCGCCGAGTCCTGGCTCATCGACGAGCAGGGTGCGCAGTTGCGCCCGCTCTCGGTGGAGACGGGTTTCTGGTCGCTGGAGCGCAAGCTCGACGACTCCGACGTCGGCCCGGGCCTGAACCCCGCAGACATCGTCCCCGCCCTGAAGAGCGCCGACGAGGTGGAGCAGTTCCGCAACGACGCCGGCGGGTTCGACATCACGGCGACCATCGTGCACCCCGGCGGCATCGCCGAGCTGTACTACGGCAGCATCAAGGGTCCGCAGATCCAGTTGAGCACGGACCTCGTGATGCGCGGACAGCACTCGAAGGAGTACACCGCGGCCACGCGTCTGTTCGGTCTGGTGGAGGGTGATCTCTACTGGCGCTGGGACGTCGCGGCGGACGGCAACGCGCTGGAGGCGCACGCGTCGGCGATCCTCAAGAAGTCGTCCTGACCCTGCCGCCCGTCCGGCTGCCGCCCGCACCACCGCAGGAATAGTCACGCCCGGGAGGCGTTACATGGTCATGACCGAACCCAGCCCACTCCTTGCCCGTCCCGGCGCCGTCGGAGGCGGGGGAGCGGACGCCCTCGTCGCGTCCCACTACGGGGATCCCTTCCGTGAGCAGCGTGTCCTCGTCGAGGGGAAGGCCGTCGTCGACCTCTCGCACCGCGGTGTCGTCACGGTCGCCGGACCGGACCGGTTGAGCTGGCTCAACACCCTGTCCTCCCAGCTGCTGCTCGGGCTGCGGCCCGGGCAGAGCTCGGAGACCCTGCTGCTCACCGTGCAGGGGCGCATCGAGTACTCGATCCACATCGTCGACGACGGAACCACGGCCTGGCTGATCACCGAGGGTGGGGAGTCCGCACCGCTCGCCGCCTGGCTCGAGCGCATGAAGTTCATGCTGCGGGTGGAGGTGGCGGACGCCACGTGGGAGTGGGCCGTGCTCGGAGCCACCCGGGCGCTGCCCGAGCTGGGACATGACGTCGTCGTCTGGGAGGATCCCTGGCCCGCCGTCGGCGCAGGTGGGTACGCGTACTCCACGGTCGAGGCCGGCGCGCACCCCGGCCGCGAGCGCCCCTGGTTCGAGTACCTCGTACCCCGCGGAACACTGGACACGACCGTGGCCCGGACGGGCCTCGCCCTGGCCGGTTCGTCGGCCGCGGAAGCCCTGCGGATCGCCGCCTGGCGGCCCCGGCCCGGGTTCGAGACCGACGAGAAGACCATCCCGCACGAACTCGACCTCATGCGTACCGCCGTGCATCTCGCCAAGGGCTGCTACAAGGGTCAGGAGACCGTCGCGCGCGTGCACAACCTCGGGCATCCTCCGCGGCGCCTGACCTTCCTGCACCTCGACGGCAGCCAGCACACGCTTCCCGTGGCGGGCAGCCCGGTGCTCAGCGAGGGCAGGACCGTGGGCCGGGTCACCTCCGTCGGTCACCACTACGAGATGGGCCCCATCGCCCTCGCCGTCCTCAAGCGGTCCGTCGACGCCTCCGCGGACCTCCTGGTGCAGGACGGGGACGAGCTCTACGCCGCGGCGCAGGAGGTCATCGTCGCGCCTGACGCCGGCCAGGTGGTCGGACGCGCCACGGGCTTCCTGAGGGCACCGCGGTGACCGGTGTCCAGGGCGGGCCGGGCGACGCCGGGCGGCAGGGGGCGGCGGGCGACGACGGAGCGGCGGCGGCCATCGCCCTGGCGCATGCCCTGTTCGACGCCGCGCGGCAGGGCGACGGCCCGACGCTCACCCGCTACCTCGACGCCGGGGTGCCCTACACGCTGACCAACACGGCGGGCGACAGCCTGCTCATGCTGGCCGCCTACAGCGGGCATCCCGCGATCGTCCGTGACCTGCTGGCGCGCGGGGCCGACGCCGGCCAGGCGAACGACCGCGGGCAGACCCCGCTGGCAGGCGCCGTCTTCAAGGGTCACACGGAGGTCGCGCGGCTGCTCCTCGACGCGGGAGGGGACCCGGACGCCGGTGCCCCGTCCGCCCGGGCCGCAGCGGAGCTGTTCGGCCGGACCGAGCTCATGGCCCTGTTCGACGGGTGACCGCCTGCGGGTACCCGTCAGCAGGGTGCCCGCCGTTCCGGCCTGCCGGGAGGATCACTTCGCGTCGAGGATGACCGACGTCTGGGTCCCGGCGTAGGCGAATCCCGCCCGCAGCGCGGTGCGCTGCGATGCCGTGTTGTCCGTCCGGGCGCGCCACTGGGGCACCAGGCCGGCAGCCATGGACTCCTCCACCGCCACGGCTGCGATGCGCTGGGCGTAGCCCTTCCGCCGTTCGTCGGGCGGGGTGATGACGGCGAGGTGCGCGAGGATCCCCTCCCAGATGTCGTAACCCGCCCCGGCCAACGACACCGGCCGGCCCGCTGCCGGCTCGCCGTCGCCCTCCACCAGCACGAAAGGGTGCTCCGACTCGCTGAGGCCGGCTTCCGCGACATCGTCGGGCGGGCACCGGCGTTCGAGATCGAGGACGAGATCCCGCTCGCCCGACACCACCGCCGGAGGGCCGTCGAAGCGGGGCAGCGCGTCGCAGAAGTACAGCCGTGCCTCGCCGAGTCCCCGGCCGCCGTGGTCGCGGCTCAGGGAGAGCAGGGTCGAGTGGCTCCGGAGGTCGGGACCCGTCAGCGTCCTGCCCGCGTCGACCGCCCACCGCGGGCCCTTCAGGATCTCGCGGCCGAACAGGGTCACGAAGGTCAGGACGCCGGTGTCGTCGTCCACGCTGTAGAGGCGATCGCCGCCGTCGTCCTCGAGGGCGCCGTCCTCCAGTCCGAGAAGCCGTGACCAGGCGAGCCGGATGATCGAGACGGTGCCGGGATCGAGTTCCACGATCACCCGAAGAGGATGGCGGCTTCGTCGTAGCGGTGCTGCGGAACCCGCTTCAGATTGCCGAGTGCGGCCTCGAAGCCCACGTGGGCGATCTCCGTGCCGTTGAGCGAGACCATCGTGCCCCACAGCTCGTCCTTGACGGAATCCACTGCCGCCATACCGAGGCGCGTGGCGAGGACGCGGTCGAAGGACGTCGGCACACCGCCGCGCTGGATGTGTCCGAGGATGGTGGCGCGGGTCTCGATGCCCGTGCGCGACTCCAGCTCGGGTGCGAGCTGGTCGGCGATGCCGCCGAGGCGGGGGCGGCCGAAGGTGTCCAGTCCGCGTTCGGAGTGGGCCTGCTCCATGTGCGAGGGCACGAAGCCCTCCGCGACGACCACGAGGGGCGCGCGGCCTCGGGCGTTGGCGTCGGAGACCCATTCGGCGATCTGCTCGATACTCGTCTGCTGTTCGGGGATGAGGATGGCGTGGGCGCCGGAGGCCATGCCGGCGTGCAGGGCGATCCACCCGACATGGCGCCCCATGACCTCGGCGATCATGCAGCGGCTGTGGGATTCGCCGGTGGTGCGCAGGCGGTCGATCGCCTCGGTGGCGATCTGCACGGCCGTGTCGAAGCCGAAGGTGTAGTCGGTGGCGTCGAGGTCGTTGTCGACCGTCTTGGGAACGCCCACGATCTTGAGGCCGAGGTCCGTCAGCCGCTTGGCGGCGGCCAGCGTGCCCTCGCCGCCGATCGCGATCACCGCGTCGATGCCCAACCGGTCGAGATTGGCCTTGATGGCCTCCGCGCCGCCCTTGCCCTCGAAGGGGTTGGTGCGCGAGGTGCCGAGGATGGTGCCGCCCTGCTTGGAGATGCCCCGCACGGCGTGGCGGGGGAGGTCGACGACGTCGCCCTCGACGACGCCGCGCCACCCGTCCCGGAATCCTACGAACTCCTGGTCGTACGTCTTGATGCCCTTGAGCACGGCGCCACGGATGACGGCGTTGAGCCCGGGGCAGTCGCCGCCGCTGGTGAGGATTCCGATCTTCATGGGGGGTGGGTTTCCTTCGGAGAGGGGGTGGGTGGTCCGTCAGGAGCACGCCGTCGGGCCCGCCTATGATTCTAGACACACCCCGGCCCGGCCACCCGAACGCGTCACACCAGGCCCGGACCCCCTGCCGGTCCGGCGTCGGGTCTGCCGGGGAGCACGTAGGCTGGGACGGACCGGCGCACGGCGGACCGAGTCCCGCCGAGCGTTCACCCGCAGGTCCGAGGAGGACACCAGCAGTGCCCCAGGCAGGTTTTGCGCCAGCGGCGCTGCGCATGGTCCACATCTCCCGGCCGGTCCTCTGGATCAACACGCTGGGCACCGGAGTCGTGGGGCTGTGGCTCACCGGGTCGTTCTGGCAGTGGGAGGCCCTGGCGCTCCTGGTCTGGCTCACGCTGCCGTTCAATCTCCTCATCTACGGCGTCAACGACATCTTCGACCAGGACACCGACGCGCTCAACCCGCGCAAGGGCTCCCTCGAGGGGGCGCTCATCAGGGCGTCGGAGGTCCGCGCCATCTGGATCGCGGTCCTCGCGACCAACCTGCCGTTCCTCGCGTGGTTCGCCGTCACGCTGCCTCCTGCGGCGCTCGCCTGGATCGCGGCCTACGCCCTGGTGTTCGTCTTCTACTCGGCGCCACCCCTGCGCTTCAAGGCGCGTCCCTGCCTCGATTCGATCAGCAACGCGGCCTACGCCTTCCCCCTCGTGATCGTGCCCTATGCCCTGGGTGCCGAACCGGTCTGGGCGGCCGCCGTCGGCCTGATGGCCTGGAGCGCGGCGAAACACACCTACGACGCCGTCCAGGACATCGACGAGGACAGGGGCGTGGGGATCACGACGACGGCGGTCCGGCTCGGGCCGCGCGGGGTCGTCGCGTGGAGCGGTGCGTGGTGGGCCGTCTCCACCGTGTGCTTCGCGCTCGTCAACATCCCGGTCGCCGTCGTGAACGCGCTGATCGCCGGGTGGCTCCTCTGGGGGCTGTGGCGTGATCCGCGGCCCGAGACCGGCCACCGGCTCTACCGCTACTCCATCGCCTTCCCCTATGTGGCGGGCACGGTGGCGGGCGTCCAGCTCGTCGTCGCCCTCACGCTGGGCCTCTACCGATGAGCCGCGTCGTCGTCGTCGGAGGCGGGATCGGTGGTCTCACCGCCGCCGCGCTCCTCGGCCGCGCGGGTCACAGCGTCACGCTGCTCGAGGCGACGGACCACGTGGGCGGCAAGAGTCGCCGTATCGAGGTGGACGGCCAGCGCATGGACACGGGGCCGTCGCTGTTCACCTTCCCGACGGTCTGGTGCGAGCTGCTGGACCTGCTCGACGCCGTCACCCCGGCTTCCGCCGATCCCGCACCGGCCGCCGCCGAGGCCGGCCTCGATCTCGAGCGCCTGGCCGAGGTCGGCACCTACTACTACCGCGGGGAGGCCTGTCCGCTGCCCGTCCCCCCGGGACACCCGTGGCACGAGGCCTGGGAACGCTTCGCCGCCGAGCACGGTGTGCTGGGCGGCGACGTCTCACGCCTGCTGACGACCGGTCCGCTCGACCGCCGGTCCCACCCGGCGCTGGCGAAGCTCGCGGGCCTCTACGGGCGCCGCCTCACCACCCGCAGCTACCTCGACAGCCTCGACTGGCTGCCCGAGGGGCTGCGGGAGGTCATCGCGATCCACACCCTCAACGCCGGGGTCAGTCCCACCCGGACGCCCGCCCTCTATGCGAGCATGCCGGCGATCATGGCGCACGACGGCGTCTGGATCCCGCGCGGTGGCATCTACGAGCTCGTGCGCGCCCTGGAGCGACTGGCCGTCGGCGCCGGGGTCGAGATCCGCACCGGGGAGCCCGCACGGCGGATCGGCCGGCGGCGCGTGGTCACGGCGGAGGGGACGTACCCGGCCGACGCCGTCGTCAGTGGCCTCGACGCCCATCGGCTCGCGGGGCTGCTGGCCGGTCGTCGTCCCAGGACGCCGCGCAGACTCACCTGTTCCGCCGTCGGGGTGTACGCGGTCCTCTCGCGCCCGCTTCCCGGGGGGACCCCGCGACACGGCGTCATCATGCCGGACGATCCCGCGGCACTCTACGCGAGCCTCGAGGAAGGCTGCGAGCCGGAGCAGACCATGGCGTTCGCCAACTACTATCCCGCCGACGAGGTGTATCCCAACCGGTCGGCGACCCTCGCCCTGCTCCTCACCGCGCCGGCGAACAGCCGGACCTACACGCTCGAGGATCCCTTCGTCCGGCGGGAGCTGGATCGCACCACCAGCGTCCTCGGCCTGCCCGAGCCCCTCGAGAACTACGTCGCGTCGTCGACGGTGCTCGACCCCGGATACTTCGGCGAGCGGGGGTCGGCCGGCGGGGCGCTGTACGGCGCTGTGCACCCGGCCTGGATGAGCGGACCGTTCCATGTCCCGCCGTACTCGGACCCGCTGCGGCCCTGGCTGTGGCGCGTCGGTGCGTCCGTGCACCCGGGAGGTGGGCTGCCCGCCGTCCTCGGCGGGGCCATGATGTCCACGCAGAAGCTGCTGGCGCGGCTGGGACCGGTCGCCTAGGGACTCCACCGGCGCGCAATCGACCGGGCTCCGCCTCTCGGCACGGGATGCGGGACGCGAGCGGTTCAGGCGGTCGGATCGTCCACCCGGTCGCGTGGACCCCAGGGGCGGCCTGTCAGCCGGCGTGTGCGGGGGCGCCGGAGGCCTGCGGGGCTGCGATGGTCCGGGTCAGCTGCAGCCGGCGGCGGACGATGCCGGCGATGAGCACCGCGGCGAGGACGGCCGGGAACGCGAGGCCGGAGAAGATGCACACACCGAGCCAGAGGAACATCGACACGAGTAGGCTGTCGAGCAGACCGGGCCGGAGCGGCTGATCGGTGATGCGCCGCCCGCCGATCAGCGCCACGAGTGCCGATGCGATGAGTCCGGAGATGAGCCAGCCGCCGTAGTTGGAGAGCGGTACGCCGTAGTAGGGGCCGCCACCGGGCCAGATCCAGAATCCGAGGGCCACGGCGCCCGGGTCGAGCACGCCGTCGATCACGACCAGCAGGAGGCCGCCGAGGAGGATCCTCCGCAGGAGGGAACCCGCGCCCGACACCATGGCCACGGCTCCGATGACGAGGGGCACGTAGGACAGCGGCAGCAGGTACGGGACGAGGCCGAGGATCGTCGGCCCCATGGCGCTGCCGTAGTAGAACTCGCCGTAGGGGACACCCGTGGCCACCCCGAATCCTTCGATCAGGTAGCCGAAGACCGACACCGCGACCAGCGTCGCGGCGCCGCGTACGGCACCGAACTGGTGGACGAGGGCGACGAAGGCGGGAAGCGCGATGAGGAGGTTGAAGCCGTAGGACGCGTATTCGGCACCCTCGACGTCGGGGAACCGCACCACGAAGTAGCCGGAGACGAAGAGGAACGCGCAGGCGACGACGAGCAGGCGGGGGAAGCTTCGGGCAGCTGAGGTCTTCGGCACGGCATCCATCCTTGCAGGTCACGGAGAAGGACGGGGCATCGTCCCCGAAGGCCCCGTCCCCGTCACGCCCGTCCTGGCGGTGTCAGCGGCTCAGTGCCTTCTCCAGTGCGATCGTGCCGTCCGTCGTCGGCAGCAGCAGCCAGAGCACCGCGTAGAGGGGGAGGCCGATGAACGGGAGCAGGAAGCTCAGCAGCATCGCGATGCGGACGTAGCTCACCCGCCAGCCGTACTCCCGCGCGATACCTGAGGCGATGCCGCCGAGGATTCCCCCCGGTGCGCGCTTGATGGGGAAGGAGCGGAGGATGCGGTAGAAGGACTGCATGGTGTGCCTTTCGGGTTCTGGCCGTGGCGGCCGTGTCTGTCGGTCGGTGAATCGGGGTGGTGCCCCGGCGGTGCCGGGGGTGGTGCCGGGGGTGGTGCCGGGGGTGGTGCTCCGCCTGATGCGGGGATCCGGTGCTCCGCTTCAGTATGCCGTGGGGGAATATGGGCCCTGGCCTGCGGACGGGAGGTCGTCGTCGCCCTCGAACGACGCGATACCCGCGCTGTCCCCGTCCTGGTGACCGATCGGTGTGCCGCGTCCGCGCAGGGACAGAAGGCCTCCCGCGACGAGGGCGAGTCCGACGCCGACCAGGAGGCCCAGGGCCACCACCACCGGATCGATGGACAGGGTCACGAACTGGCCCGCGAGCAGGAGCCCGGCGACGGTCAGGATGACCATTCCCCAGACGACGGTGACGAGGCGCGCTCGGCGCGGAGGGGTGATGGCGGTGCTCATGGGGTGTCTCCTGTGGGGGTGGGTGCGCTGGTCCCGGGTGCCGGGCTGTCCGACGGCGACGCCGTCACGATGGTGACGTCGCTGAGGGCGCCCCTCACGTCCAGCACGATGGCGGGACCGGACGCGTCCGGGTTGAGATCGCGGTTGTCCAGCTGCAGGACGCCGCCGTCGCTCCGGAACTCCGGTGCCGCCGCATCGTCGACGGCGGTCCCGCGGGCTTCCGCGGCACCGAGTGCCATGCGGCTCCGGACCTCCACGGGGATGTCGCCCGGGACGATCACGGTGACCTCGCTGACGAGCGCGTTGACCGGCACGACGACGTCCCGGGTGGGGCGACGGACGTCCGAGAGGTCGATCGTGCTCTGGGCCGCCAGGATGCTGTAGCCGTCGGCCGCGCCGGCAAGTGCTGCGGGCGCCGTCCGGCTCTCCTGCGCGACGATCCACGTTCCACCCATCACCGAGAAGGACGCGATCAGCCCGCCGAGGAGGGCCAGGGTGGCGGCCACTCCGACAAGACCCGACGTGCGCCCCCGCAGCCCGAGGACGATCACGCCGAGGGCGAGCACGACGGCGGCTGCGGCGCAGGCCACGACCGCTGCATCGGTGACGGCGAGGGCGCCAAGGTAGTCGGCGGCCAGCACG
Organism: Arthrobacter sp. CP30; assembly: GCF_053470025.1. Classification (NCBI taxonomy): domain Bacteria; kingdom Bacillati; phylum Actinomycetota; class Actinomycetes; order Micrococcales; family Micrococcaceae; genus Arthrobacter; species Arthrobacter sp. CP30. Next base: position 31,235 of record NZ_JBQEMM010000009.1, read on the forward strand.
GCAGCCGCGACGACGAGGGCGCCGCCGATGAGCAGCGCCGTGGCGGGCCCCGACGGGCGGCTCGGACGGATGCGGACGGACCGTGGTGCGCGGAGGGCGACAGGACCTGTCCCCGGCCCCGCTCCAGAGGGAGCGGGGAAGGGTGCAGAGGACCCGGGACCCGTCCAGCCCGGCCCCGCCGTGTCGGCGGCGTAGGGGAAGGGGCCGGGAAGGGGGCGGGTCAGGGTGTCCGGACGATAGGGCAGGGGGACGGTGCGGTCGTCATGGTCCTCCGTGACCGGGTCATCGCCCTCCGTGGCGACCGGTGCTGCTCCGCCCGACCGGATCGGGGATCCGGTTCCTGTCCCCGGTGCCGCGCCCGGAGCGGTGGAGAAGGACGCGGCACCGGACGGCGTACTTCCGGACGGCCCGGTATCGGTCGTGTCCGGGGCGGCCCCGCTCGCCGCCGCGGATTCCGGTCCGTCCGGATGTGGTGCGATGGGCACGGGTCCGGTGGGCGGTGGTCCGGCAGGCGCGGAACCGGAGGCCGCGGAGTTCGACGGTGCCGGTCCGAAGGGCTGCGACGGCCCGGACCCGGGTGCACCGAAGCCTGGCCCGCCGAAGCCCGGCCCGCCCGCTCCGGGTCCGCCGAAGCCTGGCCCCCCGAAGCCTGGTCCGCCCGCTCCGGGTCCGCCGGAGCCTGGTCCGCCGAAGCCCGGTTCACCGGAGCCCGGCCCGCCCGCTCCGGGACCTCCGGAAGCGGGCCCGGCCCCGGGCCCCTGGAAGCCGGGCCCCCCGGGCCGGCCCTTGCCACTGTTCCGATTGACGATCCAGTAGACGAAGAGGACCACCGCGCCGATCCAGAAGAGCGTCCAGAGGAGGCCGCCCGTCCCGCCGTCGCCGAACAGCGGGATGTTGGGACGCAGCAGGCCGATCGCCACGAGGGCCGCTGCGCCGGTGAGGCCGGACGTCCACGACCCCCGGCCGGCCTGCTCCACGTGGATGCGCCCGTCCGGTTCGGGCAGCAGTGCCCAGGCCAGGCCGTACAGCAGCACGCCGATCCCGCCGAAGACCGAGAGGATCAGGATGAGCCCCCGGACGAGGGCCTGGTCGAGGCCCGTACGCCGGGCGATCCCCCCGGAGACGCCCCCGACCCATCGATCGGGTGCCCGGGTGATGTCGAGTCCACGGATCCAGCGAAAGAACGAAGAGGAGGCGGGAGGTCCCGCGGTCGGTGCGGCCGGTTCGTGCTGCCAGGACGGCCCGCCTGGGGTGGGTGCTGAGGTCATGCCTCCATCCTCCCGGCGGCGCAGGCGCCGGACCATCGGGGCCTACCCTGACTCGACCCTGAGTCCGCCCTGATTCCGGTCCGGGAGCGCCCCCTGGGATCCCCTGACGTGTTTTGATGAGGGCATGAGACCACCCCTGCTGCGCAGCCCCGACGGCGTCATCGCCGGCGTGTGCGCCGGGCTGGCCGCACACCTGGGCGTCAAGCGCTCGTGGGTCCGGATCGGCATGGGGGTCCTGACCCTCGCCTCCGGCGCGGGTGTCCTGCTTTATGCCTGGCTGTGGATCTTCGTTCCCACCGCGGCGGACCGCGCGGCAGAGTCCGGACGGCAGACCGGCCCTGCGGCCTTCATGCACGGCGTCGGCGCCGGGGCCGGAGCTGCTGGTGGCGTGCCGGCGGGAGCGGGCAGCAGGGCTACGGGCCAGACCGCCCGGGTCCTCGGCGATCCGTCACCCGCACCGGCAGCGGGTGCGTTCGACGCCGAGGGCTGGCGTGAACGGACCCTCCGCGCGGGGCGGCGGGAGGTCCTGTTCGGTACGGCGCTCCTCCTCGCAGCGGCCGTCCTCGTCCTGCAGCTGCTCGGCGTGCAGGTCGACTGGGGGTTCTTCGTGCCGATCGCCGTGGTCGCGACAGGGGCCGCGCTCGCCTGGTCCCAACTGGACGAGGTGCGCCGCGCACGCGTCATGAACCGGGCGGGGGCCGAGCGCGCCGGGGGGACCCTGCGCCTGCTCGCCGGGATCGTGCTCGTCGTGACGGGCGTGCTGGTGGCCCTGTCCAGCAGCGGTTCATGGACCCTGACGATGGCGACGCTCGTCGCCGTGCTCGCGGTCCTGGCAGGAGTCGGCCTGGTGCTCGCTCCGTGGGGGCTGAAGTTCTGGCGCGACCTCGAGGCCGAACGCGCAGCCCGCGTCCGGGAGACGGAGCGGGCGGAGATCGCCGCACACCTCCACGACTCCGTCCTGCAGACGCTCGCCCTGATCCAGAACAGGGCCGACTCCGAGACGGACGTCCTGCGTCTGGCTCGCGCGCAGGAGCGCGAGTTGCGTCAGTGGCTCTTCGCGGACCCCACCCGGGACCCCGGTAGCCTGGCGGAGCGGCTCAAGGTCGCGGCGGGCGAGGTCGAGGACCTGTACGGTCATCCCGTGTCCGTCGTCGCCGTCGGCGACGCCCATCTCGGGTCGGCGGAGGACGCCCTCGCGCAGGCGGCGCGTGAAGGCATGCTGAACGCCGCCCGGCACGCCGGCGTCGCTGTCTCGGTATACCTCGAGGCCGGCCCGGACACCGTCGAGGTGTTCGTGCGGGACCGCGGCGAAGGGTTCGACCAGTCAGCGGTCCCGGCGGACCGGGCCGGGATCCGGGAGTCGATCCACAGCCGGATGCTGCGCCACGGCGGCTCGTCGGAGATCAGGAGCGACAGGGACGGCACGGAGGTCCGCCTGCGCCTGCCGAGGACGGAAGCGAATGCCGCGCCGACCGAGGGTGAGCGACAGCGGTGAGGGGCCGCGCCGCACCCGGGTATCCGGCGCAGGACAATCGGTACGACAGTGATGGACGGCCGAACGGTCGGAGGAGGGACGGACGTGGAGCAAGAGACGTTGGCAGCTGACGGGCCGGTGGCCGGGACGGTCTCGGTGGTGATCGTGGACGATCACGGCATCTTCCGCTCGGGCCTGCGGGCCGCACTGGGTCCGGTGATCAGCGTTCTCGGCGAGGCCGCGACGGTCGAGGAGGCCGAGGCCGTGATCGGGGCCATCGCCCCCGACGTCGTCCTCCTCGACGTACACCTGCCCGGCGGGCTCGGCGGCGGGGGAGCGGAGGTCATCCACCGCTGCACGCGGCAGGGGACCACCGCCCGGTTCCTCGCCCTGAGCGTCTCCGATTCGGCGGAGGACGTCGTCGCCGTCATCCGGGCAGGAGCACGGGGTTACGTGACCAAGACCATCTCGGGACCCGAGATCACCGACGCCGTGCAGCGCATCGCGTCGGGTGACGCCGTGTTCTCCCCGCGGCTCGCAGGGTTCGTGCTGGACGCGTTCGGTACAGCGTCCGTTGCGGTGGACGACGAGCTCGACCGGCTCTCGGCCCGTGAGCTCGAGGTCATGCGCCTGATCGCCCGCGGCTACAGCTACAAGGAGACGGCGAAGGAGCTCTTCATCTCGGTGAAGACCATCGAGACCCACGTCTCGGCCGTCCTCCGGAAGCTGCAGCTCTCCTCGCGGCACGAACTCACACGCTGGGCCACGGAGCGGCGGCTCCTCTGAGGCTGCCCACGGTCCGGCCCGCCGGCCGCGGCGGACGGGCGCACCGGGCAGCCGGCCGGGCCTGCCGACTGTCTCCGGTCAGCCGGCCGCGGCGGACGTGCACGGCCCGCAGCCGGCAGACTGTCTCCCGTCAGCCGGCCGAGCCGAGGAAGTCCTGCAGGCGCTCGACGCCGACCGCCAGGTCCTCGTCCCCGAGCGCGTAGGAGAGCCGCAGGTAACCGCTGGGGCCGAACGCCTCGCCGGGGACGACGGCGACCTCGACCTTCTCGAGGATCAGCGCGGCAAGCTCGGCGGACGTGGCAGGCGTCGCCCCGCCGATGCTCCTGCCGAGCAGGGAGCGGACGTCCGCGTAGGCGTAGAAGGCCCCGTGCGGCGTCGGGCACTCCACCCCGTCGATGGAGTTGAGTGCGGACACCATGGCGCGACGGCGCCGGTCGAACGCCACCTTCATCTCGTCCACGGCCGTCAGCGGCCCGGACACGGCAGCGAGGGCGGCCATCTGCGGGACGTTGGACACGTTGGAGGTCGCGTGCGACTGCAGGTTGGTCGCGGCCTTGACGAGGTCCCTGGGGCCGATCATCCAGCCGACCCGCCAGCCGGTCATCGCGTAGGTCTTGGCGACCCCGTTGAGGATGACCACCTTGTCCCCGAGCGACGGTGCGGCGGTGGCGATCGAGGTGAAGGGGACGCCGTCGTAGGTCAGGTGCTCGTAGATCTCGTCCGTCACCACCCACAGTCCCCGTCCGGCGGCCCACTCGCCGACCTCGCGGACCGCGTCGGCGCCGTAGACCGCGCCGGTGGGGTTGGACGGCGAGACGAACAGCAGCACCTTGGTCCTCGGCGTCAGCGCCGCCTCGAGCTGCTCGACGGTCACCAGGTAGCCCTGCTCGGGTCCGGCGAAGACCTCGACGGGAACACCGCCCGCCAGGCGGATCGCCTCGGGGTAGGTGGTCCAGAAGGGTGTGGGCACGAGAACCTCGTCCCCGGGATCGAGGAGTGCGGCGAAGGACTCGTACACGGCCTGCTTCCCACCGTTCGTCACGAGTACCTGCGCCGGGTCCACCTCGTAGCCCGAATCGCGCAGCGTCTTGTCGGCGATGGCCTGCTTGAGGTCGGGAAGCCCGCCCGCGGGGGAGTAGCGGTGGAACCGCGGCTGGCGCGCGGCGTCGATCGCCGCCTCGACGATGTAGTCCGGCGTCGGGAAATCGGGTTCGCCCGCCCCGAAGCCGATGACCGGCCGGCCGGCCGCCTTCAAAGCCTTGGCCTTGGCATCCACGGCCAGTGTCGCCGACTCCGCGATCGAGTCGATCCGCCGGGAGATCCGGGGAAGTGCTGCGCGGATGGAGTCATCGGTCGTGGCGTTCATCGGGTCCCGTTCCGTGAGGGTCTGTGGCAGGTCCCAGCTTAGGCGGTGGCCCCCTGGCTGCCCCGCATCGCCGGTTCACGACGGCGTCACGGACCGTCGACCACCGGTCCACGGTCCGCCAGGGAGCATGCACCGTCGGGTGCCGGCTGCTCTCCGCGCGGGCCCCGACCAGGCCCGGACGGGCACCGGTTCGACGTTCCGGCGGTCAATGCGTAGACTTGATCCTCGGTGTTGAAACACCATGATGGTTCGTGCCCTGACCGGGGCGGCCGGAGTGGACGCGACAGCGGTTCAAAACCGAAGGGTAGTGGCGCAATTGGTAGCGCAGCGGTCTCCAAAACCGCAGGTTGCAGGTTCGAGTCCTGTCTGCCCTGCGCGTGGCCTTCGCGGATAATCCGCGAAGGTACGGCAGAAACAGATCACGAAGCCCCGGCGCAGGCACAGGCCCCGCGCGGCGGTACACATGATCAGCTGGGTGCGCCACTGGTGGTCCGGCTGGGACACCACAGAGATTGATGAGGTTGACGGTGACCGATACGGCTGCGAGCAGCTCCAAGGGAAGCCCCTCCGAGAAGAAGGCTCCCCGTCGCGGGTTCTTCGGACGCATCATGCTGTTCATCCGCCAGGTCCTCGCGGAACTCGGGAAGGTGGTCACGCCCACCCGCCGGGAACTGGTCCGGTTCACCATCACCGTCCTCGTCTTCGTGGTCATCATGATGCTCCTCGTGACAGCCCTGGACCTCCTGTTCGGGGCCGGCGCGGTGTGGGTCTTCGGCGGCAACTGACGCCGCCCCGCACGACGGCGCGACCCGGAGCGGCAGTTCCGTGACGGCTGCAGTACACGCAAGCAGAACAACTCCCGAAGAATGTCAGAAAGCAGGCGGCTAGGTGTCCGAGCAAGAACTCGAACGGCAGATCACTCCCGAAGATGGTCTGGAGAACGAGGAGTACGGGACGGAGGCGGGCGTGGAAGCCTCCGACCTCGACGTGCCTGCTGACGGCTCCGAGACGTACCCCGCCGACACGGATGTCGCGGCCGAGGACGGACTCCTCGCCGACGACGCCGAGGCGGATCCCACGGAGGCGGACGACGCCGCGGACGAGATCGAGGCGACCGCGACGGACGCCGTCGACGAGGCTGCTTCGTCGGAGACCGACGAGGCCGCGGACGCCGACGAGGCCGCAGACGCCGACGAGGCCGCAGACGCCGACGGGTCGGACGAGGCCCCCGCCGAGGATCCGGTCGAGACCTTCAAGGCCAAGCTCCGCCGCCAGGAGGGTGACTGGTACGTCATCCACTCCTACGCCGGGTACGAGAACCGCGTGAAGGCCAACCTCGAGACCCGCATCCAGACGCTGGACATGGAAGATTACATCTTCGAGATCCAGGTGCCGATGGAGGAGGTCGTCGAGATCAAGAACACGACGCGGAAGATCGTCAACCGCGTCCGTATCCCGGGCTACGTCCTGGTGCGCATGGACCTCACCGACGAGTCGTGGGGAACCGTACGGCACACGCCCGGTGTCACCGGCTTCGTGGGCAACGCCCACAACCCGGTGCCGCTGAGCCTGTCCGAGGTCTTCTCGATGCTCGAGCACACGATCGTCCACACCGATGCCGAGTCGGGCAAGCCCGTCCAGCCGCAGTTCACCCCGGCGACGGTCAACTTCGAGATCGGCGAGTCCGTCACGGTCAACGAGGGTCCGTTCGAGACCCTCCCGGCGTCGATCTCCGAGATCAAGCACGAGTCGCAGCAGCTGGTGGTGCTCGTGTCGATCTTCGAGCGCGAGACCCCGGTGACGCTCTCCTACAGCCAGGTCACCAAGATCCAGTAAAGCTTCGACGCCACCCGGCGTGCTTGGCCGGGGAGCGTCGTCAGGCCATCACGCCATGATGGCCACCACCCCGCAGGACGCTCCTGTCCCGCGGGAACGCAATGCAAGAGAAGGACCCTTTCATGGCCCCCAAGAAAAAGGTCACCGGCCTCATCAAGCTGCAGATCAATGCAGGCGCCGCCAACCCGGCTCCTCCCATCGGTCCCGCGCTTGGCCAGCACGGTGTCAACATCATGGAATTCTGCAAGGCGTACAACGCCGCCACGGAGTCCCAGCGCGGAAACGTCATCCCCGTGGAGATCACGGTGTACGAGGACCGCTCGTTCACCTTCGTCACCAAGACCCCTCCGGCCGCCGAGCTCATCAAGAAGGCTGCCGGCGTCGCCAAGGGTTCGGGAACTCCCCACACCGTCAAGGTCGCGAAGCTGACGAACGCCCAGGTCGAAGAGATCGCCACCATGAAGATGGAGGACCTCAACGCCAACGACGTCCAGGCCGCTGCGAAGATCATCGCCGGGACCGCCCGTTCGATGGGCATCACGGTCGAGGGCTGAACACCTCGCACCACCGCCCGACCCGGCCCCGCCGGAGCGGGCACACCACCAATTTCACAGCACGACGCCGCCGCCCTGCGGAGACCGTCGTGAGTGGCAGGGCCCAGCGCGGTCCGACGACCACGACTGCATAAGGAGAACAAGCAGATGGCACAGCGCAGCAAAGCATACAAGGGAGCTGCCGCGAAGATCGAGGCGGACAAGCAGTACGCCCCCCTCGACGCGGTCGTCCTCGCCAAGGCGACGAACCCCTCGACGTTCGATGCCACGGTCGAGGTGTCCTTCCGTCTCGGAGTGGACCCCCGTAAGGCGGACCAGATGGTTCGCGGCACCGTCAACCTCCCCCACGGCACGGGCAAGACCGCCCGCGTGCTCGTGTTCGCGACCGGTGAGAAGGCCGAGGCGGCCATCGCCGCCGGGGCCGACTTCGTCGGATCGGACGACATGATCGAGAAGGTGTCGGGCGGCTGGACCGACTTCGACGCCGCGGTCGCCACCCCGGACCTCATGGGCAAGGTGGGCCGCCTGGGTAAGATCCTCGGCCCCCGTAACCTGATGCCCAACCCGAAGACCGGAACGGTCACGGCGGATGTCGCCAAGGCTGTCACGGACATCAAGGGTGGAAAGATCGACTTCCGCGTCGACAAGCACTCCAACCTCCACTTCATCATCGGCAAGGTGTCCTTCGATGAGCAGAAGCTGGGCGAGAACTACGCCGCTGCCCTCGAGGAGATCCTCCGCCTGAAGCCGTCCGCGTCGAAGGGCCGCTACATCCAGAAGGCCACCGTCTCGACGACCTTCGGACCCGGTATCTCCGTCGACCCGAGCGTCACCAAGGTCTTCGCCGTCTAGGTGAACCCTCCGAGAAGCCCCGCAGCTCATGCTGCGGGGCTTTCTTCGTGGAGGGCGGGATCGTCGGCGATGCCCGCACCAGCGATCCCCTGCGCGACGACCTGCAGGCAGCGCACGTCCAGCTCGAGGTCCTGCCCGGGATGAGCCGGCAGGGCATCGCCTCGGCGCTCCTGGCCTTCGCCGAGCAGCAGCTCAGGCTGCGGGGGCGGACCACCATCATGTCCTGGTGCGAGGCGCGGATGGACGTCGACGGGGATGCAGGTGCGGAAGGGCGCGTGGCCGCGGTCGAGCGGTTCGTTCCACCCACCGGCGCGGGATGGTACCCCGCCGCCGAGCCCGCCGCCCGTCCGGCGGCCGGCAGGGGGTCCGACCTCGTGCAGGTCGATCGTCAGAGCGTCCTGCACTTGGCGGACGTCCGGTCGGATCGAGGTCGTGACATCCTGCTCCGGCAGGAGGCCGAGGCGCTGGTCAGGGGATCGGAGTGTTACGGGCTGGTCCGGCTGGGTGGATCGCTGTCCCGGGGGCCTCGTGGAGGACCACGCCATGCTGTGCCGTCGGATGAGTACCGGCTCGAGGCCCGCCGTCGTCCACCAGGAGGACACCCTGGTCCTCGACGAGCACCGCGGGCACCGCCTCGGCAGTGGCTGAAGGCGAGCAACCTGCGGCGTGCAGCGGACAGCTGGGCCGATGCCGAGCGCATCTACACCTGGAACGCCGAGGAGAACAGCTTCATGGTGGAGGTGAACGTGGGCCTCGGCTTCAGGCCGTCAGGCCGCACCGCGGGGTGACAGTTGCCCGGTCCTGAGTCGATTTGGTGGCGGCGGTGCAGTCCCGTACGCTTGAGGGACCAAAGACCGTCGGTCGATCCCCCTCCGCTTCCCTCTCCTGTTTAGGTACGGGTCGGTGAAGAAGGAGAAGGATCCGAAAGTTCCCGTCAGGGACGGCCTACGCAGGTGAACGAAGCTCCTCTCCGCGGATCACCTCCGCGTCGAGCCAAGCCCCGTGCATCTGCGCGGGGCGTTTTTTATGGGAGCAGGAAAACCGGCGCATATTCCCCGGAAGGAGGGTTATGGCAACGCCAACAAAGGTTTCTGCAGTGGATGAGATCACCACCGATTTCAAGGACTCCACCGCGGCTGTCCTGACCGAATACCGCGGGCTCACCGTTGCTCAGCTCAAGGAACTGCGTCGCGCCCTGGGTGCGGACACGAAGTTCTCGGTCGTCAAGAACACCCTGACGGGCATCGCGGCGAAGGAAGCAGGCATCGACGCGTTCGACGGCCAGCTGTCCGGACCCACCGCGATCGCCTTCATCAAGGGTGACGCCGTCGCTGCAGCCAAGAGCCTCACGGATTTCGCGAAAGCCAACCCGAAGCTCGTCATCAAGACTGGAATCTTCGAGGGCAAGGCCCTCGACGCATCCGAGGTCATCGCCCTGGCGGCCCTCGAATCGCGTGAACTCCAGCTCGCCCGGGTGGCTGGTGTCCTCAAGGCACCGATGTCCGCTCTGGCCCGCACCGTCGATGCACTGCGCATCAAGCTCGAAGAGGGAACTGGTGCTGCACCCGCAGCGGACGCCGATCCTTCTGCTGCCGAGGAAGCTGCTGCACCCGCAGAAGCTGCCGCGGAGGCTCCCGCCGAGGAAGCCGCAGCAACCGAAGCGAACTAGTTTCCCTTCGTCCACATACTGAAGGTGCCGTGCACCACTAAAGGAAGGACGCCTCCCATGGCGAAGCTCACCAACGAAGAGCTCATTGAAGCTTTCAAGGAACTGTCCATCATTGAACTCTCGGACTTCGTGAAGCTGTTCGAGGAGACCTTCGATGTCACCGCCGCTGCAGTTGCAGTTGCAGGCCCCGCCGGTGGCGGAGCCGAGGCCGAGGCCGAGGAGCAGACCGCTTTCGACGTCATCCTCGAAGCTGCCGGCGACAAGAAGATCGCAGTGATCAAGGAAGTCCGCGCGCTCACCTCGCTGGGCCTCAAGGAAGCCAAGGACGTTGTCGACAGCGCTCCCAAGGCCGTCCTCGAAGGCGCCACCAAGGAAGCTGCAGAGAAGGCCAAGGAGTCCCTCGAGGCTGCCGGCGCCACCGTCACCCTCAAGTAGTACCCCTGCTCCGCGGACCGGCCCCGTCGCCGGTTCCGATGCAGGACAGCAGAAGAGCCCCGTTTCTCACGAAGCGGGGCTCTTCTCGTTGTCACCGGTACAGGCGTCCGGCTGCGTCAGCGGCCTAGCGCCACAGCAGGACGGCCTCGCCCTGACCGCCGCCGCCGCAGAGGCTGACGGCCGAACAGCCGGAACCCCGGCGCGCCAGCTCCATCGCCGCGTGCAGGGCGAGGCGTGTACCCGAGGCGCCGATGGGGTGCCCCAGGGCTATCGCCCCGCCATGGATGTTGCACTGCTCGTGGGGGTAGTCCAGATCCTTGAGGGACTGCACCGCGACGGATCCGAAGGCCTCGTTGATCTCGATGAAGTCGAGGTCGGCGGTGCTCCAGCCGGCGCGGCCGAGCGCCTGCAGGATGGCCGCCGACGGCTGCGAGTGGAGCGTGTTGTCGGGCCCGGCCACCTGGCCGGGCGAGCCGACGACGGCGAGTACCACCAGGCCGGCCTCGTCCGCCTGCGCCCTGGTCGTGAGGACGAGGGCCGCAGCGCCGTCGGACAGCGGGGACGAGTTCCCGGCCGTGATGGCGCCATCGGCATTGAAGGCCGGCCGCAGCGTCGCGAGGGACTCGACGGTGGTGGAGGGCCGGATCCCCTCGTCACTGGTCAGGACGATGTCGTCGCCCTTCCGCCGGACGACGGTGACGGGCACGATCTCCTCCGCGAGGATCCCACTCCCGGTCGCAGCAGCAGCCCGCTGGTGCGACGCGGCGGCGACGGCATCCTGCGCCGCCCGGTCGATCTCGAGGCGCACGTTGCCCCGCTCCGTCGAGGCGCCCATCGAGTCGTTGTCGAAGGCGTCGGTCAGGCCGTCGTGTGCCACTGAATCGAGCGCCTGGATGGAGCCGTAGTTCCAGCCCTGCCGTGAGCCGGGCAGGAGGTGCGGGCCCCGTGTCATGGACTCCTGGCCGCCGGCGACGACGACGCGCGCTTCGCCGCTGCGGATGAGCCGGGCCGCGTCGATGACCGCGGTCAGGCCGGAGAGGCACACCTTGTTGAGGGTCACGGCAGGAACGTCCCACGGGATGCCCGCGCGGACGGCGGACTGGCGGGCGGGGTTCTGGCCGCAGCCCGCCTGGACCACGTGACCCATGATGACCGCGTCCACGCTCCCGGGGTCGACGCCCGAGCGCTCCATCGCGGCGGAGATGGCGAGGGCTCCGAGGTCGACGGCGGTGAAGGAGGCGAGCTGGCCGTTGAGGCGTCCGAGGGGTGTCCGGGCGCCGCCGACGATGACGACGTCGTGGGGGGCCGGCGTGGGTGTCGCCATGGCGAGACTCTCTTTCGTCGTTGAAATGGTGCCGCTCCAACCTTAGGCGGTGAGGGCCACGATCAGACGGTGTCGCGCGGACCCGGCCCGTCGGCGCCCTCGGGGTAGAGCAGGGGCAACTGCAGCGTGAGCCACGGCGAGAACGCCCAGGGCGTCGCGGTGACGGCCCGCACCAATTCGGCGGCGTCCACCCACTGCACGTCCATCACCTCGTCCGGCAGGGGAGCCGGCGCACTGTCGGCGACGGCGGTGTACACGGGGCAGATCTCGTTCTCGACGATCCCGGAGGCGTCCACCGCGCGGTACCGGAAGTCGGGGAGTGCCGGGCGGATGTCCCGGACCGTGAAGCCGAGCTCCTGGGCCGCGCGTCGCGTGACGGCGTCCTCGAAGGCCTCACCCGGTGCCGGGTGCCCGCAGAAGGAATTCGTCCACACTCCCGGCCACGCCTTCTTGCTGAGAGCGCGGCGGGTCACGAGGATGCGGCCGGCGTCGTCGAAGACATGCGTGGAGAAGGCGAGGTGGAGCGGGGTGTCCAGGGTGTGGACGGTGGCCTTCTCGTGCGTCCCGATGGCGGAGCCGTCCTCGGCGAGCAGCACCACGACCTCGGTGGCGGACGTCCGGCCGCTGTCCCGGCCGTCGCGGGCGGAGCCCTGCCCGATGGTTCCTGCTTCGCTCGCCATGATCGGCACTCATTTCCGCTGGTCGTCGGTTGCCCGGTGATCGCCCGCGCCGTGCGCACGCACGCTGTCCGCTGCGTGGCGGTGATCGGTCCGGCTGCATTCGCCCCGCGTTTCGTCAGGGGCGCCCTTCTCGTTGTTTACTTTACCTATGGACATGGACACTCTGCTGGTCGAGCCCGTCGGGCTCGAGCAGGTCGAGGGTGCGCTCGACCGGCTCTTCGATGAATCGAAGGTCCGGGCGGCGAAGGTGGGCCCCGGCTACCACGGCCTGTGGGAGACCCTCGAACGCTGCACCGCCGGGGGCAAGCGATTCCGGCCCCGGCTCGTCATGTCCGCCTACCAGATGCTCGGTGGCCGCGACCTCGACAATGCAGCCGGGGTGGGCGCGGCCTTCGAATTGCTGCACACCGCACTGATCGTGCACGACGACGTCATCGACCGCGACTTCGTCCGCAGGGGGATCCCGAACGTCTCCGGTCGCTATCGCAGCATCGCCGAGTCGGCCGGCATGTCGCCCGAGGCGGCCCGCCACGTCGGTTTCTCCGCCGGTGTCATCGCCGGGGACCTGGCCCTGTCGAACGCCTACCGCCTGCTAGAGCGCGTCGAGGCGCCGCCGGCCGTACGGCGCAGGCTCGGCGAGATCCTCGACGAAGCGGTCTTCGCCTCGGCGGCGGGCGAGTTCCTCGACATCGAGACGTCGCTCGACCGCTCCATGCCCCCGCTCGAGGACATCGTCCAGATGGCCCGGCTGAAGACCTCCGTGTACTCCTTCGAGGGCCCCTTGCAGGCCGGTGCCGTCCTGGCCGGTGCCGAGGAGGAAGTGGTCGACCGGCTGGGCGACTTCGGGCGCGACGCGGGGATCGCCTACCAGATCGCGGACGACCTCCTCGGGGTGTTCGGCAACGAGACCCGCACGGGCAAGACCAACTGGGGCGACCTGCGCGAGGGCAAGCGCACGGCCCTGCTCTCCTACGTCTCCTCCCGCCCCGAGTGGGAGAGCATCTCCGCGCTCATCGGCACGCCGGGCATGTCCGCCGCCGAGGCCGACTACGTGAGGCGTGTCCTCGTCGAGAGCGGAGCGAAGGACTACTCGGCGGACCTCGCGGCGGACTACGCGTCGCGGGCCCGGACCCACCTCGAGTCCGACGTCGTGCCGTCCGCCCTCCGGTCCGCCCTCGAGCCGGTCGTGTCCGCCGTCGTGGACCGGGTCCACTAGGTGGGCGTCGAGGACTCGCTCGCCCGCTACAACGCGGCTGCACTGAAGACCTCCGCCGAGGTCATCCGCTGCTACTCGACGTCGTTCGGCATGGCGTCCCGCATCCTCGATCGCACCACGCGGAGCCACATCGAGGCCGTCTATGCGCTGGTGCGCGTGGCGGACGAGATCGTGGACGGCGCCGCGGCCGGGGCGGGCCTCTCCGCGGACGTCGTGGAGCAGTTGCTCGACGGCCTCGAGCGTGACACCGAGACGGCCATGGCCACGGGATACAGCGCCAACCTCGTGGTGCACGCCTTCGCGGTCACGGCCCGGACCACCGGCATCGGCACGGAGCTCACCCGTCCGTTCTTCGCCTCCATGCGCGCCGACATCACGCAGAGCGAGCACGACCAGGAGTCCTTCGACCGGTACGTCTACGGATCGGCGGAGGTCGTCGGCCTGATGTGCCTGCGGGCGTTCCTCGTCGGACGGCGCGTGACCGCGGAGGAGGACGCCGTGCTCGTGGACGGCGCGCGCCACCTCGGGGCCGCGTTCCAGAAGATCAACTTCCTGCGCGACCTCGCGGAGGACTTCTCCACCCTCGGCCGCAGCTATTTCCCGGGCGTCCGTCCGGGGAACTTCACCGAAGCGGACAAGCTCCGACTCCTCGCGGACATCGACGAGGATCTCCGCATCTCCGCCGCGGCCCTCCCGGGCCTGCCTGCCACCCCCCGCCGCGCCGTCGCCCTCGCCCAGGGCCTGTTCACCGAACTCGCCCTGCGGCTGAGGCGGACTCCGGCCGACGACCTGCTCAGGGCACGGATCCGGGTTCCCAATCCGGTGAAGTTCCGCATCATGGCGAAAGCCTTCACCGGTCGCGCGGTACCGGAACTCGCCGCGCAGGAGAGGACGGCATGACAACCGAGCAGAACGGACGTGCGCGCGTGGGCGGACAGGACGTCGTCGTGATCGGCGGCGGGATCGGCGGACTGGCGACGGCGGCGCTCCTCGCGCGTGAGGGCCACGACGTGACGCTGCTCGAGAAGCGCGACCAGGTCGGCGGACGCGCGGGATCGTGGGAACACGACGGCTTCCGCTTCGACACCGGGCCGTCCTGGTACCTGATGCCCGAGGTGATCGACCACTTCTTCAGGATGATGGGTACGAGCGCCGCGAAGGAACTGGACCTCCGGCTGCTCGACCCCGGCTACCGCGTGATGTTCGAGCAGGGCGGCTCCGTCGACGTGCCCGCCGAACGCGAGGCGGTGACCAAGCTCTTCGAGTCGATGGAGGAGGGCGCGGGGGAGCAGCTGTCGAAGTACCTCGACTCCGCCGAGGACGCCTACGAGATCGCGAAGAAGCGCTTCCTCTACTCGACCTTCCAGTCCTTCCTGCCGTTCGTCCGGCCGGACGTCCTCAGGCGGCTCCCGCGCATCGGCTCGCTCCTGCTGCAGCCGCTGCAGTCCTTCGTCGAGAAGCGCTTCAAGGATCCGAGGATCCAGCAGATCCTCGGTTACCCGGCCGTGTTCCTCGGCAGTTCGCCGTTCGACGCGCCGAGCATGTACCACCTCATGAGCCATCTCGACCTCGACGACGGCGTCCTCTATCCGATGGGCGGCTTCACCACGCTGGTCGAGGCGATGCAGCGCGTGGCGGTGGCGGCCGGCGTGACGATCCGGACGGGCGCCGACGTCGTCTCGATCGACACCGATCCCCGGACAGCGGGCCGGTCGCCGCTGGACCGCAGGGCGGCATCGGTGCGGTCGGTGACGTACCGGTCCGCGGGAGCGGCCACGACGCTCGACGCCGACATCGTCGTCTCCGCCGCGGACCTCCACCACACCGAGACCACGCTGCTGCCCACGCCCCTGCAGACCTATCCCGAGAAGTACTGGGAGAAGCGCGTCCCCGGTCCGAGCGCCCTGCTGCTCTACCTCGGCGTCCGGGGGAGCCTGCCGCAGCTCGAGCACCACACACTGCTGTTCACCACGGACTGGCGCGACAATTTCGGCCGGATCTTCGGCAAGGAGACCTCGGTGCCGTCACCGGCGTCGCTCTACGTCTGCCGCCCGAGCGCGACCGACGGCTCCGTGGCGCCGGAGGGGCACGAGAACGTCTTCGTCCTGGTGCCGATCCCCGCTGACGTGACCATCGGCAAGGGCGGGCTGGATCGCGGGGGAGACGCCCGGGTCGAGGAGATCGCCGACGAGGTCATCGCGCAGATCTCCGGGTGGGCGGGGATCCCGGACCTGGCGGAGCGGATCGTGGTCCGGCGCAGCTACGGTCCCCAGGACTTCGCCACCGACCTGAATGCCTGGCGCGGGACGAGCCTCGGGCCGGCGCACATCCTGAAGCAGAGTGCCTTCTTCCGCGGTTCGAACCGGAGCGAGAAGGTCGCCAACCTCTTCTACGCGGGCAGTTCCACGGTGCCGGGCATCGGGATCCCGATGTGCCTGATCAGTGCCGAGCTGATCGTGAAGCGGCTGCGTGGGGACACGAGTACGGGACCCCTGCCGGAGCCGGCGCTCGGCTAGGCTGCGCGCCGATCTCGCTCCTCCCGGGCGCGGCGGGCTTGACGGTGATGGGGGAGAAGCGCTATTGGACTTAACGCTGCGCGTGCCGTAGTGTAGGTCTTTGCGTCTTCCCTCTGAACCTCAGCCTTCATATAGCGGTGGGCTTTGCTCTGCTCTCGTCGTTCTACCTGGCCACCTGGTTGGGAATCGCGCGAGCAGACTCCGGTGAGCACTGAGATCCCCGCAGCATCCTGCGGTGGCGGTGCCGAGGCGAGGGCGCTGACAAGCCTGACGGTCTGTGGAAGGATCCCTCTTGGTCGCCCCGAGCACCTCTAATAATGCAACCGCTACCAGCCAGGTCGACGCCGACGGCGCCGCACCCCGGCTCTCATTCGCAAAGATTCACGAACCGCTGGACGTTCCCAATCTCCTTGCCCTGCAGACGGACAGTTTCGACTGGCTGATCGGGAACGAGCGCTGGAAGGCGCGCGTCGAGGAAGCACTGGAGAAGGGCCTGCAGGGTGTGGCCACGACCTCCGGTCTGGCCGACATCTTCGAAGAGATCTCCCCGATCGAGGACTTCCAGGGCACCATGTCCCTGAGCTTCTCCGAGCCGGAGTTCGCCGACCCCAAGTACACGATGGCCGAGTGCAAGGATCGCGACGCGACCTACTCCGCCCCGCTGTACGTCAAGGCCGAGTTCATGAACAACAACACGGGTGAGATCAAGCAGCAGACCGTGTTCATGGGTGACTTCCCCCTCATGACAGACAAGGGCACCTTCGTCATCAACGGCACGGAGCGCGTCGTCGTGTCGCAGCTCGTCCGTTCGCCGGGCGCCTACTTCGAGCGCACCGCCGACAAGACCAGTGACAAGGACATCTTCAGCGCGAAGATCATCCCGTCGCGCGGTGCCTGGTTCGAGCTCGAGATCGACAAGCGCGACCAGGTCGGCGTCCGCCTCGACCGCAAGCGCAAGCAGTCCGTCACCGTCCTGCTCAAGGCGCTCGGCTGGACCGAGGGCCAGATCCTGGAGGAGTTCGGCCAGTACGACTCCATCCGGGCCACCATGGAGAAGGACGCGACGGAGACCCGCGAGGACGCCCTCCTCGACATCTACCGCAAGCTGCGACCGGGCGAGCCCCCCACGGTCGAGGCTGCCCAGACCCTCCTGGACAACCTGTACTTCAACCCGAAGCGCTACGACCTCGCGAAGGTCGGCCGGTACAAGATCAACCGCAAGCTCGGGATCGACAAGGACCTCACGGACTCCGACGCCTCGGTGCTGAACATCAACGACATCGTCGCGATGATCAAGTTCCTGGTGGCCCTGCACGCCGGGGACAAGACCCTCGGCGGCAAGCGCGACGGCGGCGACGTGGAGCTCCGCGTCGAGGTCGACGACATCGACCACTTCGGCAACCGCCGGATCCGCGCCGTGGGCGAGCTCATCGAGAACCAGGTCCGCACCGGCCTGTCCCGCATGGAGCGCGTCGTCCGAGAGCGCATGACGACCCAGGACGTCGAGGCCATCACGCCGCAGACCCTGATCAACATCCGTCCCGTCGTGGCCGCGATCAAGGAGTTCTTCGGAACCTCCCAGCTGTCGCAGTTCATGGACCAGAACAACCCGCTCGCCGGCCTGACGCACAAGCGTCGCCTGTCCGCGCTGGGCCCTGGTGGTCTGTCCCGTGACCGCGCAGGCATGGAGGTCCGTGACGTCCACCCCTCGCACTACGGACGCATGTGCCCCATCGAGACCCCTGAAGGCCCGAACATCGGCCTCATCGGTTCGCTCGCCTCGTACGGCCGCATCAACGCGTTCGGCTTCATCGAGACCCCGTACCGCAAGGTCGTCGACGGCATCGTCACCGACCAGATCGACTACCTGACCGCGGACGACGAGGTGGAGCGCCTCATCGCCCAGGCGAACGCGCCCCTCGATGCGAACAGCACCTTCACCGAGGACATGGTCCTGGTGCGGACCCGTGGTGGTTCGGGCGAGCCCGTGCTCGTCACGCCCGACGAGGTCGAGTACATGGACGTCTCCCCGCGCCAGATGGTGTCCGTCGCAACCGCGATGATCCCGTTCCTGGAGCACGACGACGCCAACCGCGCCCTCATGGGCGCGAACATGCAGCGCCAGGCCGTGCCCCTGCTCCGCTCCGAGCGTCCCCTCGTGGGCACCGGCATGGAGAAGAACGCAGCCGTCGACGCCGGTGACGCCGTCACCGCGACGAAGGCCGGCGTCGTCAAGGAGGTGTCGGCCGACCTGGTCAGCATCCTCAACGACGACGGCACCGAGACGAACTACCCGATCATGAAGTTCGCCCGCTCCAACCAGGGCAACGCGTACAACCAGCGTGTCCTGGTCGCCGAGGGCGACCGCGTCGAGTTCAACACGATCATCGCGGACGGTCCCTCGACCGACCAGGGTGAGCTCGCGCTGGGCAAGAACATGCTCGTGGCATTCATGTCCTGGGAGGGTCACAACTTCGAGGACGCGATCATCCTGTCGCAGCGCATCGTCTCCGACGATGTCTTGACGTCGATCCACATCGAGGAGCACGAAGTCGATGCCCGCGACACCAAGCTCGGTGCCGAGGAGATTACGCGTGACATCCCGAACGTGTCCGAGGAAGTCCTCGGAGCGCTCGACGAGCGCGGCATCATCCACATCGGTGCCGAGGTCGAAGCCGGGGACATCCTCGTCGGCCGCGTCACACCCAAGGGCGAGACGGAACTGACCCCGGAGGAGCGCCTGCTGCGCGCCATCTTCGGCGAGAAGAGCCGTGAGGTCCGCGACACCTCCCTGAAGGTGCCCCACGGCGAGTCGGGCACGGTCATCGGTGTGCGCATCTTCGACCGCGACAACGACGACGAGCTGCCCCCGGGCGTCAACCAGCTGGTCCGCGTCTACGTGGCACAGAAGCGCAAGATCACGGACGGCGACAAGCTCGCCGGCCGCCACGGCAACAAGGGCGTCATCTCCAAGATCCTCCCGATCGAGGACATGCCGTTCATGGAGGACGGCACGCCCGTCGACATCGTCCTGAACCCGCTGGGTGTCCCGGGCCGCATGAACGTCGGCCAGGTCCTCGAGATCCACCTCGGCTGGGCAGCCAAGCAGGGCTGGAAGATCGAGGGTGACCCCGAGTGGATGAAGAATCTCCCGAACCTTCCCCGGGAGATCTCCTCGACCACCGTCGCGACCCCCGTGTTCGACGGCGCCACCGAGGACGAGATCGTCGGCCTGCTGGGCTCCACGAACGTCACGCGTGACGGACAGCGCCTCATCGGCGAGTCCGGCAAGGCGCGCCTGTTCGACGGCCGCTCCGGCGAGCCGTTCCCGGACCCGATCTCCGTCGGCTACATGTACATCCTGAAGCTCCACCACCTGGTGGACGACAAGATCCACGCCCGCTCGACGGGACCGTACTCGATGATCACGCAGCAGCCGCTGGGTGGTAAGGCGCAGTTCGGTGGCCAGCGCTTCGGTGAGATGGAAGTCTGGGCCCTCGAGGCCTACGGCGCGGCCTACACGCTGCAGGAACTCCTGACCATCAAGTCGGACGACATCCACGGACGCGTCAAGGTGTACGAGGCCATCGTCAAGGGCGAGAACATCCCCGAGCCGGGTGTCCCCGAGTCCTTCAAGGTGCTGATCAAGGAAATGCAGTCGCTCTGCCTGAACGTGGAAGTCCTTTCCACCGACGGTACGACGATCGAGATGCGTGACTCGGATGAAGAAGTCTTCCGGGCCGCGGAGGAACTGGGCATCGACCTCTCACGGGCCGAGCCGAGCTCTGTCGAGGAAGTCTAGGTTTCAGGACGCCGTACCGGCGTTCGAACGGGGCCAACGAAATTTCCGCGGCCGCGAGCGGCCTTGAAATATTGAAGGCCCCTTCCTCGAACACCGGTACGGCATCCGCCCGGCTTTCCGCCGCACCCCATAAGACTTCAAGAATTTAGAGAACAAAGAGAGAACAGGGACCCTATGTCCAGCGAATCCTCCTTCGGCCTCATGCGAATCGGCCTTGCCACCGCGGACGAAATCCGCGGTTGGTCCTACGGCGAGGTCAAGAAGCCGGAAACCATCAACTACCGCACGCTCAAGCCCGAGAAGGACGGCCTCTTCTGCGAGAAGATCTTCGGCCCTTCCCGTGACTGGGAGTGCTACTGCGGCAAGTACAAGCGCGTGCGCTTCAAGGGCATCATCTGCGAGCGCTGCGGCGTCGAGGTCACCCGCGCCAAGGTGCGCCGCGAGCGCATGGGCCACATCGAGCTCGCCGCTCCCGTCACCCACATCTGGTACTTCAAGGGCGTTCCCTCGCGCCTCGGCTACCTGCTGGACCTCGCTCCGAAGGACCTCGAGAAGGTCATCTACTTCGCCGCGTACATGATCACCTCGGTCGACGAGGAGAACCGCCACGCCGAGCTGCCCAACCTCCAGGCCGAGCACGACCTCGAGAAGAAGCAGATGACGGACCAGCGCGACTCCGACATCGCCGCGATCGCCAAGGACCTCGAGGACGAGCTCGCCCGCCTCGAGGGTGAGGGCGCCAAGGCTGCCGACAAGAAGAAGGCCCGCGACTCGGCCGACCGCCAGATGGCGAACGTCCGCAAGCGTGCGGACGCCGACATCGAGCGCCTCGTCCAGGTGTGGGAGCGCTTCAAGACCCTCAAGGTCGCCGACCTCGAGGGTGACGAAGGCCTGTACCGCGAGCTGCGCGACCGCTACGGACTGTACTTCGAGGGCTTCATGGGCGCCGAGGCGATCAAGAAGCGCCTCGAGAACTTCGACATGCCGGCCGAGGCCGAGATGCTGCGCGACATCATCCAGAACGGCAAGGGCCAGCGGAAGACGCGCGCCCTGAAGCGTCTCAAGGTGGTCAACGCCTTCCTGACGACGACGAACAGCCCCCTGGGCATGGTCCTCGACGCCGTTCCCGTGATCCCGCCGGAGCTGCGCCCGATGGTCCAGCTCGACGGTGGCCGCTTCGCGACGTCCGACCTCAACGACCTGTACCGCCGCGTCATCAACAGGAACAACCGCCTCAAGCGCCTGCTCGATCTCGGTGCCCCCGAGATCATCGTGAACAACGAGAAGCGCATGCTCCAGGAAGCGGTCGACTCCCTGTTCGACAACGGTCGTCGTGGCCGTCCGGTCACCGGACCGGGCAACCGTCCCCTGAAGTCCCTCTCGGACATGCTGAAGGGCAAGCAGGGTCGTTTCCGCCAGAACCTCCTCGGCAAGCGCGTCGACTACTCGGGCCGTTCGGTCATCGTCGTCGGCCCGCAGCTGAAGCTGCACCAGTGCGGTCTGCCCAAGCAGATGGCGCTGGAGCTCTTCAAGCCGTTCGTGATGAAGCGCCTGGTGGACCTCAACCACGCACAGAACATCAAGAGCGCCAAGCGCATGGTCGAGCGCTACCGCCCCCAGGTGTGGGACGTGCTCGAGGAGATCATCACCGAGCACCCCGTGCTGCTGAACCGTGCACCCACCCTGCACCGTCTCGGCATCCAGGCGTTCGAACCGCAGCTCGTCGAAGGCAAGGCACTCCAGCTCCACCCGCTGGTCTGTGGCGCCTTCAACGCGGACTTCGACGGCGACCAGATGGCAGTGCACCTGCCGCTGAGCCCCGAGGCCCAGGCGGAGGCACGCATCCTGATGCTCTCCTCGAACAACATCCTGAAGCCGTCCGACGGCCGTCCGGTCACCCTGCCCTCGCAGGACATGATCATCGGTCTGCACCACCTCACCACCAAGCGTGAGGGAAGTGCCGGCGAAGGACGCGTCTTCACAAGCGTCGCCGAGGCCATCATGGCGTTCGACATGGGCTCGCTCCACCTCAACTCGGTGGTCCGGATCCGCGTCGACGACTTCGTGCCGAGTGCGGACATCGCCGCTCCCGAGGGCTGGGAGCCGGGGACGCCTGCACTCATCGAGACGTCGCTCGGGCAGGTCCTGTTCAACGAGACCCTTCCCCTGGACTACCCGTGGGTGGAGAAGGTCGCCGACAAGGGCCAGCTCTCGACGATCGTCAACGATCTCGCGGAGCGGTACCCGAAGGTCGTCACGGCGGCGACGCTGGACAACCTGAAGGATGCCGGCTTCTACTGGGCCACGCGCTCGGGCGTCACCGTCGCCATCTCGGACATCTCCGCGCCGATCAACAAGGCCGGGATCATGGAGGGCTACGAGACGCAGGCCGCCAAGGTCCAGTCGCAGTTCGACAAGGGCCTCATCGCCGACGAGGAGCGCCGCCAGGAGCTCATCGACATCTGGAACAAGGCCACCAACGAGGTGGCCGCCTCGATGCGTGCCGCCATGCCGAAGGACAACACCATCAACCGCATGGTGTCCTCCGGTGCCCGTGGTAACTGGCTGCAGGTCCGTCAGATCGCCGGTATCCGTGGCCTCGTGGCAAACCCCAAGGGCGAGATCATCCCGCGTCCGATCAAGTCCTCGTACCGCGAGGGCCTGTCGGTCCTGGAGTACTTCATCGCCACCCACGGTGCCCGTAAGGGCCTCGCGGACACTGCACTGCGGACAGCGAACTCGGGTTACCTGACCCGACGCCTCGTCGACGTCTCGCAGGACGTCATCGTCCGCGAGGACGACTGCGGTACGGAGCGTGGCCTGAAGGTCACGATCGCCGTGCCGAACGCCGACGGTGAGCTGGTGCTGCACGAGGAGGTCGAGAACTCGGCGTACGCCCGTACGCTGGCGACCGACGTCGTCGACGCCAAGGGCGCTGTCCTCGCTGCCGCGGGGTCGGACCTCGGGGACGTCGTCATCGGGGAGCTGTTCGAGGCCGGCATCACGGAGATCAAGGTCCGCTCGGTCCTGACCTGTGAGTCCAGCGTCGGTACCTGTGCCCTCTGCTACGGCCGCTCGCTCGCGACCGGCAAGACCGTGGACATCGGAGAGGCCGTCGGCATCATCGCGGCACAGTCCATCGGCGAGCCAGGTACGCAGCTGACCATGCGTACCTTCCACACCGGTGGTGTTGCCTCGGCCGAGGACATCACCCAGGGTCTGCCCCGTATCCAGGAGCTCTTCGAGGCGCGTACACCCAAGGGTGTCGCCCCGATCTCCGAGGTCGCCGGACGCGTCACCATCGAGGATGCCGAGAAGCAGCTTCGCCTGGTGGTCACGCCCGACGACGGGTCCGAGGAGATCGCGTACCCGGTCCTGCGCCGTGCACGCCTGCTGGTGTCGGACGGCGACCACGTCGAGGTCGGGCAGCAGCTCGTCTTCGGTGCTGTCGACCCGAAGCAGATCCTCCGGATCCTCGGCCCGCGCAAGGCCCAGGAATTCCTGGTGGACGAGGTCCAGCGCGTGTACCGCAGCCAGGGCGTCGGTATCCACGACAAGCATGTCGAGGTCATCGTCCGCCAGATGCTGCGTCGCGTCACCGTGATCGAGTCCGGCGAGTCGGACCTGCTCCCCGGTGAGCTGGCCGAGCGTCGCCGCTTCGAGGACGAGAACCGTCGCGTGGTGTCCGAGGGCAAGAAGCCGGCCTCCGGCCGTCCCGAGCTCATGGGGATCACCAAGGCGTCGCTCGCCACCGACTCGTGGCTGTCGGCCGCTTCCTTCCAGGAGACCACGCGTGTCCTCACGCAGGCTGCAATGGAAGGCAAGAGCGATCCGCTGCTCGGGCTCAAGGAGAACGTCATCATCGGTAAGCTCATCCCGGCCGGAACCGGCCTGGACCGCTACACGAAGGTCACGGTCGAGCCCACGGAGGAGGCCAAGGCGAACCTGTTCACCGGTCCGAGCGCGTTCAGCGACTTCGACTACGCCGGTGTCGAGGGCGGCTTGAGCCCCGAGTTCCACGCGATCCCGCTGGACGACTACGACATGGGCAACAGCGACTTCCGCTAGGACGTCGTCACCGGGAGAACGATCCCGGTGACGCCCGGACCCGAGCCGCACTCCGCGGCCAGGGTCCTCAGGACAGGCCCCGGACCACACGGTCCGGGGCCTGTCCTGGTGTGGGAGGACCGAGCCGGAGGACGGGGAAGAGCCGGAGGGAACGGGGGAGCGCACGGGTCGCCGTCGGACCTCTGGTAGACTGGACGGTAATTGTTTGTGTGGCAGTGGATTGGCGTTGCGAAACGTATCTCCGTGTTGTACGTAAGTTGTACAGCGAATGCCACTTTTTCGCACGCCTACAGTCGTTCTGCGGCAGCTTGTCGGTCGGCGTCGCGCCAAACGACTGATCATCCCGGACTCCGGGTGGCACGGCCCCGAGAGGTGGCCGCCACCGCGGAGAAGGGCGACAGAGATCTCATCTTCAGACATTACGGAGAACACGAAAGTGCCTACGATTAACCAGCTGGTCCGCAAGGGCCGGACACCTAAGGTCTCCAAGACCAAGGCGCCCGCACTGAAGGGCAGCCCCATGAAGCGCGGCGTCTGCACCCGCGTCTACACGACCACCCCGAAGAAGCCGAACTCGGCGCTCCGCAAGGTGGCCCGCGTGCGCCTCAACGGCGGCATCGAAGTCACCGCCTACATCCCCGGTGTCGGTCACAACCTTCAGGAACACTCCATCGTGCTCGTGCGCGGCGGTCGTGTGAAGGACCTTCCCGGTGTCCGCTACAAGATCGTCCGTGGCGCGCTGGATACCCAGGGCGTCAAGAACCGCAAGCAGGCTCGCAGCCGCTACGGCGCAAAGATGGAGAAGAAGTAATATGCCACGTAAGGGCCCGGCCCCGAAGCGGCCGCTCGTTGTAGATCCCGTCTACGGCTCCCCCCTGGTCACGCAGCTGATCAACAAGGTGCTCGTCGACGGCAAGAAGTCCACCGCAGAGCGCATCGTGTACGGTGCCCTCGAAGGTGCCCGTGCCAAGTCCGGCGGCGACCCCGTCGCAGCGCTCAAGAAAGCCATGGACAACGTGAAGCCGACCCTCGAGGTCCGCTCACGCCGCGTCGGTGGTGCAACCTACCAGGTGCCCGTCGAGGTCAAGCCCGGTCGTTCGACCGCGCTGGCCCTGCGCTGGCTGGTCGGCTACTCCAAGGCCCGCCGCGAGAAGACGATGACCGAGCGCCTGCAGAACGAGATCCTCGACGCGTCGAACGGTCTCGGTGCCGCAGTCAAGCGCCGCGAGGACACGCACAAGATGGCCGAGTCGAACAAGGCCTTCGCACACTACCGCTGGTAGCAGCACTGCCGGGCGGGTCGTGACCCCAGGGTCACGATCCGGCCGGCGCTCCAGCTGAACTCCATTCTCGTCATAAGGGAGACACCGTGGCACAGGACGTGCTTACCGACCTCAACAAGGTCCGCAACATCGGCATCATGGCCCACATCGATGCCGGCAAGACCACTACTACCGAGCGCATCCTGTTCTACACGGGTGTCAACCACAAGATCGGCGAGACGCACGACGGCGCCTCCACCACCGACTGGATGGAACAGGAGAAGGAGCGCGGCATCACCATCACGTCTGCCGCCGTGACCTGCTTCTGGGAGAACAACCAGATCAACATCATCGACACCCCCGGACACGTCGACTTCACCGTCGAGGTGGAGCGTTCGCTCCGCGTGCTCGACGGCGCCGTCGCGGTGTTCGACGGCAAGGAGGGCGTCGAGCCCCAGTCCGAGACCGTCTGGCGCCAGGCCGACAAGTACGAAGTCCCCCGCATCTGCTTCGTCAACAAGATGGACAAGCTCGGCGCGGACTTCTACTTCACCGTGGACACGATCATCAGCCGCCTCGGCGCCAAGCCGCTCGTGCTGCAGCTCCCCATCGGAGCCGAGAACGACTTCGTGGGCGTCGTCGACCTGCTCTACATGCGTGCTCTCGTGTGGCCCGGTGACTCCAAGGGTGACGTGACGATGGGTGCCAAGTACGAGATCCAGGAGATCCCCGCGGATCTCAAGGAGAAGGCCGAGGAGTACCGCGCGGCCCTCGTCGAGACCGTCGCCGAGTCCTCGGACGAGCTCATGAACAAGTACCTCGAAGGCGAAGAGATCTCCGTCGAGGAACTCAAGGCCGGCATCCGCAAGATGACGATCAACTCCGAGCTCTACCCCATCCTGTGTGGCTCCGCGTTCAAGAACCGCGGCGTGCAGCCGATGCTCGATGCTGTCATCGACTACCTGCCCTCACCGCTGGATGTCCCCCCGATGATCGGTCACGATCCCCGGAACGAAGAGGTCGAGCTGACGCGCAAGCCGAGCACCGAGGAGCCGTTCTCGGCCCTCGCGTTCAAGGTCGCCACGCACCCGTTCTTCGGACAGCTGACCTTCATCCGCGTCTACTCCGGGCACGTCACCGCCGGCACGCAGCTGGTGAACTCCACCAAGAGCAAGAAGGAGCGCATCGGGAAGCTCTTCCAGATGCACGCCAACAAGGAGATCCCCGTCGAAGAGGCTTCGGCCGGGCACATCTACGCGGCGATCGGGCTGAAGGACACCACCACCGGTGACACCCTCTCCGACTCGTCGAACCAGATCGTGCTCGAATCGATGAGCTTCCCGGCACCCGTGATCTCGGTGGCCATCGAACCGAAGACGAAGGGTGACCAGGAGAAGCTCTCGACGGCCATCCAGAAGCTCTCGGCCGAGGACCCGACGTTCCAGGTGTCCCTCAACGAGGACACCGGGCAGACGATCATCGCCGGCATGGGCGAGCTCCACCTGGACATCCTGGTGGACCGCATGCGCCGCGAGTTCCGCGTGGAGGCCAACGTGGGCAAGCCCCAGGTCGCCTACCGCGAGACCATCCGCAGCAAGGTCGCCAAGCACGACTACACCCACAAGAAGCAGACGGGTGGCTCGGGTCAGTTCGCGAAGATCCAGATCGCGATCGAGCCGATGGAGGTCGAGGAGGGCGTCATGTACGCCTTCGACAACAAGGTGACCGGTGGCCGCGTGCCGCGCGAGTACATCCCGAGTGTCGACGCCGGCATCCAGGATGCGCTGAACGACGGCGTGCTCGCCGGCTACCCGGTGGTCGGGATCAAGGCGACGCTCCTCGACGGCGCGTACCACGACGTCGACTCCTCGGAGATGGCGTTCAAGATCGCCGGTCGTATGGCGTTCAAGGAGGCCGCACGCATGGCCAAGCCCGTTCTGCTCGAGCCGCTGATGGAGGTCGAGGTCCGCACCCCTGAGGAATACATGGGTGAAGTCATCGGTGACCTCAACTCCCGCCGTGGCCAGATGCAGTCGATGGAGGACGCCAGTGGCGTTAAGGTCATCACCGCTCACGTGCCCCTCTCGGGCATGTTCGGATACATCGGTGACCTCCGGTCGAAGACCCAGGGCCGTGCCGTCTACTCGATGAAGTTCGACAGCTACTCGGAGGTCCCGAAGGCAGTGGCCGACGAGATCATCCAGAAGACGCGCGGCGAGTAACACCCGGAGACGGGAACCACGGAGAGCGGGGCGGCCTGCCACAGGCAGCCCGATCCGCTCTCCCGCGGCCGGACCACGCGGTCCCGGCGGTAACCAGCAATTTCATCAAAACCAAAAGCCCCCAGTAGACTTGCATGAGTTTCAGCCGCGAACAGCGTGGCTGGGAAGCAATTCTTCTCAAACGTTCTAGGAGGAACCCGTGGCGAAGGCAAAGTTCGAGCGGACTAAGCCGCACGTTAACATCGGCACCATCGGTCACGTCGACCATGGAAAGACCACGTTGACGGCTGCCATTTCGAAGGTGCTGTACGACAAGTACCCCACTCTCAACGAGCAGCGTGACTTCGCGTCGATCGACTCGGCTCCCGAGGAGAAGCAGCGCGGCATCACGATCAACATCTCGCACGTCGAGTACCAGACCGAGAAGCGCCACTACGCACACGTAGACGCCCCCGGCCACGCCGACTACATCAAGAACATGATCACCGGTGCTGCGCAGATGGACGGTGCGATCCTGGTCGTCGCCGCCACTGACGGCCCCATGGCGCAGACCCGCGAGCACGTCCTGCTCGCACGCCAGGTCGGCGTACCCTACCTGCTGGTCGCGCTCAACAAGTCCGACATGGTCGACGACGAGGAACTCCTCGATCTCGTCGAGATGGAGGTGCGTGAGCTCCTCAGCTCGCAGGGCTTCGACGGTGACGACGCTCCTGTCGTCCGCGTCTCCGGCCTGAAGGCCCTCGAAGGCGACGCCGAGTGGGTCAAGTCCGTCGAGGACCTCATGGAAGCCGTTGACAACAACGTTCCTGACCCCGTGCGTGACAAGGACAAGCCGTTCCTCATGCCCGTCGAGGACGTCTTCACGATCACCGGTCGTGGAACCGTCGTCACGGGCCGCGCCGAGCGTGGAACCCTCGCCATCAACTCCGAGGTCGAGATCGTCGGTATCCGTCCGGTCCAGAAGACCACGGTCACCGGTATCGAGATGTTCCACAAGCAGCTCGACGAGGCATGGGCCGGCGAGAACTGTGGCCTCCTGCTCCGCGGCATCAAGCGTGAGGACGTCGAGCGCGGCCAAGTCATCGTGAAGCCGGGTTCCATCACCCCGCACACCGACTTCGAGGCCAACGTCTACATCCTGGCGAAGGACGAAGGCGGGCGTCACAACCCGTTCTACTCGAACTACCGCCCGCAGTTCTACTTCCGCACCACGGACGTGACCGGCGTCATCACCCTCCCCGAGGGCACCGAGATGGTCATGCCCGGCGACAACACCGAAATGACGGTCGAGCTCATCCAGCCGATCGCCATGGAAGAGGGCCTCGGCTTCGCGATCCGCGAAGGCGGCCGCACCGTCGGTTCGGGACGTGTCACGAAGATCATGAAGTAACATCGCTCCACCGGAGACCGGCTTGAGCCGGTGATCCACGAAGGGCCCCCGCTGTCTCGACAGTGAGGGCCCTTCGGCGTTCCGGGCGGGACAGACCCCTACACTTGCCGGAGGACGCACAGGCGTGGGTCCGAAGTGGGGGAGTGCAGTGGGTGTGATCCTTGTTCTGGTCCTGGTGGTGTTCCTCGGCGCGTTCGTCGGCGTCGGCTGGTTCCTCGGCGCACGGAGCGCACGTCGGGCGGGAAGCTGGCCGCGGGATGTACCGCCGCCGGCCGTCGTGTACGGGGAGGGCTTCGAGGCCGGCTACCGGGCGGCCCAGGAGGCGCAGGCTCCCCTCGGAGCGGAGGGAGGCCCCGGAGCGTCGGGCCGTCCGCTGCAGGCCTGGGCGCCAGCGCCCGCGTCGGCGCCGCCCGCGCCTCCTCGGACCGGGTCGTCGTTGTCCGTCCCGACCGTCCCAACCGTCCCGACCCCGACCGGGCAGGCCTCGCCGATCGGGCCGCCCGCGGCGTCCGCGCCGCCCGCTCCGGCTCTGACCGGACGGCCCGCTCCGCTCGGACCACCCGCGCCGCCGTCCACCGAAGACCTGGCAGCAGCGAAAGCCGCGCGGGACCTGCGCGCGATCAACATCGCGCTGTACTCGGCAAGCCTCCTGCTCGTCGCTGCAGGAGGACTGTTCATCGGGGCCGCGGTGCCGGGTCCGGCACGCGCCGTGACGATCTGTGCGGTCGTCGCGCTGTTCTACGTCGGCGGCGTGATCCTCCACGACCGGTTACCCCGATTGCGTCCCGCTGCAGTGGCGTTCGCGGGCACCGGGCTCGCCCTGCTGCCGGTGGCTGGTGTGCTGTTCGGTGTCCTGACCGACGAGGGGCCCCTGGCCTGGTTCGGCACGGCACTGATCGGGACCGCCGCCTACCTCCTCGCCGCCGTCCGCCTCCAGAGCCGGGTGGTCGCCTACCTGAGCATCCCGTTCCTCCTGTCGATCGCGTTGTCCTCGGTGTCGCTGATCGGCGGCGCGCTCATCTGGTACTTCACCTGCTCCATCGGTGTGGCGGCGCTGCTCGCCGTGCTGGCTCATCCGGCTCCCCGGTGGATGCCCGAGGTACTCACGCGCGCGGTGCTCGACGCGCACCGTGTCCTGACACCCTTGGCCCTCGGTGCGTCCCTCCTGCTCGGCAGTCTTCTGGCGCCGGGCGAGCGTGCACTCCTGTGGGTCGTCGCGGCCGTCCACTACGCTGCCCTTCTGGTGTTCGTCCCTGTGTCGAAGACCGTGCACTTCTACGCGACGCGTCTGATCGCGACACTGGCAGCCGTCCTCATCCTGGCGGCGCTGGACCTGCCCTTCCTCTGGGCCGTCATGGTCCTGGCGCTCTGCCTCGCCGTGCAGGTGGCCGGAGCCCTTGTGCTTGCAGCACCACTGCGTCGGCTCCTCACCCCGGGTGCGAGACCGTCCCCGGTCCCGCCCGGCGCGGGCCCAGGGGGAGCCCACACCGCCGCAGGCCCGGCCCCGACCACCTCGGTCGGCGGAGAGATCGACCCGCAAGAGCGCGCGCAGGCCCGGTACCGCCGGGATGTCCTGGTGACATTCGCACTCGCCGCCCTGGCGGCCGCCGTCGTGGCGTCCCCGCTCCGGGGCGACGGACCCGACGGCCCCGATGTCCTGGTTCCCGTGCTCCTCGTGCTTGCCCTCGGCCTGTGGATCGCCGTGCGCTTCGGGGGAGCGGCGGAGGTGCTGGTGCTGCCGGGCGTCCTGCTCGCGGTGATCGCGCCGGGCGAGTCGCCGTGGCGCGCCGAGCTGGTACTGGCACTGTCCGTCGGATACTTCCTGCTCCGGGCGCGAGCTGCAATGCCCGTGCTGCGCGAGCGTTTCCTCCTCGCCGCACGGGCGGGCGGCGTCCTCCTGCTGCCGGTGGCGGTGATGGTCCACCTGCGCACGCTGGAGCTTCCCGACGCCCGACTGGGGGAGCTCGCCCTCCTCGCCGTGGTCCTGGGGGCGGTCGCGAACCACCTGGCCGAGGTGGTGCGGACCCGTGCGATGCGTGCAACCCCGTACAGCCCGTGGGTCATCTGCACCTCGAGTGTCATCTCGCTCGTGGCAGCGCTCGTCGCCGCGGCGGATTCAGGAGTAGGACCGGTCACCGCGATCGCCATCTGGACCACCGTCGCCGCCGGCCTCCTGACGACGCTCCTGCTGCCGCTCGTGGAGGAGAGCACGTCGACGCAGCCGACCGGGGGACCGGTCACCCAGCAGGGTGGACCGCGGGCCCCGCGCCCGGTGCTGCAGGGGTGGTACGTCGAGGCGGCCGGTCCGGTCTCCCTGATCGTTGCGGCATGTGCGTGCGCCGCCGCGGGCTTCGGGTACCGCACCTTCGAGGTCCTGCTCGCGTGCGCCGTCGTGCATGGTGGCTTGACGGCACGGCGTGCCATCGATCACCGCCGCCGCGGTGCCTATCTGCTCGCGGCGCAGATCGCCTTCACCGTGCTCACCGCACTCGTGTCCAGGGATCTGGACCTCACCGTGCACGGCGTACTGACCGTCGTGGCCGTCGGCATAGCACTGCAGGAGATCGTCCGCGTGATCATCCGACGGCGGCTCCGGGACCTCGGTCTGCAAGCGTCGTCGGCCTGGCTGAGCACCGCGGCACTGGCAGCACTGCCCCTGGCGTACTCGGTGCTGGCGGGTCCGACAGTCCAGCTCGGGGTCATCGTGGTGCATCTGGCTCTGCTGCTGGTCGTCTCCGTCATCCTGTTCACCGTCCAGCACAGGACGGCTGCCGCCTACCCTGCCCTGTACGCGCTGGCTGCCTCGATCGCCGTCCTGGCGGGTGGGCTGGAAACAGCACCGCAGGGATGGCTGCCCCGGGCGCCACTGGCGATGTGGGGCGGAGCACTGCTGGCGGCTGCCTTGCTCCTCGCCCTCGTCGTCGTGGGGGTGCGTTCCGGGGAGGAACGCCGAAGGCTCCCCCTCCGGGTGGGAGCGGGACTCTTCGCCCTCGAGGCAGGCCTCTTCTCGTTCGCGGATGGCGGCTGGGACCGGGTCATCGTCGCGGCGGCCGTCGCCGGCGCCCTCTTCGCCTTCTCGCGCGTCGACCGCCTCCCCTGGCTCGACGGGATTGCCGCCCTCGCGGTCATCGTCCTCTCCACGGCCTTCATCCAGGAAGTCACGCTGGACATGGGGGGTCCAGCCGGATCAGCCGTGATGCAACTGCTGGTCGGCGCAGTCCTGGCAGCAGGCCTCCTGTACCTCGCCCGGGATCTGCTGGCCATGGATGATCACGGCGAGCTCCGCTACCGGATCCTCGGTTCGACGGCGCTCTGCTGGGCTGCCGTGGCCTCGCTGGTCGCTACGGTGCCCCATCAGGAAGCCATTGCCGGGTCGGTGGTCCTCGGAGTGGTGGCTGTCCTGGCGGTGCGCGAGGTGCCGGCGCCACGGCGGCCGGTCGCCGCGGAACTGGCGTTCCTGGTACTCGTCGCCGCGGCGCAGCGCATCACCTGGGCGGTGTCGGGCGGCATCACCTTCTTCTGGGCGGCGCAGTGGTGGGTGGTCGCCCTCGCGGTTCTCGTCGCCTACTCGTTCCTGCGCGGCAGCGCCCGGCGCGGGCCGCTCTGGCTGTCCGCAGGGGCCGTCGTGCTCTCCGGGACCGCACTGCTGACCATCACCGGCGGAACCGCGGGTGCGCAGGTCTGGGCACTCTGCGGTCACGTGCTGCTCCTGGCGGCGGGTGTCGCGCTGTCCCGCCGGCTCTTCAGCATCTGGGGAGCCGTCGGAATAGTCCTCGCCCTGCTGTGGTTCCTGCGGGGGTACACCTTCCTGCTGCTCACCGTCGCAGCGCTCGCGCTGCTCGCCTTCGCGGTCTGGAAGCTCAACAGCCAGACGCGGGGGAGCGAGGCCACCGCTCCTGTCCAGCCCGGGCCACCCGAGGTCCCGGCATGGGATGACGGTGGCGAGGGTCCGGCGCGGCCGGGCGGCGGGCAGGCCGCACCGGACGCCGTGCAGCCGGCCGGCAGGCCGGGCCGGGAGCCCCAAGCGTGACGGGCCGGTGTCCGTCCCGTCCTGATCCTTGCAGCATGGTCCGCGCCTCGCTCGCGCCCTCCCTCACCGTCCGGGCACGATGCGGGTGTGACGGATCACGGTGCGGCACTTCCCCGCCGGTTCGCAATCATCCCGGCGATCTGCGACACTAAATAAGTTGTTCAAGCGCCAGCGTGCGCGGTCTGAGACCTCATCCCGGTCAGGATAATGCCTGATGCAGGGGTCAGATCCACCGTTCGGTATGGCCCAAAGATAAAATCCACCCCGTTCGGCTCGTCCGGAACAGCGGACCGTGTGTGTCAAGGAAGTGCGACACGCCCGAGCGCGGGGGTCGGAGTCCCGGCAGGGTGAGGAACCCGGATCCATCCGGATTCAGTCTGTTCGGGGAGCGTCGCGCAACGGACGCAGGAAATGTACGTACGTACCGGAACTGCCCAGGCAGTTATGTAGAGAGAGAGTCGAGACGCCATGGCGGGACAAAAAATCCGCATCCGGCTGAAGTCATATGACCACGAGGTCATCGATGTTTCAGCCCGGAAGATCGTTGAGACGGTGACGCGCGCAGGCGCAACGGTAGTGGGCCCCGTGCCCCTGCCCACGGAGAAGAACGTTTTCGTTGTCATCCGGTCCCCGCACAAGTACAAGGACAGCCGTGAGCACTTCGAAATGCGTACTCACAAGCGCCTGATCGACATCATTGATCCCACGCCCAAGGCCGTCGATTCGCTGATGCGTCTCGACCTGCCTGCGGACGTGAACATCGAAATCAAGCTGTAAGGGAGAGCGGATACACATGTCTACTTCACTTACGCGCCAGGTAAAAGGCCTGCTGGGCATCAAGCTCGGCATGACCCAGGTCTGGGACGAGAACAACATCCTCATCCCCGTCACCGTCGTCCAGGCTGACTCGAACGTCATCACGCAGCTCCTCGACGAGGAGAAGGACGGCTACACCGCCGTGCAGATCGGCTTCGGCCAGATCGATCCCCGCAAGGTCACCAAGCCGCTCGCCGGCCACTTCGAGAAGGCAGGCGTCACGCCTCGCCGTCACGTCGTCGAACTGCGGACCTCCGACGCCGACTCCTACTCGCTCGGTCAGGAACTCTCCGTCGGGATGTTCGAGGCCGGCCAGACGGTCGACGTCATCGGCACCACCAAGGGCAAGGGCTTCGCAGGCGTCATGAAGCGCCACGGTTTCCACGGCGTCGGTGCATCGCACGGTGCCCACAAGAACCACCGCAAGCCCGGTTCCATCGGTGGAGCATCCACCCCCAGCCGCGTCTTCCGTGGAATGAAAATGGCAGGCCGCATGGGTGCCGTTCGTCAGACCACGCTGAACCTCAAGGTTCACGCTGTCGACGCCGAGAAGTCGCTGCTGCTGATCAAGGGTGCCGTCCCCGGCGCCCGCGGCCAGGTCGTCCTCGTACGCACCGCCGTGAAGGGAGCATAGCCACATGGCTGCCAATCCAGTTCAGGTCGATCTCCCCGCGGAGATCTTCGACGCACAGACCAACGTGCCGCTGCTGCACCAGGTCGTCGTGGCTCAGCTTGCTGCCGCCCGCCAGGGCACGCACAAGACGAAGACGCGCGCCGAGGTCAGCGGTGCAGGCCGCAAGCCGTTCAAGCAGAAGGGAACCGGTCGCGCCCGCCAGGGTTCGATCCGCGCACCCCACATGACCGGTGGTGGCGTCGTCCACGGACCCACGCCCCGCGACTACAGCCAGCGCACCCCCAAGAAGATGAAGGCTGCTGCACTGCGCGGCGCCCTCTCGGACCGGGCACGCAACGGTCGTATCCACGTTCTCGAGTCCCTGGTCGACGGCGGCAAGCCGTCCACCAAGGGTGCCATCGAGACCCTGCGCGCGATCTCCGAGCGGCCCCGCCTGCTCGTCGTGATCGAGCGTGCCAACGACGTCGCCGCACTGTCCGTGCGCAACGTCCCCGAGGTACACGTCCTTTATGTGGACCAGCTCAACACGTACGACGTGCTGGTGTCCGACGACGTGATCTTCACCAAGGCAGCCTACGACCAGTTCGTCGGTTCGGCTGATGTCATCACCGAGGAGGATGCCACGTGAGCGGCAGCATCGCAAAGGACCCGCGCGACGTCGTCATTGCACCCGTCGTCTCGGAGAAGAGCTACGGCCTGATCGACGAAGGCAAGTACACCTTCCTGGTCGACCCCCGCTCGAACAAGGAAGAGATCAAGCTGGCGGTCGAGAAGATCTTCTCCGTGAAGGTCGACTCGATCAACACCATCAACCGGGTTGGCAAGCGCAAGCGCACCAAGTTCGGCTGGGGTCAGCGCAAGGGCACCAAGCGTGCCATCGTGTCCCTCAAAGAGGGCTCGATCGACATCTTCGGCGGTCCGCTCTCCTGAGAGCGGAGACCACTTTAACGAGGAATTGAGTTATGGGAATCCGTAAATACAAGCCGACAACCCCGGGCCGTCGTGGCTCGAGCGTTGCCGACTTCGCAGAAATCACCCGGTCGACACCGGAGAAGTCGTTGGTCCGTCCCCTTCCCAAGAAGGGTGGACGCAACAACACCGGTAAGATCACGACCCGCCACAAGGGTGGTGGACACAAGCGTCAGTACCGTCTGATCGACTTCCGCCGCCACGACAAGGACGGCGTCGACGCCCGCGTCGCGGAGATCGAATACGATCCGAACCGCACCGCGCGCATCGCCCTGCTGCACTACGTCGACGGCACCAAGCGCTACATCGTCGCACCCAACAAGCTCAAGCAGGGTGACTTCGTCGAGGCCGGCGCCGGGGCGGACATCAAGCCCGGCAACAACCTGCCGCTGCGTAACATCCCCGTGGGTACCGTCATCCACGCCGTCGAGCTCCGACCGGGTGGCGGCGCGAAGATGGCACGCTCCGCCGGTGCCTCGGTCCAGCTCGTCGCCAAGGAAGGCCGCTTCGCCCAGCTGCGACTGCCCTCCGGCGAGATCCGCAACGTCGACGTCCGCTGCCGCGCGACGATCGGCGAGGTCGGCAACGCCGAGCAGTCGAACATCAACTGGGGCAAGGCCGGCCGTAACCGCTGGAAGGGCATCCGCCCGACCGTCCGCGGTGTCGCCATGAACCCGGTCGACCACCCGCACGGTGGTGGCGAGGGCAAGACCTCCGGTGGACGCCACCCGGTCAACCCGAACGGTAAGGCCGAAGGCCGCACCCGTCGCCCCAACAAAGAGAGCGATTCACTCATCGTGCGTCGCCGTCGTTCCGGCAAGAACAAGCGATAGGAGCCTGGAGACATGCCACGCAGCCTGAAGAAAGGCCCCTTCGTCGATCAGCACCTTTATGTAAAGGTCGCTCGCGAGAACGAATCGGGCACGAAGAACGTCATCAAGACGTGGTCCCGCCGCTCCATGATCGTCCCCGACATGCTCGGGCACACGATCGCGGTGCACGACGGACGCAAGCACATCCCGGTGTTCGTCACCGAGTCGATGGTCGGGCACAAGCTCGGCGAATTCGCTCCCACGCGGACCTTCCGCGGCCATGTTAAGGACGACCGCAAGGGCAAGCGCCGCTAGGCGCTGCTCTTACGGCTAAGACGAGAGAAGGAAAGCAATGGAAGCCAAGGCTATTGCGCGTCATATCCGCGTAACGCCTATGAAGGCCCGGCGCGTCGTCAACCTTGTTCGTGGTAAGCAGGCGAATGAGGCTCTGGCTATTCTGAAGTTTGCCCCACAGGTTGCTTCGGAGCCGGTATTCAAGGTGGTCCAGTCGGCGATGGCCAACGCACGAGTCCTCGCGGACCGTGACGGCGTCGCCTTCGACGAGGACAACCTCATCATCAGCGAGGCATTTGTTGATGAAGGCCCCACGATGAAGCGGTTCCGGCCGCGCGCCCAGGGCCGTGCGTTCCGCATCAACAAGCGGACCAGCCACATCACGGTTGTCGTCGCTACCCCTGAGAAAGTGGAGGTCCGCTAAGTGGGACAGAAAGTAAACCCGCATGGGTTCCGACTCGGCATCACCACCGACCACAGGTCACACTGGTTCGCCGACAGCAACAAGCCGGGCCAGCGCTACCGCGACTTCGTCCGTGAGGACATCAAGATCCGCCAGCTGATGTCGACCGGCATGGACCGCGCCGGCATCGCGAAGGTCGAGATCGAGCGCACCCGCGACCGTGTCCGCGTGGACATCCACACGGCACGTCCCGGTATCGTGATCGGCCGTCGTGGAGCCGAGGCGGACCGCATCCGCGGCGAGCTCGAGAAGCTCACCGGCAAGCAGGTCCAGCTGAACATCCTCGAGGTCAAGAACCCCGAGATCGAGGCACAGCTCGTCGCCCAGGGCATCGCTGAGCAGCTCTCCTCCCGCGTGGCCTTCCGGCGCGCAATGAAGAAGGCCATGCAGTCCGCCCAGCGTGCGGGAGCCAAGGGCATCCGTGTCCAGTGCTCCGGTCGCCTGGGTGGCGCCGAGATGAGCCGTTCGGAGTTCTACCGCGAGGGACGCGTTCCCCTGCACACGCTCCGCGCCAACATCGACTACGGCTTCTTCGAAGCGAAGACCACCTTCGGCCGCATCGGCGTGAAGGTCTGGATCTACAAGGGTGACGTCACGGCGAAGGAACTCGCAGCCCAGGCTGCCGCTGCTCCTTCCCGCGGCCGCGGTGGAGACCGTCCGGGCCGTGGCCCTGCCGGCGCCGACCGTGGTGGCGACCGCGGCGGAGACCGTCGTCGTCGCGCTCCCGAGCGTTCCGAGGGCCAGGGTGCGTCAGCACCCGCCGAGACCGCCGCAGCTTCTACAGCCGCGACTGAAGGAGGACAGGCTTAAATGCTTATCCCACGTCGAGTCAAGTTCCGTAAGCAGCACCACCCGGGTCGCTCGGGCGCTGCTACGGGCGGTACCGAGGTCAGCTTCGGCGAGTGGGGTATCCAGGCGCTGAGCCCGGCATACGTCACCAACCGGCAGATCGAGTCCGCTCGTATCGCCATGACCCGCCACATCAAGCGTGGCGGCAAGGTCTGGATCAACATCTATCCGGACCGCCCGTTGACCAAGAAGCCTGCCGAGACCCGCATGGGTTCCGGTAAGGGTTCGCCCGAGTGGTGGGTGGCCAACGTCAAGCCAGGACGTGTTCTCTTCGAACTGTCCGGTGTTTCCGAAGAGGTAGCCCGCGAAGCCCTGCGCCTCGCGATCCACAAGCTGCCGTTGAAGGCACGCATCGTGCGTCGTGAGGGTGGTGAATAGTTATGGCTCTGGGTTCAAAGGAACTGGCAACAGACCAGCTGGACGGCTTCGACAAGGACCGTCTGGTGGAAGAACTGCGCAAGGCCAAGGAGGAGCTGTTCAACCTCCGATTCCAGTCGGCCACCGGCCAGCTGGAGAGCCACGGTCGCCTTCGCTCGGTTAAGCGCGACATCGCCCGCATCTACACGGTGCTGCGTGAGCGCGAACTGGGTATCCGTCCCGAGGTCGTCGCTCCCGTCGAGGAAGCGAAGCCCGCAAAAGCGGAGAAGCCCAAGAAGGCCAAGAAGGCAGCCACGAAGGACGAACCTTCCGTGAGCACCGAGGCTTCTGAGGAGGACGCCAAATGAGTGAGCAGCAGAGCGAGACGACCGTAGGACCCGAGAAGGCCGTCCACGGCGCCGACTCGCGCGGCTACCGCAAGGTACGCCGTGGCTACGTCGTCTCGGACAAGATGGAGAAGACCATCGTCGTCGAGGTCGAGGACCGCGTGAAGCACGCACTGTACGGCAAGGTGCTTCGCCGCAGCTCCAAGGTCAAGGCGCACGACGAGAACAACACCGCCGGCATCGGCGACATGGTCCTCATCAGCGAGACCCGCCCGCTGTCCGCCACCAAGCGGTGGCGCCTGGTCGAGGTCATCGAGAAGGCCAAGTAGCACCTGAGCACCACCAGGGACCGGCGCGCCGGCTCCCGACCGGGATGCCCCGGACACGATTTCGTGTCCGGGGCATTCTCGCGATACCATGAGGATCTTGTCTGTCTGGTGGGTTGGCGCATGCCCTCACGAGGTTCCCTCGCGGGTGACCCTCACACCGGGCAAATAGGCAAAAGCCCGATGATCTTGTTCACCACCCCACGCAGGTATCCTGCAGGACCGTGCGTCCAGGCGCACGCGTGGTGAGGACCAGTATCTCGGGGCCCACCCATATCCGTTCCGCAAGGCTCGATGAGAGAACCGGCGCGACGACAGGAGTAATCAGTGATTCAGCAGGAGTCGCGGCTAAAGGTCGCCGACAACACGGGGGCCAAGGAAATCTTGACCATCCGCGTTCTCGGAGGATCCGGGCGCCGCTACGCAGGCATCGGCGACGTCATCGTCGCCACGGTGAAGGACGCCATCCCGGGCGGCAACGTCAAGAAGGGCGACGTCGTCAAGGCGGTCATCGTCCGCACCAAGAAGGAACGCCGCCGTGCGGACGGTTCCTACATCAAGTTCGACGAGAACGC
The DNA here is from genome assembly GCF_053470025.1 of Arthrobacter sp. CP30. Lineage (NCBI taxonomy): Bacteria > Bacillati > Actinomycetota > Actinomycetes > Micrococcales > Micrococcaceae > Arthrobacter > Arthrobacter sp. CP30. Next base: position 70,427 of record NZ_JBQEMM010000009.1, read on the forward strand.
AGCAGTGATCCTGAAGAACGACGGCGACCCCCGCGGTACCCGTATCTTCGGCCCTGTCGGTCGCGAGCTCCGCGACAAGCGTTTCATGAAGATCATCTCGCTGGCGCCGGAGGTGCTGTAGTCCATGGCACAGAAGACAAAGCTCAAGATCAAGAAGGGTGACCTCGTGCAGGTCATCACCGGAGCCAAGCAGGAACGCGGCGGAGACCGCGGCAAGCAGGGCAAGGTCCTCAAGGTGTTCCCCGAGTCCAACCGCGTCCTCGTGGAAGGCATCAACCGGATCACCAAGCACACCAAGGTCGGGCAGTCGCAGCGCGGCACCAAGACCGGTGGCATCGAGGTCGTCGAGGCGCCGGTGCACATCAGCAACGTGGCCGTCGTCGATCCCGAGACCAAGAAGCCGACGCGCGTCGGATACCGCACCGAGACCGTCGAGCGCGACGGCCGTGAGCGCGTTGTCCGCGTCCGCATCGCCAAGTCATCAGGGAAGGATCTGTAATGACTGTCGAGACCACAGAGACCAAGGTTCTTCCCCGTCTCAAGGCCCGCTACGCGGCCGAGATCAAGGCGACCCTGCAGGAGCAGTTCAACTACTCCAACGTGAACCAGGTCCCCCGCCTGGTCAAGGTCGTCGTGAACATGGGTGTCGGTGACGCCGCCAAGGACTCCAAGCTGATCGACGGGGCCGTCAAGGACCTTACGGCGATCACGGGCCAGAAGCCCCAGGTCACCAAGGCCCGCAAGTCCATCGCGCAGTTCAAGCTCCGTGAGGGAATGCCCATCGGTGCACACGCGACCCTGCGTGGAGACCGCATGTGGGAATTCACGGACCGCCTCATCTCCCTCGCACTGCCCCGTATTCGCGACTTCCGCGGCCTCAACGGCAAGCAGTTCGACGGCAACGGCAACTACACCTTCGGCCTCACGGAGCAGTCCATGTTCCACGAGATCGACCAGGACCGTATCGACCGTGTACGTGGCATGGACATCACCGTCGTCACGACCGCCAAGACCGACGCCGAGGGCCGCGCGCTCCTCAAGGCGCTCGGCTTCCCCTTCAAATCCGAAGATTAATCTAACTACGTTGCAGGTCCGCTCCAGCCGGCACCCTGAGTGCCGGGCGGAGACCGGAAACCGTTTCGAGGAAGGGCAAGAGCCCACATGACAATGACAGATCCTGTCGCAGACATGCTCACGCGTCTGCGCAACGCAAACTCGGCTTACCACGACTCCGTGTCCATGCCGTACAGCAAGCTGAAGGCCCGCGTCGCGGACATCCTGAAGGCCGAGGGCTACATCGCCGGCTGGAAGGAAGAGGAAGCGGAGGTCGGCAAGAAGCTGACCATCGACCTCAAGTTCGGCCCGGACCGCCAGCGCTCCATCGCCGGCATCCGCCGCATCTCCAAGCCGGGCCTCCGCGTGTACGCCAAGTCCACCAACCTGCCGCACGTGCTCGGCGGACTCGGCATCGCCATCTTGTCCACGTCCTCCGGTCTGCTCACGGACCGCCAGGCATCCAAGAAGGGTGTAGGTGGGGAAGTCCTCGCCTACGTCTGGTAACGGGAAAGGGAACAGAACATGTCACGTATTGGACGTCTCCCCATCACCGTTCCTGCCGGTGTCGACATCACGGTCGACGGCAACGTCGTCTCGGTCAAGGCCGCCAAGGGCGAACTGAGCCACAGGGTGCCCAGCCCCATCGAGGTCACCCTCGACGGCGGGATCCTCACCGTCTCCCGGCCGAACGACGAGCGCGAGTCGCGCTCACTGCACGGCCTGACGCGCACGCTGATCTCCAACATGATCGTCGGAGTCACCGAGGGCTACAAGAAGAACCTCGAGATCGTCGGCACCGGTTACCGCGTGCAGGCGAAGGGCAGTGACCTCGAGTTCGCCCTGGGCTACAGCCACCCGGTGGCCGTCAAGGCTCCCGAGGGCATCACCCTGACCGTGGACAGCCCCACCAAGCTCTCGGTCGCGGGCATCAACAAGCAGCAGGTCGGCGAGGTCGCTGCAACCATCCGCAAGCTGCGCAAGCCCGACCCGTACAAGGGCAAGGGCATCCGCTACGCAGGCGAGATCATCCGCCGCAAGGTCGGAAAGGCTGGTAAGTAACCATGGGTCTGAGCATCAACAAGAAGCGCAGCTCGAAGAGCAAGTCCGCCTCGCGTGGACGTCGCCACCTCCGTGTACGCAAGCGCGTCTCGGGTACGGCCGTGCGTCCGCGCCTGGTCGTCAACCGTTCGGCCCGCCACGTCTTCGTGCAGGTCGTCGACGACACCAAGGGCATGACCGTCGCCTCGGCATCCACCCTCGAAGCGGACCTCCGGTCCTTCGACGGTGACAAGACCGCCAAGGCCAAGCGCGTCGGCGAGCTCGTCGCGGCACGGGCCATGGCTGCCGGCGTCGAGGCCGTCGTCTTCGACCGCGGTGGCAACAAGTACCACGGTCGGGTTGCAGCCATCGCAGACGGTGCACGTGAAGGTGGGCTGTCACTGTGACCGAGGAAACCAAGGCAAAGGAAGCCCCATTGAATACGGCTACAGAGCAGCCCGCGGCCGAAGCTCCGGCTGCAGGCGCAACCGACACCGCGTCGGCTGACGCCAACCGCTCCAACGCGCGGGGCAACTCGCGCGGCGGTGACCAGCGCGGCGGCAACGCCCGCGGTGGCGAGCGCGGCGGCCGTGGCGGCCGTGACGGCGGTCGGAACGACGACAAGGACAAGTTCATCGAACGCGTCGTCACCATCAACCGCGTCGCGAAGGTCGTCAAGGGCGGCCGTCGCTTCAGCTTCACCGCCCTCGTGGTGGTCGGCGACGGCAACGGCATGGTCGGCGTCGGCTACGGAAAGGCGAAGGAAGTTCCCTCCGCCATCCAGAAGGCCGTCGAGGAAGCCAAGAAGACGATGTTCCGCGTTCCGCGGATCGGTGGCACCGTCCCGCACCTGGTGCAGGGCGAGGCCGCAGCCGGCGTCGTGCTGCTCCGTCCCGCGTCCCCGGGTACCGGTGTGATCGCCGGCGGTCCGGTGCGTGCGGTGCTCGAGTGCGTCGGCATCCACGACGTCCTCTCGAAGTCGCTCGGTTCGGCGAACGCCATCAACATCGTTCACGCGACCGTCGATGCCCTGAAGCGCCTCGAAGAGCCCCAGGCAGTCGCGGCCCGCCGTGGCCTGCCCCTCGACGAGGTCGCATCCCACCAGATGCTGCGCGCGATCGCAGCTCAGAAGGCAGGTGCGTGATGACCGCCATCACTCCGAAGCGCGTAGTCGTGAGCACCAAGCAGCTCTCGATCACACAGATCAAGTCCGCCATCGGCGGCAAGCAGAACCAGCGCGACACGCTGCGGTCGCTCGGCCTCAAGCGGATCGGCCACACCGTGGTCCGTGAAGCAGACGCCGTCACCGTCGGCATGGTCAACACGGTTCCGCACCTCTTGAAGGTTGAGGAGGCCAACTAATGGCAGAGAAGAACACTGCGGCTCCGGCCGCCAGCGAGGAGCGCGTCCACGCCCTCAAGGTCCACCACCTGCGTCCCGCCCCGGGTGCCAAGACGGCGAAGACCCGTGTCGGCCGTGGTGAGGGTTCGAAGGGTAAGACCGCCGGACGTGGAACCAAGGGGACCGCAGCGCGCTACCAGGTGAAGGCAGGATTCGCGGGTGGCCAGTTGCCCCTGCACATGCGCCTTCCGAAGCTGCGCGGTTTCAAGAACCCGTTCCGCGTGGAGTTCCAGGTCGTCAACCTGGACAAGCTGTCCGAGCTGTACCCCGACGGCGGCGACGTCACGGTGGACAGCCTGGTGGCGAACGGTGCGGTCCGCAAGAACCAGCCCGTCAAGGTGCTGGGCACGGGCGAGATCACGGTTTCCGTGAACGTCTCGGCCGACGCCTTCTCCGCCTCCGCTGCGGAGAAGATCGTCGCTGCGGGCGGAACCGTCACCGAACTGTAGGCCACTGGCCGTCTGCTTTCCCGTGTGTCGGGGGAGGGGACGGCTGTGATCGACAGCACTGAGGAACTAGACTTCTGGTGGGCAGGACCGAATCGGCCCACCAGGAGTCTTTTTTCGGCTCCGGCCACCCCAGGGCCGGCGTGAGTCTCGCGCCGGCGACCAACCGTTAGACTCGGTTGTTGTGCACGGTCCGCCACAGGACCAACAGACCTTCAGGAGGACGCTTGCTTAGCGCTATTGGCCGGGCATTCCGGACGCCAGACTTGCGGCGCAAGCTGTTGTTCACGCTGGGAATCATCACCATCTTCCGCCTCGGGGCCTTCATCCCCGCCCCGGGAGTCGACTACGGCAACGTCCAGCAGTGCCTGGACCTCGGCAACACCGACGGCGGCCTGTACCAGTTCGTCAACCTCTTCAGCGGCGGAGCCCTCCTGCAGGTCTCGATCTTCGCGCTGGGCATCATGCCGTACATCACCGCGAGCATCATCACCCAGCTCCTCCGGGTGGTCATCCCCCGCTTCCAGGAGCTGCACCAGGAAGGCGCCCAGGGCCAGTCCAAACTGACCCAGTACACGCGTTACCTGACGATCGCCCTCGGTCTCCTCAATGCCACGACCCTCGTCTCGCTGGCGCGCTCGGGAGCATTGCTCGGCAACTGTCCCGTCCCGCTGATCCCGGACGATTCGCTCATCACGATCATCCTCCTGATCATCACCCTGACTGCCGGCACCGGCCTGATCATGTGGATGGGCGAGCTCATCACCGAGCGCGGCGTCGGCAACGGCATGTCCCTGCTCATCTTCACCGCGATCGCGGCCGGGTTCCCGACCTCGCTGGGTGAGATCTTCCGTACCCAGGGTGCCACCGTGTTCGCGTTCGTGCTCCTGATGGGCGTCGTCGTCGTCGCCCTCGTGATCTTCGTGGAGCAGTCGCAGCGCCGCATCCCGGTCCAGTACGCCAAGCGCATGGTCGGCCGGCGCACGCTCGGCGGCAGCAGCACGTACATCCCCATCAAGGTCAACATGGCGGGTGTCATCCCCGTGATCTTCGCGTCGTCGATGCTGTACCTGCCGAGCCTGATCGCACAGTTCAACACGCCGCAGGACGGGACACCGCCCGCCGACTGGGTCAACTGGATCACCACGTACCTCACCAGTGGCGACCACCCGCTCTACATGGCGATGTACTTCCTGCTGATCGTCTTCTTCACGTACTTCTACGTCGCCATCACGTTCAACCCGGACGAGGTCTCCGACAACATGAAGAAGTACGGCGGCTTCATCCCGGGCATCAGGGCAGGCCGGCCCACGGCCGAGTACCTGCAGTACGTGCTCTCCCGCATCACCCTGCCGGGCGCCATCTATCTCGGTCTCGTGGCGCTCATCCCGCTGATCGCCCTCGTGGCGATCGGCGCCAACCAGAACTTCCCCTTCGGCGGCACGTCGATCCTGATCATGGTGGGCGTGGGGCTGGAGACCGTCAAGCAGATCGACGCGCAGCTCCAGCAGCGTCACTACGAAGGGTTGTTGCGTTGACGAGAATGCTCATCATCGGTCCTCCGGGTTCCGGCAAGGGAACCCAGGCGGCCCGGATCTCGGAACGTCTCGCCGTCGTGGCAATCTCGACCGGGGACATCTTCCGCGACAACGTCAAGCGCGAGACCCCGCTGGGACTCGAGGCGAAGAAGTTCATGGACGCCGGGGACTTCGTTCCCGACAGCGTCACGAACAGCATGGTGCGCGATCGGCTCGCGGCGGAGGACGTCCGGGAGGGCTTCCTCCTCGACGGGTACCCGCGCACCGCCGCCCAGGTGACGGAGCTCGACGACATCCTGCGGGAGAACGCGCTCGACCTCGACGTCGTCCTCCAGCTCACGGCCGATGACGAGGAACTGGTCACGAGGCTCCTCGGACGGGCGCAGCTCGACGGACGGTCGGACGACAACGAGCGGGTCATCAGGCACCGCCTCGGGCTCTACCACGACCAGACCGAGGCCGTCGTGTCGAGGTACGAGGAGCGGGGGATCGTGACGAAGGTGGACGGGATCGGCTCGATCGACGAGGTCACCGAGCGGGTCATGGCGGCGCTCAAGGTCGCGAGCTAGGACCGCATGTTCCGTCAGCCGAAGGTCGAGTACAAGACCAGCGAGCAGATGCTCGTCATGCGCGATGCCGGCCTGGTGCTGTCCAGGGCGCTCGACGAAGCAGTCGCCGCCGTGCGGGTGGGCGTGACCACGGCGGAGCTCGACGGAGTGTTCGAGGCCGTCCTGCAGGAGGAGGGCGCGACGTCGAACTTCCTCGGGTACCACGGGTTCCCGGCCAGCATCTGCACCTCGGTGAACCACGAGGTGGTCCACGGGATCCCGGGCGGATATGCACTGCAGGACGGGGACATCATCTCGATCGACGGCGGCGCCGTCGTCAGGGGCTGGCACTCCGACTCTGCGCGGACCGTGATCGCGGGGACGCCTCGGCCGGAGGACGTCCGGTTGTCCCGCATCACCGAGGAAGCCATGTGGCGGGGTATCGCAGCGCTCGCCTCCGCGCGGTTCGTCGGCGACATCGGCGCGGCGATCGACGACTACGTCTCGTCCGTCCCGGGGCCGGCACTCGGCATCCTGGAGGACTACGTGGGGCACGGGATCGGCACCCAGATGCATCAGGCGCCGGACGTCCTCAACTACAGGAGTTCGAATCGCGGGCCGAAGGTGCGGCCGGGCATGTGCCTGGCCATCGAGCCGATGCTCGTGCAGGGCGGGTTGCAGACCACAGTGCTCGACGACGACTGGACGGTCGTGACCACGGACGGCAGGCGCGCCTCGCAGTGGGAGCACAGCGTCGCCGTGCACGACGCCGGCATCTGGGTGCTCTCCGCGCCGGACGGCGGAGCCTCCCGCCTGGAACCGCTCGGCGTCACACCGGTTCCCCTGCACGCGTGAGACAGGGGCTGCGCTCCGGCGCAGCTCGGCTCGATCCGCACGCCGCTCACTCCCCAAGGCCCTGCAGCCCGCTGCAGGGCCTTCGTCGTCCGCAGCGCGAGCCCCGGACGTGATTTAACCATTCGTGAAGAATGGAGTAGAGTCGTCTGTTGGTTGTCTCTGCTTTCCGTGCCCAATGGGCCCCGGAGACCGTTCTGCGGGACGAGCCCAGGCTCCCCGCAGGTCAGACGATCAAAACCCCAAACCCGCCCACCGTCCAAGTGGTGGGCATCGACGTTAGCGGAGGATATGGCCAAGAAAGACGGTGTCATTGAGATTGAAGGCACTGTGAACGAGGCGCTGCCCAATGCGATGTTCCGCGTTGAGTTGGCCAACGGTCACATTGTTCTCGCCCACATCTCGGGAAAGATGCGCCAGCACTACATCCGGATCCTTCCTGAGGACCGGGTCGTAGTGGAACTCAGCCCGTACGACCTCACCCGGGGCCGTATCGTCTACCGCTACAAATAAGAATCAACTCGAAGGAAAACCATGAAGGTCAACCCGAGCGTGAAGCGGATCTGCGAGAAGTGCCAGGTGGTTCGCCGCAAGGGCAACGTTCTCGTCATCTGCGAGAACCCGCGCCACAAGCAGCGCCAGGGCTGAGAACCTCTTCCAGAGGTTCTTCCCGCGCGTAGAAGTACATTCAACGGCAGAACAGCGTCCCGCAGGGGACGTACACCCCCGGCTCGGAGGCCGGGGACCGGAACGCAGGTCCCGGGCACGTTCTGCTCCACACCTCCGGCACCACTGAAGGAGCACCGCCACCATGGCACGTCTCGCTGGCGTAGACATCCCCCGCGAAAAGCGGGTAGTCATCGCGCTTACCTACATCTACGGCGTGGGCAAGACCCGTGCGGAGAAGACGATCGTCGACACGGGAATCTCCCCGAACACGCGCGTCAAGGACCTCTCCGACGTCGAGCTCGTCCAGCTCCGCGACTACATCGAGGGCAACTTCAAGGTCGAGGGTGACCTCCGCCGTGAGGTCGCCGCCGATATCCGCCGCAAGGTCGAGATCGGCAGCTACGAAGGCATTCGGCACCGCCGCGGCCTTCCCGTACGCGGACAGCGTACGAAGACCAACGCTCGCACCCGCAAGGGCCCGAAGCGCACGGTCGCAGGCAAGAAGAAGGTCGGACGCTAGATCCCCACCGGCTCCCTAACATGACTCGCTAGCGCTCGTCAGGCCAGGGGACCCTCGCCGGCGGAGGCCCCTGTTTGCGGGACCTCCAGCAGGATTTGATCCGACTCAATGCTTTACCCAATACCTTCGTAGGAGAAGTAATGCCCCCCAAGACTCGTGGAGCGGTGCGTAAGCCGCGTCGCAAGGACAAGAAGAACATCGCGCTCGGCCAGGCGCACATCAAGAGCACGTTCAACAACACCATCGTCTCCATCACGGACCCCAGCGGAGCAGTCATCTCCTGGGCCTCCGCCGGTGAGGTCGGTTTCAAGGGCTCGCGCAAGTCCACCCCGTTCGCTGCACAGATGGCTGCAGAGGCCGCTGCCAAGCGTGCGCAGGAGCACGGCGTCAAGAAGGTCGACGTCTTCGTGAAGGGTCCGGGATCCGGTCGCGAGACCGCGATCCGCTCGCTGCAGGCAACGGGCCTCGAGGTCGGATCCATCCAGGACGTCACCCCCAGCGCCCACAACGGATGCCGCCCGCCGAAGCGTCGCCGCGTCTGATCGGCCTGCCGTCACCGCACCGCCTTGCAGGAACGAGAGTTCCGGCAGGGCGGTTCGGTGCCGTTCCCGGTAGCTCCAGAGCCGGCTGACCAGCAGTCCCGCCCCACTGAGAAGCGTCATATAGCGGATGCTTCCTGAAAGGAAATGTACGTGCTCATTGCACAGCGCCCCACCCTGACTGAAGAAGTCGTCGCCGACAACCGCTCGCGGTTCGTCATCGAGCCCCTCGAGCCCGGCTTCGGTTACACCCTCGGCAACTCGCTCCGCCGCACCCTCCTGTCCTCGATCCCCGGCGCAGCCGTGACGAGCATCCGGATCGACGGCGTGCTGCACGAATTCACCACGGTTCCCGGTGTCAAGGAAGACGTCACCGAGATCATCCTGAACATCAAGAACCTCGCCGTCTCCTCGGAGCACGACGAGCCGGTCGTCGCCTACCTGCGCAAGCAGGGTCCCGGCGTCGTCACCGCGGCGGACATCGCGCCTCCCGCCGGCGTCGAGTTCCACAACCCGGACCTGCACATCGCGACGCTCAACTCGAAGGGCAAGTTCGAGCTCGAACTGACCATCGAGCGTGGCCGTGGCTACGTGTCCGCCTCGCAGAACAAGTCCGGCGACTCCGAGATCGGCCGGATCCCGGTCGACTCGATCTACTCGCCGGTCCTGAAGGTGACCTTCCGCGTGGAGGCCACCCGTGTGGAGCAGCGCACCGACTTCGACAAGCTGATCGTCGACGTCGAGACGAAGGACGCCATCGCCCCCCGCGACGCCGTCGCGTCCGCCGGCACCACCCTGGTGGAACTGTTCGGGCTCGCCCGCGAGCTGAACACCGCCGCCGAAGGCATTGAGATCGGCCCGTCGCCGACGGACGCCGCTCTGGCCGCCGACATGGCGCTGCCCATCGAGGACCTCGAACTGACGGTCCGCTCGTACAACTGCCTCAAGCGTGAGGGCATCCACTCCGTGGGTGAACTCGTTGCACGCTCCGAGGCCGACCTCATGGACATCCGCAACTTCGGTGCGAAGTCCATCGACGAGGTCAAGGCGAAGCTCGTCGAGCTCGGTCTGTCCCTGAAGGATTCCCCTCCCGGGTTCGACCTTGCCGCCCGCGCTGCCGCCATCGAAGAGGACGACGCCGCCTACGGCGACGAAGAGCTCTAACAACGCTATCTGCCCGCCCGCTGCTCCCCGGAGCGGCGGGCGGACACCCTAATGAGGAGAAAGAACCATGCCCACACCCACCAAGGGCCCACGCCTCGGAGGCGGTCCGGCGCACGAACGCCTGATGCTCGCCAACCTGGCCGCCTCACTGTTCGAGCACAAGCGCATCACCACCACGGTGACGAAGGCCAAGCGCCTCCGCCCCTACGCCGAGCGTCTGATCACGTTCGCGAAGAAGGGTGACCTCGCGTCGCGTCGCCGCGTCCTCGGCGTCATCAGCAGCAAGAGCATCGTCCACGAGCTGTTCACGGACATCGCGCCGGCCGTCGCCAACCGCGAGGGCGGCTACACCCGCATCACGAAGATCGGCAACCGCAAGGGCGACAACGCCCCCATGGCCGTCATCGAACTGGTGCTGGAGCCCATGTCGGCCAAGCAGTCCGTGGTCGCCGAGGCCGAGCAGGCCAAGGCTCCCGCCGCTGCCGCGCTGGTCGCCGAATCCGTCGACTCGCCCGAGTCCGCTGATTCCGTCGACTCGGTGGATTCCGCCGAGTCCGCTGAGTCCGCCGCATCTGCCGAAGAGGTAGCTGCGGAGGACACCACGGTCGACGCCGAAGCCGGCACCGCCGACGAGGTCGTCGTCGTCGAGGGCACCGTCGAGGACGAGAAGAAGTAATTCTTCCCACCCGACGCACGCCATGACCACCCAGGAGCCCGCCGTACCCGAGAGGGACGGCGGGCTCCTGCGTGTCCGCCTCGATATCGCGTACGACGGATCGCCGTTCTCCGGCTGGGCACTGCAGCCCGGGCTCGTCACCGTCCAGGGCGTCCTCGAGGACGCCCTCTTCACACTGCTGAGGCGTCCCGTCCGGCTGACGGTCGGCGGGCGTACGGACGCGGGCGTCCACGCACGGGGGCAGGTGGCCCACGCCGACCTCACTGCCGGGGAATGGACCGGCATGGGGAGGGGACGTGAGGTCGACCCGGCGGACGCCTTCCGCCGCCGCCTGACCGGGACGATCAACCGCGTCCTCACCGACGGCATCAGCGGCAGGGGACGCTCCGTGCGGAACTCCGTCCCCGTCGTCGTCGTGCGTTCCGCTTCGCGTGCTCTTGAGGGATTCGACGCTCGCTTCTCGGCACTCTGGCGCCGGTACAGCTACGGGATCGCCGACGCGATGACGGGCCAGGACCCGCTCCACCGGCACACCACCCTGTGGTATCCGGCACCGCTCGACGTGGAACTGCTCAACGAGGGCGCCTCCCACCTGCTCGGGATGCAGGACTTCGCGGCCTTCTGCAAGCCGCGGGAGGGGTCCACGACCATCAGGGAACTGCAGCGCTACGAGTTCGTGCGGGGGCACGACGGAGCCATCACGGCGACCGTCCAGGCCGATGCCTTCTGCCACAACATGGTGCGCGCGCTGATCGGCTCGACGCTGCGGGTGGGTTCGGGGGAGATGCCGCCGGTCTGGCTGGCACAACGGCTCGCCGCCCGCCTCAAGGACGCACGGTCCATCCTCGCTGCCCCGCACCCCCTCGTGCTGGAGGAGATCGCCTATCCGGGGGAGGGCGAGCTCGCGGGCCGGGCCGCACTGACGCGTGCGCGCCGTACCTCCGGACACCTCTCCGACGGCTCATCGCAGGTCGTCGACCCGGACCAGGACTGAGACCGCCGGGGGCCGTCCCACTTCTTTTCGTCATTCTGCATCCAGGGCGGCCCTCCGGCCGGTAGTACGGGTGTAAGGATCAATCGGAGGCTCCACGGAGCCCGAACGAGGAGAAGAACATGCGCAAGAGCTTCTATGCCGTCGGTGCGGTCGCAGCACTGGGTGTCGCCGGTGTCGCCAGCCCCGCGATCGCGGCGGAGACGGCGGACACGGCCCAGCTGTCCGTCCTCCACGCCGTCCCCGATCTCACGGTGGACGTCTACGTCAACGGCGACCTGACCCTCGACGACTTCACACCCGGAACCCTCGCCGGGCCCCTCGAGCTCCCCGCGGGCGACTACGAACTGGCCGTGACGGCGGCGGATGCCGCCGACGCCAGTGCCCCCGTCATCGGCCCGGTCACCGTGACCCTCGCAGCCGGCGGGAACTACACCGCCACGGCCAACCTCGACGCCGAGGGCGCGCCCACCGCGAACTTCTACACGAATGACGTCTCCGCGGTCGAGGCCGGGAAGTCGCGCCTCACCGTGCGGCACACCGCCGCCGCTCCCGCCGTCGACGTGCTGGCCGGCGGCGCGCCCGTGGTCGAGAACCTGAGCAACCCCGATGAGGCGACGCTCACGACGGATCCCGGCACGATCTCTGCAGCAGTCGCCGCCACGGGAACCACCGCGCCCGTGATCGGCCCGGCCGACCTCACGCTCGCCGAGGGCACCGCGACGATCGTGTACGCGTGGGGCAGTCTCGAGGACGGCAACCTCGCCCTCGCCACGCAGGTCATCGAGGGGCTCCACTCCGATCCCGCCGCCGTTCCGGGCGCCCAGGCAGGACCGGCGCAGGACAGCTCGGGGATGCTCCTGGGAGCGGGCGCGGTAGGCCTCGTGCTGCTCTCCGGCGCCGTCGTGGCAGCTCGCGTGCGGGGTTCGCGCACGGCCGCATGAGCCGGCCGGCGGGGCTGGAGGCCCCTCCATCCTCCTGCCCCGCCTGGTCGCCCCTTCCTCGACCGAAAGTGAAGTCCGTGACTCGACTGCCCCATCGCATCGCCGTCCTGCTGCTCAGCGCCGGGTTCGGCCTGGTCTCCGCCGGATGCGCACAGCCCGCTGCGGCACCCCAGCCCACGCCGTCGTCGGCGGTCGGCGCAGGGCAGGACACCGGCACATCGCCAGCAGCCGACGCAGTACCGGCTCCCGGTGGGACGCAGGGCCCGGAAGCGGAGAAGGACGCTTCCGCGCCCGCCGCTGCGGTCCCGAGCGGGACGTCGGCGGCCGGCATCACCCTCCGGCCCGCCACCGCAGCGCAGACGGAGGCCGCTCCTCCACCGGTCTCCCTGGACATCGAGGGCACGGACATCCAGGTGGACGTAATCGACGTGGGGATCGCGGACGACGACGAGATGGAGATCCCCTCGAGCTTCTACGAGGCCGGCTGGTACCGGTACGGCCCCGCACCGGGCGCCTCGTCGGGCAACGCCGTTCTCGCCGCGCACATCGACATCGGCACGGAGCAGATGCCCTTCGCGCGGCTCAAGGACGTCGCGATCGGTACCGAGATCACCGTGGGGCGTGAGGACGCCGAGCCCGTGCGCTACCGGGTCACGGATGTACGCAACGAGCCGAAGGCGGCCCTCGACACCGACGAGATCTTCCGGCGCGACGGCGACCACCAGCTCGTCATCGTGACCTGCGGCGGGGACTGGCTCTCGGACCGCGCGGACTATGAGGATAATGTGGTCCTCACGGCAACGCCGCTCTGAAACGCCCCGACATCGAGATGTGGACGGGCGCGACGGAGTCGACGCAGGAGGCCGTCGTCCAGCGTCCCCGCCCGAAGGAGAGCACCGTGGCATCCTCAGGTCGAGGGCCGGCCGGGACTCCCGAGCTGCAGTTCGCGACCGGTGGTGAGGAAGGGCTGGCCTTGGCCTACCGCGCTCATGCGCCGCTGGTGTTCAGCGTGGCCCTCCGCGCCCTCGGAGACCGCCAGGCCGCATCGGACGCGACGCAGGAGGTCTTCATCCGGGCGTGGCGCTTCCGGTCGGGGTTCGACCCCGAGGCCGGGAGCTTGCCCGCCTGGCTGCTCGGCATCAACCGGAACGTGATCGCCGATGCCCTCGCTGCGCGCCGCCGGCGCGAGCGCCTGGACCATCTGGCGACCACCGTGGCCGATCACCGCTCCGCCGGTCCGGGCAGCGAGATCATGGATGGACTGGCGGATCGGGTGGTCCTCGATTCCGAGCTGGAGATGCTCGGGGAACCCCAGCGGTCGATCCTGAAGCTCGCCTTCTACGACGACCTCACGCACCAGGAGATCGCCACGCGGCTGCGGCTGCCCCTCGGGACCGTCAAGAGTCACATCCGCCGAAGTCTCACCCACCTACGACGCCGATTGGAGGCCTGGCATGCAGCACCTTGACCCCGAGTCCATCAGCCTGGCCGCCCTCGGGGAGGACCTCGACGAGTCCGGCCGTGCCCACCTCGAGGGATGCGACACCTGTGCCATGGAGGTCGAGGATCTCCACGAGGTCGTCCGGCTGGCCCGCGCCGGCGATGACGACCCCCTCGAGTCGCCGGATCCGGCGGTGTGGGCAGGCATCCACGCGGAGCTCGGCCTCGGGCCGGCGCAGCTCGGGGACCCCCTGACGCGGACGGTTCCGACCCATGACGCACTCCGGGCCGTCGGGGCGGGCTCGCGGACCGCGGACGGCGCGTCGATGAGGGGCCGATCGTCCCGGCGACCCCTGGGTGTGCGTCACCTGGCGGCCGCGGCCGCGGTGGGCGTGCTGGTCGGCGGTGGCGCACTGTGGGCCGTCCAGGTCTTCGCGTCCCCACCCGGACCGGAGGTTCTGGCGGAGACGGTGCTCGAACCCCTCGACGGATCCACGGGGGAGGGGACGGCGACCGTCGTGTCCGGCGAGGGCGGCGTGCGCTCGCTCGACGTCCGGTCGACGGCGGGCGAGGCCGGCGGCTTCGAGGAGGTCTGGCTGATCGCACCCGGACTGGACCGCATGTACAGCCTGGGTGTGCTGCACGGCGGTGACGGCTCCCTGACGATCCCCGACAGCGTGGACCTGGCGGAATTCCCCATCGTCGACGTCTCGGACGAGCCGCTCGACGGCGATCCCACCCACTCCGGGGTGAGCGTGCTCCGGGGGACACTGCCGGCCGGATCTGACCGGCAGCAGGACTAGCCGAGGAGGACGAGCCCGGCGAATGCCGCGAGGAGCATGCCGGGGCCGAAGGGGAAGGTGGTGCCGCGGGTGCCGCGCCGTAGCGCCAGGACGAGGACGCCCGCGAGGCCACCCAGCAGGAATCCGCCGAGCAGCGTGCACATCCACGCCGCGTAGCCGGCCCACCCGCCATAGAGGCCGAGGACCGCGGCGAGCTTCACGTCGCCCATCCCCATGCCCGCGGGTGAGACGAGCGCCAGCAGGAGGTAGACCGCGAACAGGGCCAGCCCTCCGCCGAGGGCGCCGAGCAGGCTCCACCACGATCCGCTCGCGACAGCCGCCACGAGCAGGACCGCGAGCGTGCCGAGGGCGAAGGGCAGGACGAGGGCGTTCGGCAACAGCTTGGTCCGCGCGTCGATCGCTGCGAGCACGACGGCGAAGGCGGCGAACACCGTCACCAGGAGATCTTCCCACCACGCCTCGAGGAGCAGGCTCCCGCAGGCGGCGGCTAGTCCCGCGAGGGCGGCGAGCGGAGCCCGGCCCGAGGGCGGGAGCGCCGTACGGGGATCGCGTCCAGCGCGGTCGACGACCACCAGGGCCAGCAGCGAGGCGAGGACTGCAGCGAGGACCGCCCCGAGGACCGATGCGTCGAGAGCCTGCACCTAGGCCGATTCCTCCAGGGAGTGTTGGTGCACCCGACCCACTTCACCGTTGACCGGGAGCGTCACCGTGAAGCGGCTGCCCTTGCCCGGGGAACTCGCGCAGCGGATGGAGCCGCCATGGCTCTCGACGATGGACCGGGTGATGGCGAGGCCCAGGCCCGCGCCCGCGATGTCCGCGCGCCGCGCGGACGGGGTGCGGTAGAAACGCGAGAACACCTGCTGGGCCTCCTGCTCGGTCATGCCCATGCCGCGGTCCTCGACGTGCAGCGCGATGGCCGACTCCGACTCCTCCGCGTGCACCGTCACGATCCCGCCGTCGGGCGAGTACTTGATGGCGTTGGACAGGAGATTGTCGAGCACCTGGGAGATCCGCAGCGGGTCGAGGAGGGTCCAGAGCGGCTCCTGGACGTCCGACCGCAGCTTCACCCGGTTCTTCTGCGCCCGCAGGCGATTGGAACGCACACTCATCTCGATGAGCGCCGCGAGATCGACGGGCCGAGGGTGCACCCGGACCTGGTCACCCGCGGTGGAGAGGAGATCGGCGACGAGGTGCAGCACACGCTCCGCGTTCCGGCCGGCGACGTCGACGTAGCCGCGGAGGTGCGGCGGCAACGGGTGCTCGTCCTCGAGGACCAGCTCGAGGTAGCCGAGGACCGAGGTCAGCGGCGCATGGAACTCGTGGGAGATGTTCGAGATGAAGGTGTCCTTGGCGGTCACCGCCTCCACCAGTTCGGTGACGTCGCTACAGGCGATCAGGGCGCCGGTGAGCTCGCCCTGCGCATTCGTGATCGGCCGCGCGGCTGTCGAGAGCGCACGCTGGGCGTCGCCGTCGCCCACCCACACCAACTCGTCGGCGAAGGTCTCACCCGTCAGGGCTCGGTAGATCGGCCGGCGGTTCGCCGGCAGACAGGTGGTCCGGTCCGCGCCGAAGACCAGGCTGGGCGCTGTGCCGCCGTCGTCGTCGGGCCCGGCAGCGAGCCGGTTGAACAACTCCTGCTGACGATTGGTCATGGTGGTGGTGCCCTGCGCATCCACGGCGGTGAGCCCGACGTCGACCGTGTTCAGGATGGCTGTGAGGACGCGTTCGCGGTCGATGGCGGCGCGCAGGAGCTCATTGAGCTCCCGGTCCTTCTGCTCGATCTCGATCTCGCGGGCCCAGGCGTTCAGGCTCATGATGCGCACGATCACGCCGATGCAGAGCATCACGATCGGGAGCAGGAGCACGCCAAGGTAGGAGTGGGCAAGGGCTGGGTCGAAGGCGCCGAGCAACGGCCAGGCCGTGATCAGTAGCGAGCCCCCGGTGGCCAGTGCCAGTGCCGCCCACGTGGGGAGCGACGAACGCATGAGCCAGAGGACCGGGAAGATGGCGAGCACGCCGAGCGCGGGCTGGGACTCCATCGCCCCTGCCCGGATCAGCGCGATCGCAGGGAAGTCGAGGACGGGTATCAGCAGGAGGCTCCCGCGCGGCAGCTCTCGCCACGGGACGAGGACGGCGACCGCCAGGAGCACGAGGATCGCCGAGAACCCGAGTTCGAAGGTCGGATCCGACATGAGCCCTGGCCGGAGGATGGGGCCGGTGATGCCGATGACGACGACGATCACGGACAGGGGGATCTGGCAGAGCACGATGGATCGGTGGACGGTGATCTTCGACGCGACAGCGCGCAATCGAAGCGCCGTGGTGTCGCTAGGCACGTGTTGGCCGGGGGTAGGGGGAGAACCGCATGTGAGAGACCTTTGGACGCTGAGACCTACGTACTGCGTACCATTATGTAGCCGACTCGGCATTTTGCGGCAGTAGCCGACACCAAGAGGGGATGACGGCAGGCACAATGGGGTTCATGACGAGTCGACAGAGCCTCAGCGCAGGTCAGACGGGGGGCGCCGCGTGAGTGATCCGGGAGTGGCGGTGGTCATCGAGGACGATGCCGACGTACGGAATCTCGTGAGCGCGGTCCTGCGGCAATCGGGGTTCGACGTCCATGTGGCGCCCGAGGGGAAATCCGGGGTGGACCTGGTCCGGCAGCATGAGGCGACGGTGGTGACGGTCGACGTCGGTCTGCCCGATATCGACGGGTACGAGGTCCTGCGGCGGATCCGCAATTTCAGCAACTGCTATGTGGTGATGCTGACCTCGCGCGGTGATGAACTCGACACGCTGACGGCGTTGCAGTCCGGGGCCGACGACTACCTGACGAAGCCCTTCCGGCCGCGTGAGCTCCGGGCCCGCATCGCAGCGATGCTCCGCCGTCCGCGCGCCGTGCCCGAGACCCCGTCCGCCGTCGTTGTCCCTGCCACCCCAGCTGTTCAGGCCGCCGCCTCTGCTGCCCCGTCGTCGGTCCTGCAGCACAATGGGCTGGCGCTGGATGCCTCGGCGCGGACCGTGGTCGTCGACGGGCGGGACCTGCTCCTCACCCGTAGTGAGTTCGACCTCCTCCACGAGATGCTCCGCAGCAACGGCGCCGTGCGGACGAAGTCCGACCTGGTGCGTGTGGTGCGCGGCGACTACTACGGCGAGGACACCTACATCAGCGACTCCGACGAGCGCGCCATCGAGGTGCACGTCGGTAACCTGCGGCGGAAGCTCGAGGAGGATCCGAAGAGCCCGCGGTGGCTGCAGACCGTCCGCGGTGTCGGCTACCGGTTGACGCCCGCCCGCGCCTGATCGCCGTGTCGGCGGTCAGGCGGGGGCGAGGTACCGTTCCTCGAGTTCGCTGATGGTCGCCAGGCCGCAGAGTTCGATGGCGGGCAGGGTGCGCCGCGCGGTGTCCAGATCGGCGGAGACGACGGCGAGCTCGAACGTCTCGGCCATGGCGGAGAGCCGGGCCGCGCCCACCATCGCCGACGAGTTGCGCAGGCTGAGGGCGGCGTCGAGCGCCGACGGGAGGTCCCGGTTGCCGATGGCCCGCGTGAGGCGCAGGAACCTGTCCTGGAAGCCGGCGATGTAGTCGCGGGCGAAGGCGCGCGCGGGTCGGGGATCGTTGAGCTGGCTCTCGAGGAGGGAGAGGACGGCGAGGTCCACGATCGGGAGGACCATCGGGGCGGCGTTCATTGGCACTCCGTCAGGCTACGGCCACTGTCTGACCATCTGCAGGGCATTCGCTGATACTGAGCGATAACTGCGCCTTCGCTTGAGCATGCTACGAGTCGCTGGTCCGGGACCGGCTGCCCACCTTCGCCGCTCATCACTGACCGGCGAAGGTGTCGATGACGTTCAGCACGGCAGGCCCCAGGATCACGATGAACAGGACAGGGAAGATGAACAGCAGCAGGGGGAACAGGACCGCCACCGGCAGCTTCATGGCCTTCTCCTCGGCGCGCTGGCGCCGCTTGACGCGCATCACTTTCGCCTGAGTCCTGAGCACCCCGGAGAGGGCGATCCCGTAGGCATCGGCCTGCACGATGGCCTTGACGAAACTTCGCAGTTCCGGGATGTTGCTGCGCTCCGCCATCGCGAGATAGGCCTCCCGGCGGCTGCGCCCCACCTGCATGTCCTGCAGCGTCCGGACCAGTTCCTCGGCGAGGGGGCCCTTACCCGTCTCTCCCGCGCGCTGCATCGCACTCTCGAAACCGAGTCCGGCCTCGACGGAGATCAGCATCTGGTCGAGGGTGTTCGCGAGTTCCAGGGCCATCGCTTTCTGGCGCTCCTGGCCCTTGCTGTAGAGCAGGAGATCCGGCACGAAGTAGCCCAGCACCGTGATGAAGAGAGCGAGGAGGATGAACATCCTGGTCGCATTCGATTGCAGGAGGAGCAGGCCCGCGAGGCCTCCTGCGAGTCCCAGGAGTGGCTTGGCGGTCAGCACCTTCGCCAGGGGCATCGACACGGGGCGCCCCGCAAGGCTCAGGAGGTGGTCGAGCTTCGCGACGTAGGCGTCCGGCGTGAGCCGTCGGCCGAGCTTCAGCAGGGGATTGGCCTGCTCCGTGGCGGCACTTGCTGGCCCCATGCCCTGGCTCAGGTTCTGCTGCACCGTGCGGCGAACCTTGGTATCCGACGTAAGAAGTGACCACGTGAAGTAGGCGATCGGCGTTGTGGTGAGCAGAAGTGAAGCGAGCAGGATCGGTTCCATGGTGTTCCCCTCAGAACTTCAGGTCGATGATCTTACGGAGCCACAACCCACCGATGGTCATCATCACGGCAGCGCCTCCGAGCATCACCCAGCCCAGCGGCTTGGTGAAGAGCGGATCTACGTAGCCGGGACTGATGACCGTGAGGATGAGCGCGATCCCGAACGGCAGCGCCGCCAGGATGTAGGCCGAGAACTTCCCTTCAGCCGCAAGAGCCTTGATGTGTCCCTTGATCTCGCTGCGCTCGCGGATCGTGTGGCCTACCTGGTCGAGCACCTCAGCGAGGTCACCGCCGACCTCGCGGTTGATCTGGATGGCCTGGGCGATCCAGGCGAAGTCCTCGCTCTGCATCCTGTGCGAGGTGTCGATCAGCGACGCGAGCAGATCCTTTCCGAGGCTCGTCTCCGCGACGATGCGGCGCATCTCCTCTGATGTCGGATTGTCGGCCTCGGTCGCCGCCGCGTCGATCGCCCGCAGGATGCTGTGGCCCGCACGTAGCCCCCCTGTCAGGAGCTGCAGTGTATCGCCCAGCTGCGCGTCGAACCGGCGCCGCCGCCGCCCGGTCAGGAAGGACACCGTCAGGTGCCCAGCGGCGGGCGCGAGTAGGAGAGCGAGGACCCCGACCACCGGGGCGACCAGGCCCCAGCCGAGCAAAAGCCCGGTGATGCCCGCCAGGGCGACCAGCAGGTACACCTCCGCCTGGCTCAGCTTCACGCCCGCCGTCTCCAGCGTGGAGCGGTCGAGGAAGCGCATCGGGTGCCGGTTCAGGTAGGCGTCCATGGCGCGCCCTGCCGCGCCGGCGAACCGCGAGAGCTGCGAATCAGGCACTTCGGCAGGCGGCCGCCGGCGCTCGAGCGGGACGGGAGACTGCAGGGGGCGCGTGGCGACAAGGATAAGGGCCGCGGAACCGATCAGGAGCACGACGCCGCCCAGGAGGACGAGGGTCACGCCGTCACCGGCCCAGGGTCGTGACGGACCCGAAGACCGCGGGAGAGACGGTGATCCCCATGTCCTCGAAACGCTCCATGAACCGGGGCCGGATACCGGTCGGGACCGGCTTCCCGAGGAAGCGGCCCTTGCTGTCCACACCGGCCGAGTAGTCGAAGACGAAGGCGTCCTGCAGGGTGACGACGTCTCCCTCCATGCCCTGTACCTCGGTGACGTGCGTGATGCGGCGGCTGCCGTCACGGAGGCGGGAGATCTGCACGACCAGATGGACCGCGGAGGCAATCTGTTCGCGGATAGCACGCAGCGGCAGATCCATCCCGGCCATGAGGACGAGGGTCTCCAACCGCGCGACGGCGTCCCTGGGGGAGTTGGAGTGGACGGTCGAGAGTGAGCCATCATGACCGGTGTTCATCGCCTGCAGCATGTCGAGGGACTCCCCGCCGCGGACCTCCCCGATGACGATCCGGTCAGGTCGCATGCGGAGCGAGTTACGCACGAGGTCGCGGATGGTGACGGCCCCCTTGCCCTCGGTGTTCGGCGGGCGGCTCTCCAAACGCACCACGTGCTGCTGCTGGATCTGCAGCTCCACGGCGTCCTCGATGGTGACAATCCGTTCGTCCCCTGGCAGGAAGGACGACAGCACATTGAGAAGTGTGGTCTTTCCAGTACCCGTACCGCCGGAGACGATGATGTTGAGCTTCGCCTTCACGCACGCGTCCAGGAGCTCGGCCATCTCGGGCGTCAGGGTCCCGAAGTCGATCAGATTCTGGACGGTGAGAGGGACCTTGCTGAACTTCCTGATGGTCAGGGAGGATCCGTTGACGGCCAGTGGAGGGATCACCGCGTTGACACGCGAGCCGTCCTCGAGCCGAGCGTCGACGAACGGCGAGGATTCGTCGATGCGGCGGCCCACCTTGGAGACGATGCGCTCGATGACACGGCGGAGGTGCTCCTCGGAACTGAAGCGCGATTCGCTCAGGGTCAGCCGACCCTTCTGCTCCACATAGATCTGGTCCATGCGGTTCACCATGATCTCGGTGACCGTCGCGTCGTCGAGGAGGCGCTGTAGCGGGCCGAAGCCGAGGACGTCGTCGGCCACATCCTGGATGAGGCGGCGGCGCTCGTCGGGGCTCAGCGGCACCTGCTCGGCGTCGATGATCTGGCTCAGTTCCTCACGGGCAACGGCTTTGAGATCGTCCTCGCTGATCGAGGTGTCGCTGGCGCGGACGCCCATGCGTTCGAAGAGAGCGGATGCCGCACGTTGCTTGAGGCCTGCGAAGACATCCAGCCTCGCTGTGCCCGGCTTGTCGGCCGGCTCCCGTGCGACGGCGGGAGCGAGGGTGGCTGGACGGGCCTCCTCGAGCGTCTCGACAGCTCCCACGGCTTGTACTGCGGACACGGCAGGGGAGAGGCCGGCCGCCTGGATGCGGGCGGAAAGCTTCACCGGACCACGACCCGGCGGTGCGCTTTGCGCTGCGAAGCCGCGCGCCAGGCGTGATCGAATCGCTGGACGAGGTCGTTCAGGCTCTTGGTGGCGGGGTCGCGTACCTTGTCCTGCAGGAGTGGGACGCCGCGGTTCGTCGCCAGAGTGAGGGCGCGGGACCGGGGGATGGACACGTCGACGGGCGCGGCGAGGGTCGCTTCGATGTCCTGGACGGACAGCCCCGTCTTCGTGTCGGCGAAATTGAGGACCACATGACGCGTCTCGGGAAGAAGATTGAGCTTGCTCAGGACATCGAGTCCGGAACGCAGGCCGCGGACGCTCGGCACATCCATGCCGGTGACCCACACGGCATCGGTGCACTGTTCCAGGGCCGCAAGGCTCGGCTCCGTCAACCCGGGGCCGGTATCGACGACCACGTAGCGGAACTCGAGCGCGAGCTGCTGAATGAGTCGCGTGATCTGCTCGGAGGAGATGCGGTCGGCGTCGGCCGGGTTGCGTGGACCGCACAGGGCGTAGATGCCGGAGGGATGGGCTGTGAGGAAGGCTTTCAGCACCATGGTGTCCTGCGTGGCGGCTCCGGAGACGGCATCCAGTACCGAGTACTCCGGGTTGAGGTACAGGCCGGTCGCCACATCGCCGAACTGGAGGTCGAGGTCCACGATGACGACGCTCATGGGTGCCAGCTTGCCGAGACCGACCGCGAGATTCGTGGCGATGGTCGTCTTACCGACGCCACCCTTCGGCGAGAAGACCCCGATGACGAGGCCGGTCTGCTTCTCGATCGGCAGCTGCTGCGTGGAGCGCTGGCGGGTCGCGAAGGCATGGCAGGCGCGTTCGAGCTGCGCACGGATACTCGGCACGTCGGCAAGGGGGCTCAGGATGTCGCGAACGCCGGCCCTCATGGCCTGGAGGGCAATATCCGGGTGATCGTCGTGGACGAGCACCACGCTGATCGCGGGGAAAGTCACGTCCACGATAATGGCCAGACGTAGGGCATCCTCGATGGCGACGCCGGGCCCGAAGACCAGGACCTCCGGGAGCTCGATCGCCAGCTGTTCGAGCACGGCGTCGGTGTCGCCCCCCAGGACGCTCGCGGGCAGGCTCTTCACGTGCCCCTGCAGCCCGCCGGCAATCGCGAGGCGGACCTTCTGCTCGAAGTCGGAGCTCGGAGTGATCAGGACGAATCGGCTCATCGGTACAGTTCCTTGTTCTCGACGATCGGGGAGTCGCCCTCGATCGTGGTGTCGGATTCCTTGCTCAGCCACAGGGTGGCGTTCTGGTTCGCGTGGACGATCTTGGTCGCCTGGGCGGTGTCCACCGCGACCGTAAGCATGAGCGAACCGCTCGGCAGGGCTTCCGCTTCAGCTCGCGCCTGTGCTTCGGGATCGGCAGCCGGGTCGACGGCGGCGGCAGTAGGGGCACGCTGAACGGAGGTGACGAGGATCTTGTGCAGGGCGAGCTTCGTGGTGGGGACGTCCGGGGTCTCCTCGAGGCCGCCGCTCTCCAGCGAGACAAAGATGCCGACGGTGTCGCCCGGCGTGATCTTTCCGCCGACCGCCCGGTCCGGCTCGATCGTGAACGAGACTTCCTGCAGGCCGTCGGGCACGGCGACGCTGCCTGTGATCGCCGCGTCGTCAGGGTCAACGAGCCGCTCGGCAAGCACCTGTTCACCGGGCATGAGGACCACCGAGGTGACTTTGCCCGCAGACGCGTCGAGGTCTTTCAGGGCGGTCGCGCTGACGGCTGTGGCGGGCAGGCTCTCCGTGGTCAGGAAAGGCATCAGTTCGGCGGTCGGCGTACCGGCGGGAATCTCGGTCGCTACGACAAGAACGGGCAGCGGATCGAGACCCTCGACGGCGCGTGCTTCGGCGCCCTGCGCGTAGCCGTACAGCAGCATGGCTCCGACGAGCGCGAGGACGACGGCTGCGACGCCGGCGAGGAGACGGGATTTCATGGTGGTTCTTCCCTGGAAGGTTCTAGAGCACGGGGCGGACGATGGTGACCCCGCCGTTGGACACGGGTCCGAGGGTGTAACCGTCCGCAAGGGAGACGTACTTGATGAAGGACCCGATGATGCCGCGGCAATTGCCGTTGCAGCTCTTGGTCACTGACCCGTTGGTCACGGAGGTGTTGAAGGTCTTCGGCAGGCTGTTGTTGCCGCTGAAGGCCCACCCCTTCACCTCGTAGGCGGCAAAGTACACGAGGTGGTACTGCGCCCCGCTGCCCGTCCCAGTCACCTGATCGAACACCGGCAGGAGGAGTGTCACGGGCCTACCGGCAGAGATGTCCGCCGCCCACCCGTTCATCACCGAATTGCAGTTGCTCGGTCCGTCATTGCCGGTGTCGCTGCCGCCCAATTGCACTGCGATGTCCACGAATGCCCCGCATTGGCCGGATGATTGCGTGAGCCAACCGAAACCGCCGGGGACAGCGGCGCCCGAGGGTCCATAGTTGCAGTCAGGATTCGCGTTGTCTCCGTGAGCCTGCAGGAGCTGGAGCGATCCGTTGACCTGGCCCTGCACCTGGCAGATGGAGAACGCGAGGGGGAACGGAGCAGTCCCTTTGGTGGGGCTGCCCCAGATAGCGCTCGAGGTCGCGGTCACCTCGCTCGAACTGATGCCCAGCACGTTTGCGAACAGGAGCGAGAGTCGATTGGGGGCCTGGCCATCCTGGAGCGCCCCAGCGGTCACCGAGACTTTGCGCGCCGTTCTGTCGAGGACGATCTGCTTGACGTTGCTGCGGGCATCCAGGGCATTCTGATTGGCGAAGCTGGATGCGAGGCTCGACGTCGTAGTGCACGCCGTATCCGACTGATTCACTGCGCACTTCTGTGCCACGGCGTACGCGGCGGCGTCTGCCCCATTCTGCAACTGCGCTTTCTCCGAGGCGATCATCGCGACGTCTATGGCCAGGGCAGCGAAACCGAGTAACACGACCATGAGCAGGGCGACGATGACACTGACTGCACCTCGCTCACCGGACCGAATCCGGTATTGAATCGGACGTCCTAGCCGCCGCACAGCATTGCCGCCTTGCCGGTCATGGCAAAGGGGCCGGCGATTCGTGTCATGCTCGTCAACTGGTAGCTGATGGTGACGGTCGCCGTGCTGCCCGACGGACAGAGATTGGTCGTTGTCTGGCCGATTGAAGCGATGGCGATATTCGATGCCACAAGTTTCGGATTCAGCGTCGACGCTGCATCGATGGCGGCTGAACGAGCGAGGGCGGGGTCCTTCGAGATAGACATCACCCGCGCCCCTTCCCTCGCTGCGTTGGTCATGAGTATCTGGGTGTTGTATGCACGACCGAACTCCATGACTCCGAGGAGGAGAAGGATGAGGACCGGTAGGAGTAGCGCCATTTCTACGGCTGCCGCTCCTCTTTCGCTTCGCATGCGCCTATCTTCCTGTGCTGAAGGTGCCCAGAATTTGGTGGCTCCGGGCACCTTCACGGAGCATCACACCGAGCAGGACGCGGGGGTAGTGTCCGTTGCAGCGACGAGAGTCTTACCAGTGATCGCGCACTGGGCTTTGGTGAAGGATGTCTGCAAACCGCCACCGAGGAGGGTGACAGCGGTGATGATGACGACGGCGATGAGCGCAACCATGATGCCGTACTCGACGGCGGTGGCGCCGTCTTCCTTGCGGACCAGACGGGGGAGGAGGTGCATGCGGGTATTTGAGACGAGGAACATGGGGGACTCCTGAGGGGGACGGTGCGGCTGGCCCAGCGCCAGCACTGCCAGAAAAGTAGCAACGCGATGCCGGCAGAAACCGGATCTGCCCTGATCCTGAGTGAACCTTCGCAAAGCTGTACTGCTCCTGAGCAGAACCTGCGCTCGCGCTGCCCAAGCATCGTCGTCCGGCTCCTTGCGGCCGCGCGCGGCAGTGAAGCCCACCGCCTCCCGCCTTGTAGGACCGGCGGGTAGGGCAGACGCACCCGCTGTTTTGCCTATGGGAGCGGGGCACGCTAATCTTGGTAGTCGTTGTGCGTATCCCTGCTCGATACGTCTGCGCCCTCCGGAGCGGTTCAGTTGCAGAACCACCTGGCCCGGGGGCGGAGCCGAGTTTTACGGGATGACTGGTCGTATTTCAGCCCTCACCTGAAGTTCCGGTAGCGCATGAATAAGCTGAGCCCTCGGGCACGGAGCACTCCGTGGATGTGGGCGACACCGAAATAGAAACGAAGGCCATAACCGTGCGTACGTACACCCCGAAGCCAGGCGATATCTCCCGCCAGTGGCACGTAATCGATGCAACCGACGTTGTGCTCGGCCGCCTCGCCAGCCAGACAGCCATCCTGCTGCGCGGAAAGCACAAGGCGACGTTCGCCCCCCACATGGACATGGGCGACTTCGTCATCATCATCAATGCCGAGAAGGTGGCCCTCACCGGCTCCAAGCTCGAGCAGAAGCGCGCCTACCGCCACTCGGGTTACCCGGGCGGCCTGAAGTCGACCAGCTACGTCGAGCTCCTGGACAAGAACCCGGAGCGCGCGGTCGAGAAGGCCATCCGCGGCATGCTTCCCAAGAACTCGCTCGCCGCTCAGCAGATCGGCAAGCTGAAGGTCTACCGCGGCGCGGAGCACCCCCACGCTGCGCAGCAGCCCACCACGTACGAAATCACCCAGGTCGCCCAGTAGTCCTGGCCACCAACACTAAGAAATCACTTCAAGGAGAACCGTGGCTCAGAACACTGAAGAGCTGAACGAACCGACTGAGGAGCTCACGAGCTACACCTCAGAGTCCACCGAAGGCAGCGAGACCGCCATCAAGGAGCGCCCCGCCCTGACCGTCGGCGGCGGAGCCGTTGGACGCCGCAAGGAAGCAGTCGCCCGCGTGCGCCTCGTCCCCGGCACCGGCAAGTGGATCGTCAACGGGCGCGAGCTCGCCGACTACTTCCCGAACAAGCTGCACCAGCAGGAAGTCAACGATCCCTTCAAGCTCCTCGAGCTCGACGGCGCGTACGACGTCATCGCCCGCATCCACGGTGGCGGCCCCTCGGGCCAGGCCGGTGCGCTGCGTCTCGGTGTCGCTCGCACGCTGAACGAGATCGACCGCGAGAACAACCGCCCCGCCCTCAAGAAGGCAGGCTTCCTGACTCGTGACGCCCGCGTCATCGAGCGCAAGAAGGCCGGTCTCAAGAAGGCCCGCAAGGCGCCCCAGTACTCCAAGCGCTGATTTTTTCACCGCATTTCGATGCCCGTCCGGGCCTTCCGGGCGGGCATCGTGCTTTAACCTGATGGAGGCCCACCTGAGCGGTCTCGAGTTCCTCACTTAGGATGATCAACGATGAGCAAGTTATTCGGCACCGATGGCGTGCGAGGTCTGGCCAACGGCCTGATCACCGCCGAACTGTCCCTGCAGCTGGCACAGGCCGCCGCGGTCGTCCTCGGGCACAACGTGGTCGACGGCGGTCGCCGGCCCACCGCGGTGATCGCGCGTGACCCCCGCATCAGCGGTGAATTCATCGCGGCCGCCGTCGAGGCCGGCCTCGCGAGTTCCGGCGTCGACGTGTACGACGCCGGGGTCCTCCCCACACCGGCCGCCGCGTTCCTCGTCGCGGACCTGGACGCCGATTTCGGCGTCATGATCTCCGCTTCCCACAATCCCGCGCCGGACAACGGCATCAAGTTCCTGGCCCGTGGCGGCAAGAAGCTCAGTGACGCGCTCGAGGACGCCATCGAGGCGGAGATGGCCAACGAGAACCGTCGCCCCGTCGCCGGCGACGTAGGACGCATCCAGCGGTTCGCCGACGCCGAGGACCGCTACGTGGTGCACCTCCTCCAGACCCTCCCGCACCGCCTCGACGGACTGACCGTGGTGCTGGACTGTGCCCACGGTGCTGCGAGCGGCTGCTCGCCCGAGGTGTTCCGCAACGCGGGCGCCGAGATCGTGGTCATCGGCGCGGATCCCGACGGCGTGAACATCAACGACGGCTACGGCTCCACCCACCTCGAGAAGCTGCAGGCCGCCGTCCTCGAGCACGGCGCAGACCTCGGGATCGCCCACGACGGCGACGCCGACCGCTGCCTCGCGGTCGACCACGAGGGGAGCATCGTGGACGGCGACGAGATCATGGCCGTGATGGCGCTGGCCATGCGGGACGCCGGGAAGCTCCGCGACGACACCCTCGTCGCCACGGTCATGAGCAACCTGGGCCTCAAGATCGCGCTGCGCGAGGCCGGCATCACCCTGAAGGAGACCGGCGTCGGGGACCGTTACGTCCTCGAGGGGATGCGCGACGGCGGCTACAGCCTCGGCGGTGAACAGTCCGGCCACGTGATCTTCGCCGAGTATGCGACGACGGGCGACGGCGTCCTCACGGGCCTCCAGCTCGCGGCGCGGATGGCCGGTACGGGCAAGACGCTCAAGGAACTCGCCGCCGTCATGACCAAGCTCCCGCAGGTGCTCATCAACGTCAGGGGCGTGGACCGGACGGCGGCCGGCTCCGACGAGGGCGTCCAGGACGCGGTGCGCGAGGCCGAAGCGGTGCTGGGGGAGACGGGACGCGTCCTGCTGCGACCCTCCGGCACGGAGCCGGTGGTGCGTGTCATGGTCGAGGCCGCGGACACGGACACCGCGCAGCGCATCGCGGAGGACCTCGCCGCGACGGTGCAGGAGCGCCTGTCCCTCGAACCGGTCGCCTAGCAGCGCCACACCACCCGTGCGCAGGCGGGCACGGAGGGGCCACCGCACATCTGCTGCCCGGGATGGACCGACCTGCTGCTCTCGGTCCCGAGTCGGCCGGCGTACCGGCGACGCAGGACAGGGTCGGTGCTGCTGCGGGCCAGGCCACGGCAGTCGTCGCCCTCGCCACGACCGGCGCCGCCCAGCGGACTACAGGGCGGCGAGCACCTGCTCCATCGCGTCGATCTCGGCCTGCTAGGTCTCCACGATGGTCGCTGCGAGTTCGAGAGCCTCGGGGTACCGGCCGTCGTCGAGCTGGTCCTGCGCCATCCCGATCGCGCCCTCATGATGGGCCGTCATGGACTCGAGGAAGAGGCGTGACGCGTCGGGACCGTCAGCTGAAGCGAGCTCGGCCATCCGGTCCTCGCTCATCACGCCGTTCATGGCCCCCGAGCCACCCATGTCACCCATGTCGTGGCCTTCCATGGCGTCCTCGGGTTCCAACGGCTCGCCCCAGGCCCCGAGCCAACCCGTCATCGTCTCGATCTCGGGGTCCTGGGCGTTCCTGATCGTGGTCGCCAGCCCGGTGACCTGCGGCTCGAGGCCGTCCTTGGCGAGGATCATCCCGCTCATCTCCACCGCCTGCCGGTGATGCGGGATCATCATCTGCGCGAACAGGACGTCCGCGTCGTTGTGCTCGGCCGGGGCCTCGTCAGGGGCGCCCGACGAAGCCCCGGCGCCGGACCCGGCGGTGGGGGCGGCGGAACTCTCCTGGGCCATGTCCATCCCCTCCATGTCTCCGCCGGAGGAGGAACCGCAGGCGGAGAGGGTGATCAGGGCGGTCAGGGACAGGGCTGCAAGGGGGAGTGGACGCTTCACGATGGTCGGATCCTTCAATGGTCACGGGAAGGGATGATGGGCCTGGGCCGCCGCGGCACCTGCGGCATTTGAGGCTACTTAGCGACGAAGGCGCCGAGCCCGGCCAGGAGGCGGTCGACGTCGTCGTCGTCGTTGTAGGGAGCCACGCCGATGCGCAGCGCGGCGCTGTCCTCGAGATCCAGCCGGCGGAAGGCCTCGTAGGCGTAGAAGGACCCTGCCGGTGCGAGGACGTCGCGATCCGCGAGATACCGGTAGGCGTCGGCGGAGGACCGTCCCGGGAAGGTCACCAGCAGCGTCGGTGTCCGCTCCCGTGCCCGGCTGTGCAGCGTGACGGCCTCGCCGAGCTCGGCCAGCCCTGCCTCCAGGCGGTGCCGCAGCGTGAGTTCGTGCGCGTCGAGCACCTGGGCGGAGGCGAGGAGGCGCGCGCGGCGCCCGGTCGCCGTGCCCGGCGCGATCGCGGCGAGGAAATCGACGGTGGCCGTGACCCCGGCCATGATCTCGTACGGGAGGGTGCCGAACTCGAACCGCTCGGGCACCTCGTTCGTGGAAGGTAGCAGCTTGTCCGGCTGCAGCGACTCCAGCAGTTCCGGGTCGGCCACCAGGACCCCGCAGTGCGGCCCGAGGAACTTGTAGGGCGAACAGGCGAAGAAGTCGGCTCCCAGCTCCTGCACATCGACCGCGGCATGAGCGGTGTAGTGCACGCCGTCGACATAGACCAGGGCGCCGACCGCGTGCGCGGCATCCGCGATGCGGCGCAGCGGCGGTTTGGTGCCGAGGAGGTTCGACGCGGCGGTGACGGCCACGAGCCTGGTGCGCCCGGTGATCGCGGCTGCGACGGACGCTTCGTCGATCTCCGTGGTCCCCGGATCGAACTCGATCCACCGTACGGTGGCGCCGACCGCCTCGGCGGCCTGCAGCCAGGGGCGGATGTTCGAGTCATGGTCCAGGCGCGACACGACGACCTCGTCACCGGGCCCCCAGGACTTGGCGAGGTGGCGGGAGAAGTCGTAGGCGAGCTGCGTGGCGCTCCGCCCGTAGACGACACCGCGGGGATGGGCGCCGAGCAGGTCGGCCATCGCCTGCCGGAATCCGCCGACCGCTGCGTCGGCGTTGGTCTCCGAGAGCACGCCGGAGCCGCGGTTGGACAGCGGCCCGGTGATGGCCCCGGCCATCGCCGCTCCCACGGCCGCGGGGGCCTGCGTTCCGCCCGGCCCGTCGAAGAAGGCGATGCCGGTGAGCAGGGCGGGGAAGTGCGCACGGAACGCGGCGATGTCGAGGTTCATCCCAACACTGTGTCAGGTGGTGGCCGACGCGGGAAGGAGGGCGGGGTGGTGTGGCTGATGCCGGCGCTGATTCCTCGGACATGCCCGTGCCCGGGGAGCGAAGGTCGGCTCCGGGGTGTCAGGCGGTCTGCAGCGCTGCGCTGCGCACGCAGGTCGAGACCAGCGCGCGGCAGGGACGCGGACAGGGCGTCGTCGCGCGGACCGGACCGGGGAGGTGCGCGACGGCGTCGTCGTACCGCGCCACCGCGAGCTCGGCGACGAGGGAACTGGGCAGCAGGGGAGCGGTGACGACGTCGGCCTGTGCCCGGGCCAGCTGGTCGTGGAAGTATCCGGGAGCCAGGAGGTAGGAGGCGAGCGCCACGCGCTCCCACCCGGCCGAGCGGAACGCGGCGACCGCCGCCGGGACGGACGGCGAGGCCTTCGACCCGAAACCGGCGCTCACGGGCCCGGTCCGGAGGCCGGCGAGGACCGCGAGCACCTCGCCCACGTCCTCCGCCGCGCAGGCATCCGAGGATCCGGCGGCAGCGAGGACCACGGCGGCATCGTCGGGCACCCCCGCGTCGGCGAGCCGCTCCTGCAGGGCCCGGGCCAGGCGAGGATCCGGGCCCAGCGGCAGGGCGGAGACCGTTCCCGGCCTGCCGGCGGCCGCCCGCGCGATGTCCACCTTCACGTGGTAGCCGACCGAGAGGAGCAGGGGGACGATGACGGTGGACCGCCCCTCGGGGAGCGCGGCGATGACGTCCACGAGGTCGGGCTCCTGCACGTCCACGTAGGCCTCGACGACGTCGAGGTCCGGTCGGAGGGCGGAGATGCCGGCGCGGACGGCATCGATCTCGCGGCGCCCCTGCGCGTTGTCCGTCCCGTGCGAGCAGGCGATGAGGACCGGCGGACCGGCGGCGTCGAGGATCATGGGTGACATTCAAGCATCCGGCCCGGTATCACGCAGCGCGGCCGACCTGGACGACGCCGTCCACGCTCCGGACGGGATAGGTCAGGAGGCCCTCGCCGCCCGAGAGGCAGGCGCCGGTCGTGAGGTCGTACACCTCCTTGTGCAGTGGAGAGGCGATGGTGGGTGCTGCGCCCCTGGACCCCACGATCCCCCGGGCCATCACCGCCGCGCGGGTCCGGGGGTCGATGTTGCCGACGGCGTGGAGCCTGTCGCCGGGCAGCCGGAACAGGGCGATCTGCTCGCCGTCCACCAGGGCGGCCTCGCCCCAGCACTCCTCGAGGTCGTCGAGGCGGCACACCGGACGCCAGGTGGGCTCCGTGGTTCCCGCGTCCACGGGACGCTGCAGGACGAGTTCGGTCATGTCGGTTCTCCTGTCGGGCGACGGTCGGGCTGCATCCCACGCTAGGCACCGCGCGTGTCGGGTGCGTCCCGCCGCTGTTGCGCGCGGGTAACTTCGGGCTCACCGCGGTCGGGCTGCCGCGTGAGCCGGAAGTTAACGTTGCGACACATCGGTGACACACGGGAGAAATTGCCCGTTCGTACTGTGGGAGCCAAGGAACGGGACACCAGGTCCGGACGGAAGGCACCCATGAGCGAGACGCGATCACCACGGCCCGCCGGGGACTCCCCGCAAGGAGCGGAGCGCCGCATCGTCGTCGTCGGTGGCGGCCCGGCGGCCCACCGCTTCGTCGAGGCGCTCTGGCGGCGCGGCACGGACGGACTGCACATCACCGTCCTGACCGAGGAGGAGCACGCGCCCTACGATCGCGTGGCGCTGAGTTCGGCGCTCACGGGCGACGTCGATCTCACCCTCGGTGAACCCCTCATGTGGCGCGAACCCACCATCCGCCTCGTCACGGGTGAGCGCGCCGTGCGGCTCGACACGGCGGCACGCTGTGTCATCGGCGCGTCCGGGACGGTCTACGCGTACGACGACGCCGTCCTCGCCACAGGCTCCGATGCCGTGCGGTTGCCGGTGCCCAACGGCGAGCACGCTGCCGTCTACCGCACGCTCGACGACGTGCATTGGCTGCGGACTGAGACGGCGAGACTCGCGGAGGACCTCGGGCGGCCGCCGCGCGCCGTCGTGGTGGGCGGCGGGCTCCTCGGGCTCGAGGCCGCGGGCGGGCTGCAGGTCCTCGGCGCCGACGCCACGGTGGTGAACCGCGCCGGCTGGCTCATGAACGCACAGCTCGACCAGGGCGGCGGCCAGGCCCTCGGCCGCCTCATCGCCGCCAAGGGGCTCGGCCTCCACTGCGGCGGGGCTCCGACCTCGATCGACAGGGACGACGACGGCCGGGTCACGGCCGTGGGCCTCAGCGACGGGGCGGTGCTCCCCGCGGATCTGGTGGTCTTCGCCGTCGGTATCCGCCCCCGGGACGAGCTGGCCCGCGATGCGGGCCTGGCCACTGCACCGCGCGGCGGCGTGGTCATCAGCGCCTCCTGCGAGACGTCGGTGCCGGGCGTCTGGGCGATCGGCGAGGTGGCCAGCTACGGTGGCGTCAGCATGGGGCTGGTGGCGCCGGCGAACGCCATGGCCGAGGTCTGCGCCGACGGGATCCTCGGCGGGGTCTCGAGCTTCGCGGGCTTCGACACGGCGACCAAGCTCAAACTCTCCGGCGTGGAGGTGGCGAGCTTCGGGGATGCGCTCGCCGACACCGAGGGCAGCCTCGAGATCGTCTACGCAGATCCCGCACGCGGGCTCTACCAGAAGCTCGTGGTCACCGACGATGCGAAGACCCTGCTCGGCGGGATCTTCGTGGGCGACGCGGCCCCCTACTCGGCGCTGCGACCGCTCCTCGGACGCGAACTCCCCGCCGAACCCGGCGCGTACCTCTCCTCCGCGGGCGGCAGCGAGGCGCCGCAGTCCGAGCTGCCGGACGACGTCGTGCTCTGCTCCTGCAACAACGTGACGGCGGGGGCCTGCCGTTCGGCGGTCCATGGGACGGCGGAGGACGGCTCGGCGGTGGAACCCGCCCTCGACCTGCCGTCACTCAAGGCCTGCTCGCGGGCGGGGACGCAGTGCGGCTCCTGCGTCCCGATGCTCAAGAAGCTCCTCGACGGTGAACTCACGAAGGCCGGGCGGACGGTCTCCCGGGGGCTGTGCGAGCACTTCGGGATGTCCCGGCCCGAGCTGTTCGAGGCCATCCAGGCGCTCGACCTCAGCTCCTTCACCGACATCATCCGGCGTTTCGGCACCACCGACGAGGCGAGGGCCGGTCACGGCTGCGACATCTGCAAGCCGGCCATCGGGTCCATCCTCGCGACCCAGCGTGGCGAGTACGTGCTCGACGGCGGCCGCGGCACGCTGCAGGACACCAACGACCGGGCGCTGGCGAACATGCAGCGCAACGGCACCTACTCCGTGGTGCCGCGCATCCCGGGAGGCGAGATCACCCCGCAGAAACTCGCGGTGATCGCGCAGGTGGCGGAGCAGTTCGGCCTGTACGTGAAGCTGACGGGCGCGCTGCGCATCGACCTCTTCGGCGCGCGGCTCGAGCAGCTGCCGGAGATCTGGAAGATCCTCGTCGAGGCCGGGTTCGAGTCCGGCCAGGCCTACGGCAAGGCTCTGCGGAACGTGAAGTCCTGCGTCGGGTCCACCTGGTGCCGGTTCGGCGTCCAGGACTCGGTGGCCATGGCGATCGACCTCGAACTGCGGTACCGCGGGCTGCGCGCGCCGCACAAGTTCAAGATGGGCGTCTCGGGGTGCGCCCGAGAATGCGCCGAGGCCCGCAGCAAGGACGTCGGCGTGATCGCTACGGACCAGGGCTGGAACCTCTACGTGGGCGGCAACGGGGGGTTCCAGCCGGCCCACGCACAGCTCCTCGCCCAGGACCTCGACGGGCAGACCCTGATTAGGTACATCGACCGCTACCTCATGTACTACATCCGGACGGCGGACCGGATGCAGCGCACCGCCCGCTGGATGGACGACCTCGACGGTGGTCTCGACCATGTGCGCAGCGTCGTCGTCGAGAATTCCCTCGGCATCGGCGAGGACCTGGAGGCGGCCATGGCCCGGCACGTGGAGCACTACGAGGACGAGTGGGCCGCGACGCTCAGGGACCCGGACCGGCTCCGCCGTTTCCGGTCCTTCGTCAACGCGCCGGACGCCGCGGACCAGTCGATCGTCCTCGTCGAGGAACGCGGCCAGCGACGCCCGGCCACGGAGGCGGAACTCGAGGCCCGGGCACGGCGGACCGATCTCGGCTCCGCGATCCCCGTGCGCGCCGGGGCCGGCACCATGCCACGAACGGAAGGCTGACCATGCAGCTCGACGTCGATCTGGCCGGGCAACGCGTCGTGGTCGTCGGGACCGAGCAGGCCTCGCGCAGGGTCCTGGCGCGGTATCGCGCCGCCGGGGCCGACGTCGAGCGCGTGGGCGGTGCCGCGGCGCTCCAACGGGGCGCCCTGGCGGGCGCGCGCCTCGTCGTCCTCGTCGAGGGAGCGCACGGGGGCGGATGCACCCCCCGGGCCGCGGACGTTCCGTCCGTGGCTGCCGGATCGGGGCCGGCGGGACCGGACCGGACCGACGTCGCCGGGGATCTGCGGGAACGCTGCCGGCACGCCGGTGTCCTGGTCGTCCGGGAGGAGGCCGCAGCCGGGGGGCCCGGCCACGTGACGCTGATCGGCGGCGGTCCGGGAGCGCTCGGCCTGCTCACGCTCGACGCCGCGGCCGCCCTCCGCGAGGCCGACGTCGTGCTGTACGACAGGCTGGCACCCACCGAGGACCTCGCCGTCCTCGCCCCGGCCGCGGAGCTGATCGACGTCGGCAAGCTGCCGGGGCACCACCGCGTCCCGCAGTCCGGCATCAACGACCTGCTCGTCCGGCACGCGCGGGAGGGGCGGCACGTGGTGCGGCTGAAGGGCGGGGACCCGTTCGTCTTCGGGCGCGGCAGCGAGGAGCTCGCTGTCTGCCTGGAGGCACGCGTCCCGTGCCGGGTGGTCCCCGGCGTCAGCTCCGCGATCTCGGTGCCGGCCGCGGCGGGTATCCCTGTCACGCACCGGGGCGTCAGCCACGTGTTCACGGTGGTCTCGGGCCACGCGCCCCTCTCCGAGGAGGAGCACCTGCACCTCGCCGGGCTCGGCGGGACCATCGTGGTCCTCATGGGCGTCTCGACGCTGCCCCAGCTGGTCGCGGGCCTCGGCCGCGCGGGAATGCGGCCGGACATGCCGGTCGCCGTCGTCGAGCGCGGCTACAGCGCGTCGCAGCGGACGACGGCGGGGACGCTCGCCACGATCGTGACCGCGGCGGGTGCCGCGCGCTGCCAATCGCCGGCGGTACTCGTGATCGGTGAGGTGGTGCGCGTGGGTCTGGAGCTGCAGGGCGGAGCGGCGCACCTGGCCCGCCTCACGGAATCGCTGGCCTCATGACCGAGACCCTCCGCATCGACACGTCCGGCGGACAGCTCGCCGGGTTCCGGATCGGGGTCACGTCCGACCGACGCTCCGGCGACCTCATCGACGCCCTGGAACGGCGTGGGGCCTCCGTGTTCCACGCCCCCGCGCTGAAGATCGCGCCCATCGCCGAGGACGTCGACCTGCTCGCCGACACGGCCGCCATCGTCGAGGCCCGGCCCGATCTCTTCCTCATCACGACGGCGTACGGCATGCGCAGGTGGTTCGAGGCCGCGGACGCCGCGGGCCTCGGTGACGATCTCCTGGACGTGCTCGGGAGCGGCCGGATCTACGTCCGCGGCCCGAAGGCGCGGGGTGCGGTGCGCGCCGCGGGGCTCGACGACGTCGGCATCAGTTCCGACGAGACCACGGCGACGCTCGTGGACGAGCTGCTGGAGCAGGACCTCGCCGGGCTGACAATCGGTGTGCAGCTGCACGCCTACGCGGATGCGCATCAGCTGGAACGCCTGCGGTCAGCCGGCGCCGCCCTCCTCACCGTGACGCCCTACCGGTGGATCAAGCCCGAGGGATCCGAGCGGTTGCCCCGCCTCATCGAGGCCGTGTGTGCGGGCCGGCTGGACTGCGTGACGTTCACGAGTGCACCGGCCGTCGACGCGCTGTTCAGCACCGCCGCGGAACAGGGGCTGCAGGAGGAACTGATCCAGCGTTTCCGGCGGAGCGTCCTCGCCGCCGCCGTGGGCCCGGTCACCGCGCAGCCCCTGGTCGATGCGGGGATCGAGCCGATCGTCCCCGAGCGCTTCCGTATGGGCGCGCTGATCCGCCTCGTGTGCGACCACCTCGCGGAACACCACGTGGAGCAGCTCCGCACGCGCGCCGGATACGTGGAGGTGCGCGGCCGGTCCGTGCGGGTCGACGACGTCGAGGTGGACCTCGCCCCCGCGCAGCTGGTGCTGTTCAAGGCGCTGCTCTCCGCGCGCGGCGCGGTGCTGAGCCGGGACGCGCTCACCTCCCTGCTCGCGCACACCGGGGCAGGGCACGCACTGGACATGAACGTGAACCGCCTGCGGAAGTCGCTGCCCGACCCGCACCTCGTCGAGACGGTGGTCAAGCGCGGGTACCGGCTGCACGTCTGAGCACCCGTTGCCCGCTCACGGGGCCACTGCCGCCGCGTAATGCTGCTCGATCGCCGACCGGATGTCCTCGTGGCAGCCTCCGCACCCGGTGCCGGCACGGGTCCCCGCGGACACCTCCTGTACCGTCGTGCAGCCCGCGCGGACGGAGGCCTCCACCGTGCCCCGCGTGATGCCGGCGCACCGGCACAGCGTCGCCTCCGGTCCCGGAAGGAGGGCCGGTGCCCCTCCCTCCACACCGTCGAGGCGCAGGAGGCTCGAGCGGTCGGCCGGCAGTTCGCTGCCCCGCTCGAAGAGCAGCACCAGTTCGGCGCCGGTCCGCGGCATGCCCACGCAGACCAGTCCCGCGAGGACGCCGTCGCGCGTCACCATCTTCGCGTAGCGGCCGTGGCCCGGGTCGGTCCATACGGCGACGTCGAGGCCGGGCTCCGTGGACCAGGGATCGGCGTCGGTCTCCCCGGCGGTCACGGCGTCGACACCGCGGGCCTTGAGGAGCAGGAGGGGGTCCCGCCGATCGGGCGGCCCGGCGGCGGCGGACGGGAGGGCGCCGGTGAGCTCGGCGGTGAAGGCCGCCCCGAGCTGGTCCGCCTGCTGCCAGCCCGGCCCGATCAGCCCCTGCGGCACGGTGGTTCCGGAGCATCCCGCGCAGGAGGGATCCCAGCAGCGCACCTCGGCGCAGTCGCCGATGGCCCAGATGTCCCGGGTGTCGAGCGCGCGGAGGTCGTGGTCCACGAGGATGCCGGCGGCGGTGTTGAGGTCGCAGCCATCCGCGAGCTCGGTCCGCGGACGGACACCGCAGGCGATCACCAGCGCCCCGCCCTCGACCTGCAGGCCGCCCTCGAGGGTGAGGCCCGAGAAACGCCCGTCCGTCAGGGTGATCCCTGTCGAGGCACCGCCCGTCACGGTGATACCGGTCCGGGCGAGCGCCGCTCCGAGGACGCGGGCGCCATCGCCGAGATGGCGTTCCAGCGGAGCGCGGCCGGAGTGGACGAGCGTGACGCGTGCTCCCTCCTCGGCGGCGGCGAGGGCGGCCTCGATGCCGAGGATCCCGCCGCCGAGCACCACGACGCGCCGGTCCGCGGCCATGGCCGAGGAGAGCGCCCGCGCGTCGGCGAGATCCCGGAGGAAGCTGACACCGGCAGGCAGCAGAGCGTCGTCGATCCCGGCGAGCCGGGGGAGGACGGGGCGCGAGCCGGTCGCGAGGACCAGGCGGTCGTAGTCGACGCTCCCACCGTCGTCGAGCAGCACGCGCCGGAACGGCCGGTCCACCCGGGTGACGCGCGCACCGAGCCGGACGTCGATGCCGAGGGTGGCCAGTGCCGCGGCGTCCGCGAGCCGGATGGCCCCCTCCCGGGTGCGGCCGACGGCGACATCCGCGACCAGGACGCGGTTGTATGCAGCCTCCGGCTCCTGGCCGATCACGGTCACCGCGACGGCGCCCGCAGCGACGAGCGGTTCGAGGTGTTCGAGAAGGCGTGCGGCGACGGGCCCGAAGCCCACGATCACGATCCGCTCGGCAGCGGATTCGCCCGTGGCCGTCATGCGTACACCTCCTGTACCTGATCGTCCCCCTGGGCGCGCGCGATGAGGCGGGTCACCCGTACCGGCGTCGTCTTGAACTCCGGCATGCCCGAGACCGGGTCGGTCGGCCCGCCCGTCAGGAGGTTCGCGCTCCCGGCGCCGGCGAAATGGAAGGCGAGGAACACCGTGTCCTGGCGGATGTCCGGGGTCAGGTGGACGGTGGCCTGCGCCTCCCCGTGCGTGCTGGTGACGAGGACGGGGTCGCCCTGGCCGATCCCGAGCCCCTGCGCCGTGGCGGGGTGCAGGTCCAGGCGGGGCCCTGGCCGGGCGGCGAGCAGCTCGGGCACGCGGCGCGTCTGCGTACCCGACTGGTAGTGCTCGAGCAGGCGGCCCGTCGCGAGGAGCAGGGGCGCCGGGACGCGGGCCGCCGCACTGTCGGCGCGCGGGGTGACGGGGACGAGGACGGCCCGGCCGTCGGAGTGGGCGAAGGTGTCGAGGAAGAGCCGGGGCGTGCCGGTGCTGCCGATCGGATAGGGCCAGTAGGCGGGGGAGCCGCCGTCGAGCACGGCGTAGTCGAGGCCGGAGTAGTCGGCAGGGCCGCCGGCACTCGCGCGCGCCAGCTCGTCGAACATGGTCTCCGGGTCCTCGCTGAACACCGAGGGGGCCTCCAGCAGGCGCGCGAGTTCCTGCATGATCCACAGCTCGCTCCGGGCGTCGGACGGCGGCGTGACGGCGGCGCGGCGGCGGAGGACGCGTCCCTCGAGGTTCGTCACGGTGCCCTCCTCCTCGGCCCACTGCAGCACCGGGAGCACGACGTCGGCGAGGGCAGCGGTCTCGGAGAGGAAGAAGTCCGAGACGACCAGCAGGTCCAGGGACTCCAGGCCCGCGATGACCGCGGAGGCGTCGGGTGCCGAGACCGCCACGTTGGCTCCGTGGACGAAGAGGCAGCGCGTGCCATCGGGTCGCCCCAGCGAGGCGAGCAGCTCGACCGCCGGAAGTCCCGGTCCGGGGATGGCGTCCTCGGGCACGCCCCACACGGATGCCAGGTGCGCGCGGGCCGCGGGGTCGGTGATCCTGCGGTAGCCCGGCAGCTGGTCCGCCTTCTGTCCGTGCTCGCGGCCGCCCTGCCCGTTGCCCTGACCCGTCAGGGTGCCGTACCCGCTTCCCGCGGTGCCGGGCAGGCCGAGGAGCAGCGCCAGGTTGATCGCGGCCGTGGTGGTGTCCGTGCCGTCGGCGTGCTGCTCGATGCCGCGCCCCGTGAGGATGTACGCACCGGGTCCGCCGGCCGTCCCGCTGCGGGCGCCGCGGGCGAGGAGCCTCGCCGTCGCGCGGATCAGCGGGGCCGGGACGCCGGTGACGGCCTGGACGCGCTCGGGCCACCAGCGCGCCAGTTCCCGGGCGACGTCCCCGTACCCCCGCGTCCGGGACGCGAGGAAGGCGCGGTCCTCGAGACCCTCGGCGACGACGACGTGCGCGAGCCCGAGCAGGAGCGCGAGGTCCGTCCCCGGGGTGGGCTGGAGGTGGAGGCCCTGCCCCTGTCCGGTCAGGCGTGCGGTGGCGGAACGGCGGGGGTCGACGACGATCAGTCCGCCCGCCGCCTGTGCGCCGCGGAGGTGCTGGATGAAGGGCGGCATGGTGTCCGCCGCATTGGACCCGAGCAGCAGCACCACCGACGCGTCGTCGAGGTCGGCCAGGGGGAACGGCAGGCCGCGGTCGACGCCGAAGGCACGGTTCCCGGCGGCTGCCGCGGAGGACATGCAGAACCGTCCGTTGTAGTCGATCCTCGAGGTGCGAAGGGCCAGCCGCGCGAACTTGCCGAGGGTGTACGCCTTCTCGTTGGTGAGCCCGCCGCCGCCGAAGACCGCGACGGCATCCTGGCCGTGCTCGGCCTGGATGCTCCGGACGCGTCGGGAGATGAGGGGGAGCACGGTGTCCCACGTCGATTCCCGGAGCACGCCGTCCGGTCCACGCAGCAGGGGAGCGGTGAGCCGGTCCGGGTGGCGGAGGAGGTCGGCGGCCGACCAGCCCTTCCGGCAGAGCCCGCCGCGGTTGGTGGGGAAGTCGCGGCCCGCGATCGTCGCGTCGTCGTGCCGTCCGGTGTCCCCGCGGACGCTCCCGGAGCCCGCCGTGACCGTCATGGCGCACTGGAGTGCGCAGTAGGGGCAGTGCGTCTCGGTTCCCACCTGGGCCGGCACGGATCAGACCTTGCCGACCGTGGACGAGCGGCGGAGGTAGAAGAAGCAGGTGACGGCGAGCATCAGGACGTAGCCGGCCACGAAGCCGTAGAAGGCGTTGTCATAGCTGCCGGTCGCACTGTTCGACGCGTTGAGCACCTGGGGGATCAGGAAGCCGCCGTAGGCACCGACGGCGGAGATGAGGCCGAGGGCCGCGGCTGACTTTCGGGCGGTACTGACCGACTCACGGACCTCCCCTGCCTGTCCCGCTGCGCCGCGCCGGGCGAAGATGATCGGGATCATCCGGTACGTGGCACCGTTGCCGGCGCCGGCCGCCGTGAAGAGGACCAGGAAGAGGCCGAGGAAGAGCCAGAAGTTGCCCAGGGGCAGCGTCCAGACCACGGTGAGGGCAATGGCCGCCATCACGGCGAAGGCGCACACCGTGATGATCGCACCGCCGAAGCGGTCCGCGAGACGCCCCCCGAACGGGCGGGCGAGCGAGCCGACCAGCGGGCCCAGGAAGGCCAGGGTGAGGCTGATCCCCATCATGTCGATGGTCCTGAAGGCCGGGAAGGAATCGGCGATCAGCTTCGGGAAGACGCCCGCGAAGCCGATGAACGAGCCGAACGTCCCGATGTAGAGGAGCGCCATGATCCAGAGGTGTGGCTCGCGGACCGCCGCGAGGGATCCGGCGAGGTCGCTCCTGGCGTTGGACAGGTTGTCCATGTACTTCCAGGCGCCGAACGCGGCGACCAGGATCAGCGGGACCCAGACCCACCCGGCGAAGGGGATGCCCAGGGTGAAGGCCGCTCCGAGGCCGATCACGACGGGGACCACGAACTGCGCGACGGCGGCACCGAGGTTGCCGCCCGCGGCGTTCAGCCCGAGGGCCCAGCCCTTCTCGCGGGCAGGGTAGAAGAAGGTGATGTTCGCCATCGAACTGGCGAAGTTGCCGCCACCGAGACCGGCGAGGGCGGCGACGGCGAGCATCACGCCGAACGGCGTCTCCGGGTTCGAGACGCACAGGGCCAGTCCGACGGCCGGGATGAGCAGGAGCAGGGCCGAGATGATGGTCCAGTTGCGTCCGCCGAATCTCGGCACCATGAAGGTGTAGGGGATGCGCAGCGTCGCACCGACGAGGGACGGCATGGAGATCAGCCAGAAGATCTGCGACGTCGTGAAGGTGAAGCCCGCCGCCGGCAGGTAGACGACGACGATGGACCAGAGCTGCCAGACGACGAAGCCGAGGAACTCGCAGGCGATGGACCACTGCAGGTTGCGTCTCGCGATGGACCTGCCGACGCCGTTCCACTGCGCGGTGTCCTCGGCATCCCAGCCGTCGATCCAGCGGCCGGGGCGATGGGTCAGCGCGGTGACGCCCGATGGTGGTGGGGCAAGGGTGGGGGATGCTGCCTCGTCGATGCTCACGGAGTCCTCCAGGGATGGTGTTCGAGCGTTTCCCCGAGGCTAGTGAGGCTGCGTTTCAGGTCCTGGCGCGCCGCGTGAACGATTCGTGACGATCACCTATCCGCGGCGCAGGTGCATCGTGAGAAGTTCCGGCGCGGTCCTCCTCCGGCGTCGACCGTGTGCCATGCCGGCCGGCTGTAGGTCTCCGGGGAGCCACCGGACGCGAAGAAGCAGGATCGGGGGTCTTGTCCTCGATGAGCCGTGCCGACCGGATTTAGGAGGGTGCGGCCGTGAGGAAGGAGTGCCTGCCGCAGGTCAAGAACCTGCTGGTGGGCCTGAACGCCCTCGGTGAGCACGGGCCGTTCGGTCAGCGGCCCCCGAAGCAGCTCCCGCTCACCTCGTCCTGCATGATTGAGGCGTGCCGTTGAGCTTCCCAAGCCACTCGACGATGGCGGCGCGCGCAATCAGTAGCGCTGGATTCGGTAAGATCGACTGTCGAGCATCGACCGCCGACGAATCCGCTACGACGAACAGATCGGCTACTACGTAGGGATCGCTGATCAGGCACTGTCGAAGAGGTGCCGATCGTGGGGCCTCAGACGATGCGCTGGCGGTCACCCGGCGTCAACAGGGTCCACCCCGCGTCCTGTGTACCTCGAGGCCGCGGTCACCATCGACCGACACCAACACGCCAGCTGTCGTGAAGACGCACTGATGCCTCATCTGTACGCCCACAGCCTGCCCACACCCCGCCCTTTTCAAGGAGAATCATGCGCACCGTCAACGCCGTCGCGGCACCGTCCGCCACCGAACCACTGATCAGGACCACCATCGAGCGCCGCGACGTCGGCCCCAAGGACGTCCTGATCGACATCGCCTACTCCGGCGTCTGCCATTCCGACATCCACACCGTCCGCGGCGAGTGGGGCGACATCCAGTACCCCCAGGTCGTCGGCCACGAGATCGTCGGCACCGTGAGTGAGATCGGCTCCGAGGTCACCAAACACAAGGTCGGCGACCGCGTCGGCGTGGGCTGCATGGTCAACTCCTGCGGTGAGTGCGAATACTGCGTCCGCGGCGACGAGCAGTACTGCGCTGAAGGCAACATCCAGACGTACGGCGGCGTCGACCCCGCCGACGGCACCATCACCCAGGGCGGCTACTCGCAGGCCGTCGTCGTCACCGAAGACTTCGTGCTCCGCGTCCCCGAGAGCCTCGACTTCGAGAAGGTCGCCCCGCTGCTCTGCGCCGGGATCACCCTTTATTCGCCGCTGCACCACTGGAAGGCAGGCCCGGACACGAAGGTGGCCATCGTGGGCCTCGGCGGTCTCGGCCACATGGGCGTGAAGATCGCCGCTGCCCTCGGCGCCGAGGTCACGGTGCTCTCGCAGACGACCTCAAAGAAAGAGGACTCCCTGCGGTTCGGCGCGAAGGCCCACTACGCCACGAAGGACCCCGAGACCTTCACGGAGCTCGCCAACTCGTTCGACCTGATCATCAACACGGTCTCGGCGAAGGTGGACATGGGTGCCTACCTCGGCCTCCTCAAGGTCGACGGGACCCTCGTGAACGTGGGCGCTCCTTCCGAGCCCCTCGGTGTCCCCGCGTTCGCCCTGATCCCGGGCCGCCGCAGCTGGGCAGGTTCGATGATCGGCGGAATCCGCGAGACGCAGGAGATGCTCGACTTCTGCGCCGAGCACGGCATCCACCCCGAGACCGAGCTCATCGGTGCCGACGACATCAACGACGCCTACGAGCGTGTGCTGAACTCTGACGTCCGCTACCGCTTCGTCATCGACGCCGCCACCTTCGCCTGACGCGTGCGAAGGAGGAACGGGTCACCTTCACCCCCCCTCGGTGAAGGTGACCCGTTCCGCCACCACACACGCGGGGCTTATACCCCCACGGATGACGACCACTTCAGACGGCGGAACCTATCGCTGCGCCCGTCAACTCTCGGCAGCGTCGACCTGCCTGATGAGGAAGCGGACACTCCAGCCAGGGACGGAGTGGGGTGCGCGGGTAGAACTGCCGGCGAAACCTCCTGAGGCATGACTGCCCGACAGCCCGTTCCGGAGGGTCAAGGCACGCCGGCTGCTGCGGTGCCGGTCTCAGGTGAGCCGTTCCTGCGTGGCTGGAGCCGGACGTCGGGTGTTGACTGCTTCCATGACGGATGAACAGGGTCTGGTCGAGCCCCATGACAGTGGTGTTGCGGCACGGTTGAACCGGCTGCGGGCTGCCGTGGCGGGAGCCAACGACGGGATCGTGTCCACAGCGGCCACGGTGATCGGAGTCGCCGGCGTGACGAACACCCTCGCGCCGGTCCTGGTCGCCGGCACCACAGCGGTCGTGGGCGGATCCGTCTCGATGGCCCTGGGCGAGTACGTGTCGGTCAGTAGCCAGAAGGACAGCCAGAAAGCCCTGATCGAGAAGGAGAGGCAGGAGCTGCGGGAAGATCCCGACGGTGAGCTCGACGAGCTGGCC
Organism: Arthrobacter sp. CP30; assembly: GCF_053470025.1. Lineage (NCBI taxonomy): Bacteria > Bacillati > Actinomycetota > Actinomycetes > Micrococcales > Micrococcaceae > Arthrobacter > Arthrobacter sp. CP30. The sequence goes on from NZ_JBQEMM010000009.1 coordinate 114,964, forward strand.
GGATTGCACCCTCGAGAAGGCCCGCAAGGCCGAACGGGAGCAAGCCGAAGGGCGGCACTGGTGCGCTTCGCATCGGCGTCACCGCGACGGTCGAGAGCCCTGACCAGCTGCAGGCTGTCGAGGCGAAGATCATGTGGAACGCTGCCACTGGTGTCGGAGGGGCCAACCCTCTCGACGCCGGCCCGCTCTGGCGGGAGCTCGCGTGTCTTCCGGCTTCGATGCAGCGGCAGATGGCGCCGAGATCCACGCACGGCGCCTGATGACCCTCACCGGGCTCATCGAACTGGTGTTCAAGGAACCGCTGGATGCGAAAAAGCAGGAACAGACGGTGCTGTCCATGGTGATCGCCATGGCGGCCGAGAAGCAGAAGTTGAGAGCCGGCAACCGCTGGTCGGGGACGTTGTCGACGCCATCAAGTCCGCGCCACCGCAGATCCAGTCGGCTCAAGAACTTCCTGGCCGGCCTGAACGCCCTCGGTGAGCACGGCCCGTTCGGCGACGTGTTCTGCCAGCACACCACCAAGGAAATAGAGATCGACGCCTCCGTTGACTTCGATATTTCCCTCATCGACGAATCGCAGCTGACGCTCCGCGCCGCGGTGCAGACAGTGTGCTGGTCCTACGGTCAGGCCGGCATCTCGGCCGCGAAGACCCTCGCCGACGCGGGCCTGATGGAGGAACGCCACCACCTGATGATCATGGACGAGCTGTGGCAATCCCTGAGCGCCAGTGAGCTGCTGGTGCACCAGATCGACTCCATCACCCGCCTGAACCGGACCGAGGGCCTGGGGCAACTGATGATCACGCACTTCATCGAGGACCTACAGCTGTCCACCGACGAGCTGACGAAAATCGCGACCGGTTTCGTGGAACGCTCCTCCGTAAAAATCCTCGGCGGACTCGCGCAGAACGAGTCGGACCTGCTGGACCGGTGTTCCCGTCTCGGAGCGGGAGAAGGCCCTGCTGGTCGGCTGGTCGGCTGGTCGGCTGGTCGCCGAAGGGTCGATGAACCCCAACACCAGTCAGGTGTCACCGCCCCCCCCCCCGGACGTGGACCGAGGAAAACGGCCCCGTCATCGCCTCTCGTTCGTGGTCCTCGCTGCGTTCGCCGCGGTCGCCCTCATCCACCTTGCCGACGCGTTCACACCGGTTCCCACCGACCTGTCATGGAACCCGATCACCCTCGTCATTGGCCTTGCCACCGGGGATCCGTGGCCGGCGGCCGCGAGCTAGCTGCTCGGCGCCGAAGCGGTCGTGGTCATCGCTGCCTTTGCGAGGTGGAGGACCCGCCCGGTGTCACGCACCGCCGAGGTATCCCGTCGAATGAGTCCCGGCGGAAAGATGCGCCCGGCGATGCTCGATGCCCGCCTCACCGAAGCCGCCCGCCTCCACCCGACCGCCGAAAGCATCGGCCCGGGCCCGACCATCGGGTATGCCGGCGACGCCGGGGCCAAAGCAGTTATTCAGGGCTGGCGGGAGTGCTCGACCTACGTCTGAGGGGTAGGGCGGGGTAAGTCGACACCACAGGTCGTTCGTCACGCCACCGAAGCGCCCGGCCCGTAGGTGATGACCAGCAACAAGGTCGACGGCGTTGCCGAGGTCCTGGCCGCCCGCACAACAATGGAAACCGCTACCGGAACGGTGTGGCTGTTCGACCCGCAGCGGATCTGGCGCGACAGCCACCGACCCGCCATGATCTTCAACCCACTCACCTGTGTCACGGATACGGTGAGCGCAGGCGAGGTTGCCTCAATCTTTGAAACCTCGTCGGCACCCAACGCCGGTCAAGGCAAGGGGGACGCGCAGTTCGACTCGCAGGGACGTGACTTCCTGGCCTGGTGCCTCCTCGCCGCCGCCAAAAATGACGGCACTATGAAGGACGTCCTGCGGTGGGTGGTTAGCGCGGACTTCATGGAACCAGCCGTACTCCTCGAGCGTGCCGGCTTTGCGGGCCCGGCATCGGCAATGAAGGGCATGAGCGCCCAACCAGACGACACCCGCGGGTCCGTGGCCGCCAGCGCCCAGCGCATGGCCTCAGCGTTGGTACACGACGAGCTCGTGGCGTGGTCGACGCCGACCCCGGGCGTCCCGGTGTTTGATCCGGCCCGATTTGTGACCGGCAAGGACACGCTGATCCTGCTCTCGCAGGATGCTGCAGGCTCCGGCGCAGCGTTCGTGTCCATGCTGGTCTATGCGGTGTTCACGGCCGCGCAGCAGGCCGCCCGTCGTGCCGGTGGCCGCCTTCCGGTGCCTCTAGTCGCTGACCTGGACGAGGTCGGGAACGTCGTCAAACTCAAGCAGCTGCCCGACTGGTATTCGTTCTTCGGGTCCATGGGCATCGTCGTCAGCTCCTACTTCCAGACCCGCGGGCAGGGGATGGCCATGCTCGAACGCACCGGGTGGGACACCCTCTGGTCCGCGGCCGCCATCAAGGTCTACGGCGGCGGGTCCGACGACACACAGTTTCTCGAGTCGCTGTCCAAGACGATCGGCCAGTACGACGCGAAGGTCCGCAGCTCCTCGACCTCGAGAAACGGGTCCTCCCGGTCCGTGCAGACCCAGCGCCGCGACATCCTGTCCGTCTCCCAGCTCTCCGAACTCCCCGCCAACCGAGCATGGGTGAAGACCTCCAACGGAGGCGGAACCATCGTCCGCACCGTCCCCTGGTTCCGAGACAAAACGATCAACACCCGCATCGGGGAAACAGTCGACCGCATCAAGGGCCAAAAGACAGGGATGCCGTCATGACGGGAACTACAAACACGACCGTGAGTGGTACCGAACCTAACGGTCAGGGCGAGGGGGCAGAGCTCACCTACACCCCGGAAGACCTCGTGGACTGGGTGGAAAGCCTCGTAGCAATACTCGAGTCCGTGGATCGGTCGCAAAACCAGTACTGGTGCTCCCGGTGGTGGAACCACCCAGAAGCCGTCGACCGGTTCAGGGGGCTGTACGAGCAGTGGCTTGATGCCCAAGCAAACGGTGGCGTGTCGTCCTGGTGGATCGACCACTTCGACCGCCACGCTGTTGTCCTATTCGCTAAACGTGGGCCATTCGGAGAATGCGGGACCACCCATTCCGAGAAGACGACCCGACGGGTGCTTGCCACCGAGCAGCCGCCTCAAGATTGGGCGTGGTGAACGCATGCTGCTGTGTGCTTCTCGTCCTCGTTGCTAAGTCCGCGTGCGTCACGAAGCACCGGCCACAGCGAGCCGTTACTCGCTGGTGGGCCGTCGGCGTTGTCGCTTGGTCGCGGATCGCTGCTGCTTGTACGCCGAACGGCGCCGTTCAGAGCCGCGTGTGGGACGCGTCGCGCGGCGCAGAGGGGGCGAAGGGGTAAGTGCGGCGGCCACAATTTCGCGGAGCGCCTTGAGAGCGATTTCGCGGTTACGCAACTGGGACCGCTGCTCCGACACCGTTACCGTGATCGCGCCCGAGACAACGCTCCGGTCGAGCTGGTGAACGATTCGCATCCGTTGCTCATCGCTTAGCGCCGACGATTCCAATGCCACCCAGGTGAGTTGCACCCGACTGTCAGAAGTGTTGACATGCTGCCCGCCAGGCCCGGACGACCTTGAGAACTTCCACTGCAATTCGGTCGCCGGAATGATCAAGTCCGATGTCACTTCAAGATCCACGCAGTAAGCGTGCCACGCCAGGGGTGTCTGGCGGCAGCGCCAACTAATGAAGGTCGTTCCGTCGACTGACTAACCGTGCGCGGCAGCAACCGCGCTGCCGGGCGACCGGCGGTGTGCCGTCACTCGACGGCGCTGAGCAAATCGGATGTCCGGGCGCTCTGCCTGGGCTTTCCGGACCTGGTCGAGAAAATCAGGTGGCGGCAGCCTGCCTGGTTCGCGCGCACCATGTTCGCCCGGATGTACGACGAGGACACCCTCAGCGTGAAGTCGGAGGAAAGCCTCGCGCTCATCCATGCGCAAGCGGAACCATCCCTCGTCGACCCCTACGGCAGGGGAGATGAGAGCACGGTGCTTGTACTGCTGGGCAGGATTGACCGCGCCGAACTCGAGGAACTTCTCATCGAGCCATACCGGCTCGCCAGCATCTGACGCGATAGGCGCCTCAGCCGTGATCTCCGTGTACGGGTCGGATGCCGGCCGAGGAGGGGGACAGCCCGACGCTCACCGAGTCCGGCGGACCCGATGCCGCACTCAGGTTATGGGAGGAGTGCGATGGTCAGGACGACTGCTGCGAGGATGAACAGCGCTATCGCTACCGGGATGGAGCGTTTGACGGTTCCGGTGGAGAAGCGGGTGAGGACCTTCTGCAATCGGGCCCGGACCTTATCGCCATGAGCTATGCCCAGACCCAACAGGCGCGGCCACGGTGATCGGAGTCGCCGGCGTGACGAACATCCTCGCGCCGATCCTGGTCGCCGGCACCGCCGCGGTGGTGGGCGGGTCCGTCTCGATGGCCCTGGGCGAGTACGTATCGGTTAGTAGCCAGAAGGACAGCCAGGAAGCCCTGATCGAGAAGGAGAGGCAGGAGCTGCGGGAGGATCCCGACGGTGAGCTCGACGAGCTGGCCGGATTGTACGAGGCCAATGGCCTCACGCCCGCCACGGCCCGGCAGGTTGCTGTCGAACTGACGGGTCATGACGTCCTGGCCGCCCACCTCTCAGCCGAACTGAACATCGACGAACTCGAGGTCGTCAACCCCTGGCATGCAGCGTTAGCTTCCGCTGCAGCGTTCGCGGCTGGTGCCGTCCTACCGCTGCTCGCGATCCTCCTTCTGCCGAAGGAGGTCCGCATACCACTGACCTTCGTCGCGGTCCTGGTGGCACTGACCATCACCGGGGCTGTCAGCGCCCACGTCGGCGGGAGCTCCCGGCGGCGTGCCATGCTCCGCCTCGTCCTCGGCGGCGCACTGGCGATGGCGTTCACCTACCTCGTCGGCGCCCTCCTCGGCACCACCGGCATGGTCTAACCGCGGCATGCTCTAAGCGAGGCATGGTCTATCCACGGCATCGTCTCACCGGTCGTGCGCCGGCGATCCGGAGTCGATACTGGCATGAGGTTCCGTTCTTTCTGTCCGCCGTCGGCGGTCGCGGATCCTACGCCGGAGACCCCGCATGGCGCAGTCGAGTAGCAACTGTTGGAGGGCGTAGGGCACACCTGGTGGGTTCTAATGGAACAGTGGAATTACCGCATCGCTCAGGACTGAGGCTTGATCCGGAGATTGTTCTGCACGGCGCTCACCATTGGATCGCACCAGCAGGCTAGACCGGCCCTGCATCTGTCCTGCGAGGATGCGGCCGTACCGGTAAGAATTACTGTTCCGCCTTCCATGGACACACTCAGACCGACACATTGTGCAGCGGACCTTATCGCCTGCTCCACAAGGGATCGGACGCCGAGCGGATCATCAACCGAACCCAAGGTGCTCTGTCTCGGAGCAGCAGTGCCTGCTTGAAGAGTCGTTAGGATGCCCCCGGTTTGTGGCTCAGCCTTGTCTTGAGGTTGAGGTTGAGGTCGGTCGTCACCGTGGCTTCTCATGCTTCAAGCGTGGAATCCGGTGAGGTCAGCAACCAGAGCCGAAGGTCACTACCAGTGATACGTCAGCGGCAATCGATGACGCGAAGCTCGTGCACGAGGTTCCAATTGATGATCACAGGGATCTTGTGTCCGGTGAGCGATAAAGACGCGAAGGGGTCTTTCGGCCCTGTCGGTAGTCCGGTGGTTGAGGTGGGATGGATAGCACTCACCTGATATCGCCCGATACGGGTGCCTTTGTGGGAGCTGCGCCGCGGAAGCCTCAGTGTCTGCGGGGTAGGTCTTTGATACGACTGGAAGGTTCTCTTGTGAATACCATCAGTACGCTGTGGGTCGGGCTCGATTCCGTTGTGAAACAGTGGTTGATCAGCAATCCCGGAACGGTTGTCCTGCCACGAACACTTGTGAACCGTGTGGAGGCGACCACCGGCGAAAAGCTCAGCAGTGACGAGCATGGGGAGCATAGGTTCTCGGGAGTGGAAGTCGTGTTCCTCAGGGCACAGGCTCGTGCAGCGGGCTCTTCCACCAGTCTGACAACTAGCCCTCCGCCGCTTGCATCCGTGTCGCCAGTTCTCCGTCAATTCCCTGTAGAGGCCCTAGACCGGTGAACGCCTCAGCGAAGGCTCAGGCGGCAGCACATTCCGCCGCGACGCATAACACGGACCCAGGTGCTGTAGCGCATGCTGCTACCAGCCCCGGATCTGTTTCCCGGCTATCTCTGCGCGAGAAGTCCATGGCAGCCCACCCGTCTTCGGTAGGGCAAAAATTTCAGGTCCTGATTGCAACAGATACGTCTCTGAGGACAGTGCGGATCATCGTCCATGGCCGCGTGACGTCAGTGAACCTGCGCGGACTGGACCTGGTCGTGCGCCGTGCGGGTACCTTGGCTCAGGGCAGCACTGTCATCGTCGATCTCAGCGGAGCACAAGCATGGGAGTCCGTGCGACCCGATCTGAGTGCTAGGGCATTCACAGTTCGTCTGGCGACAACCATGGCTTGCCCCGCGCCCCGTAACCTGCAGATCGTGCAGCCTCTTTATTTGGAGCCGTAGATCTCTACCGTCGGCTTTGACACACGTCGGCTCCTGCCATGTCAGCATTTCCTTTTCTGACAAAGGTAGGCAGGTAGGTAGGCTACGTGACCAGCACTACGCTTCGGTGACGGTAGGAAGGATCAGAAGCGGCGTGGATGAAAAGCGGCTGTGGCGGCATCTGGATGGAGCGATGAGGCAGCTTTCTCTGACGCAGGTGTCTTTGACGGGGCTTCTGCCTTCGCGAGAAGATCAGATCCGCTCCGGTCCGCTGCAGCACCGGTCTGCTGCACTTCGCGTAGCAGTCGAGCAATTTGGCCTTGGTGCGCATCCTTCTCGGTGACCTGGATATGGAAACCTCCTAAGGTGATGTCGTACATGCGCTCATCCGGCCGCGTGCTAACGCTTTGAGGGACGTCCGCGAGAACTGCTTCCCATCTGGGGCATTCGCCTTCCGGAATTTCAGCGGACCATAGCCGCGTCACCCCCGTGATGCCGCCGCTACGCTGGACACTTAAGTGCACGATGTACTCCTGCCGTCTCGATGGGCCGTACTCGTCAGGTGCAGTAGAACCAGCCGGGCGGGCGCCATCCGGCAGAGACGGTGTGATCGCGGGTGCGTCCGCAGCGCGTGCAGCAGTACCAGGCGTGGGAGGGCTTCACTCGCCCGTTGGGAAGGGTCAGGGGTTCGGTGTACTTGGTGAAGACCAGGGAGTCCTCCGAACCGCACATCAGGCACATTGGAGTAAGGGGACGGGGACCGGTCCCGGCGCGCGCCCGGGCGGTGATGCTGTTCCCGGGCACTGAGATCACCGCAGGCTGTATTGCTTGGTCCTGATCCATAATGATTTCCTTCTCTCGTTAGTAACCAGATGGAGCGCTTGCCGGGATGCTTGAGCTGGCACCATCGACACCGATCGGTGGAGGAGATCGAGGGATCCAATAAGGGACATTACTTTGCACCCGATCTGTCCGCCTGGTCTGTTCACATGATCTGTCTGTGTGAACTATCTGTGTGGTGGGGGCGCATTGATAGGCCGGCTTAGTGGGTGGTGTGGAACCGCCGGCCTCGCACGTGCTCCGGCGTGAAGTCGAAAAATAAGTCGCGTAACCCTGGTGCCCACGGTTCCTCAGCGACCTTGCCCCAGAGGATGGAAAGCCTGTCAGGGTCCTGAACCCGGGTAGCGGGTCCGTTGACGAGGATGGCCCATCCGCTCTGTGTGGTCATATCCACGAAGTCGGTTTGGAACGCCGCGTGTTCGAGGTAGCTGGTCGCAATGAGACCGTCGGCCCTAGTCCTGAAATAGACGTGCTCGTCGAGGACGAAATAGTTGACGGGGAATATGTTCAGCAGCCCTTCGCGGAGGAACCCGAGACGACCCATCGTCTGTGTGGTTGCCAACGCCCAGCACTGGGACGGCGTCAGCACCTCGGAGGCGTGCAGTGTTCCCGGGCTATCCCAGTAGCTGTCCTGACGTGAAGGCGTTGTCATCATGCGGTCCTTCCATGATGTGGGCCTCGCGCCCACTCTTGTCGGTCCTGTTCCTGCGCGTCACTCTGGGATCGGAGTGACGCCATCCGGCACATCGGTAACGGGTGGCTGATATCGACGCTACGGGGGAGCCCTGCATGGATATCAGGGCCGAAAGACCCTGATCGAGCGGTTACCGGTCTGTGATCGTAGAAGACAGGGAGCAGGACTTATCGGAGGGAAAGGTCACTCGTGAAGGCTTTTCAGTACAGAAGTATCGGCAGAGCCCCGGAGGTCGTTGACGTTCCCGTACCGGTTCCTGGGCCGGGAGAGGTGCTGCTTCGTGTAAGCGCTGCGGGGGTCTGCCATTCAGACGAGTTCATCATGAGTCTGCCGGAAGAGCAGTACGTGTACGGGCTCCCGCTGACCCTTGGGCACGAATGTGCCGGCATTGTCGAATCTCTCGGTGAGGGGGTGAAGGGAATCAGCGTCGGGGAGTCGGTGCTTGTTTATGGTCCCTGGGGTTGCGGGCGCTGCTATGCGTGCTCCCGCGGTGAGGAGAACTACTGCGAGAGCGCTGCGGTCCAAGGTATCCGCCCACCCGGTCTTGGTGCGCCTGGCGCGATGGCTGAGTACCTGTTAGTCGACGACGCGCGGCACCTCGTCTCGTTGGGCGGCCTCGACCCGGTGACCTGCGTGTCTTTGACCGATGCGGGCCTGACGCCCTATCACGCGATCAAGAAGAGCCTGCCGATCCTGGTACCAGGATCGGTAGCAATAGTCATTGGCGCGGGCGGTCTCGGACACGTTGCGGTGCAAATCCTCCGCGCGATCACGCCCAGTTTGGTGATAGCGCTCGACACTGCCGGGGACAAGATCGATCTGGCGCGAGCCGTCGGAGCACACTTCGGGTTCGTGACTGGCGGAGCAGCAGAGACGATGTTGATGCTTGAGGAGGAGATTCGCGCGCTATCCGGCGGACGGGGCGCGGCGGCCGTCTTTGACTTCGTCGGCATCCAATCGACCACAGAACTCGCTGCCCGCCTCGTTGGCGTCGGCGGGGAGATCGTCGTCGTCGGGGTCGGCCCCGGGACAGTGCAGGTCGGGTTCTTTTCAACGCCGTGGGAGTCATCGGCGAGAGCCCCTTACTGGGGATCTCGATCCGAGCTCATTGAAGTCCTGGAACTGGCCCGCACGGGCAGGATCAAGGTCGAAATTGAACGCTTCAGCCTTGATGAGGCGCCCCGCCTACGAGTCGCTCCACGCCGGCACCCTTCGGGGACGAGCCGTCGTCATCCCGTCTCAGGCCCAAGATCCTGAGCTTGATCATGATCCGGAGGCACGACCATGACGACTCTCCTGCCCGACAGGGTGTCGGCTGCACCGACCACCCCGCATGGGGAACGGATGCTTGTGGCGATGCGTGATCCAGTGACGGACCGGGCTGCAGTGGACTGGGCCGCCCGCAGGGCGGTGTCACTCGGCGTGCAGCTTACGATTCTGCATGCCGTTGCCGATCCTTCGCTGCTTAGACCAGGAACCGCGTACGGGGACAAGGTGATCGCCGGCCGGGACCTTGTCAGCGATGAAGCGGGAAGGGTAGTGCACTGTCATCCCGGCCTGCGGGTCGCGACGTACGTACATTGCGGTGGAATTGTCGAGGCGCTCCTGGGCATGTCTGCATCCGCGGACATGATCATCGTCGGCGCTGATCGGAAGGACCCGGGCACCGGTGTCTTTGCAGGATCCGTCGCGCTGCTGGTAGGGCTGAATTCGGGTGCACCGGTCGTGGTGGTACCGCCACGGTTCCTGCATCCGTCATTGGCAGAAGACCGGGGCGGTGTGGTTGCAGGAGTGGACGGTTCCCAGGCGTCTTATGAGGCGCTCATGAGGGCTGCGGAGGAGGCTGATGCCGCTGGTACCTCCCTGACCGTGGTGACGGCCATGGGTCCGTCATTTGAACCTATGACCGTCAGCGCGTCGGCGATGTTGGTGGAGGTGAGGAGGAGGCATCCCTCGCTGCCGGTGCGGTGGGTCGTGGACGACCTCCACTCACCGCTGCAGGCCCTCACGCTACAGGGCGCGGGCGCGGACCTGCTGATCATCGGCCGGCATGGGGCAGGAGCCAGATCGATCAGCTCGTTGGGCTCGGTTACCCATTCACTGCTGCTGGAGCCTCCGTGCCCGACTCTGGTTTTTACTCATCGTGTGCCTCCACCGCTTGAAGGTAAGGCGATGTCGAAACCGGCGCGAACGAGCGCCCACTGATCGTCTCGGGGACCAGGCGCATGTACCGGTCCTTCCGGCCCGCCTCCCACGGGTGCAAGGGCAAGTGCACCGTCCTCATGAGCTCGGGTGTCTGGTTGATGGTCGACGCCTGCCCTTTCACGACGACACTCCACACTCGAGTGCCGTCACCGAGAAAACCGTCAGCTTCGAAGGCGACGGCAGCTCTCTCTGAGGAGCGGGACTTCGTTCCTTCGGATGTGCGGAAAACAATCGAGCCGTGATCGACGACGAAGTTGATGGGGAGAATATCGGGTTCTCCCTGCACACAGAACGCCAGTCGCCCGATCGGGCTATCACGGAGCAAGCTCCAGCATTCATGAGCTGCAAGAATTTTCGTAGGTGTACTCTCAGCTTCCATATACGGACACTACGAACTGACCGGCCCGACCAGTAGGGCCCTCGGACCCTACCGGTCAGCGAGGACTACGAGCCGCCCCTCCTCGGCAGATCGAACGTCAATGAGAAGGTAGAGCGCCTTCTTCGAAGGAGTGCAGTTGATGATCACGGATCCAGGGGAGCTTCCCGCGGACTCTGTCAGGCAATCGATTGCGGGGGTCGAGCACCTTCTGGCAGCCTTCGCTGCCATCGCAGACGACTTAGGACTCGACACAGTCCTGGAGCGAGTCATCTCCGCAGCATGCCAACTCGTTGATGCACGCTTCGGAGCCCTGGGTGTCATCGGTCCGCACCGGAGACTCAGCCACTTCATCACCGTCGGGCTTCAAGACGATGAGATCCACCGGATCGGACCGTTGCCCACCGGGCACGGCGTCCTAGGACTGCTGATTACAGAGCCTCATCCGCTGCGACTGTCAGATCTACGCGATCACCCCCTCTCCTACGGTTTCCCGGCCCACCACCCCCAGATGACCTCCTTTCTGGGGGTTCCCATACGCATCCATGACCGGGTGTTCGGGAACCTCTACCTGACGGAGAAGAACGGGGGAGCGGACTTCTCCGCCGCCGATGAGCAGCTACTTGTCTCGTTGGCGTCCGCCGCTGGTGTGGCGATCGAGAACTCCCGCTTGTTCGACGAAGCCAACCGCAGGACGAGATGGTTGGAGGGCGGACTGAACGCGGTCAGGGAGCTGCTCGGTCAGCAAGACGAGGACCGAAACGATCTGGAGATCCTTTCGGCCCACGCTGCCGACTCATCGCAGAGCATCCTGGCAGCTGTCCTTCGGGCATTCGGCACCCAGCATGAACTGATGTGCGAAGCCGCAGACGGAGTTGACGTCGAAAGCCTCCTCGGGCGGCGAAGCCAAGGTGCCTCGCTGCTGGAATCGCTGACGATGTCGCCCTCTCCGGCGCTTCTGAGCCCGCACGAAATTGCGCAGCTGCTACCCGCAGCCGAAGGCCGGATCGGAACGGCTTTGTGCTGCAGGCTCCCCGGGGAAGGGGACCGGCGGTTCCTGCTCATCGGCCGCGCTCCGGGGGCGCCACTGTTCACCGAAGTTGATCACGAAGTGATGCGTGTGTTCGCGTCTCACGTGTCTCTCGCACTGGAGCTTCTGCGGATTCACCGCCAAAGGGAGCAGGAGGCGGTCTTCGGTGACCGCGACCGGATTGCACGGGATTTGCACGACCTGGTCATTCAACGGCTTTTCGCCGCCGGCCTCAGTATTCAGAGCCTCCGCAAATACACCCCGGACGAGGAGGCGCTGGGCCGTATCAGTTCAATCACGACTGAACTCGACGCCACCATCCGCGAACTTCGAGACACGATCTACTCATTGCGTTCCGTCCCGCAGGTCACCCCGACCTTCACCACCACCGTCTTCGCCCTCGTGGCCGACGCCTTCGACGGCCACGAACTTGAACCTGTCCTGCAACTCTCCGGTCCGCTGGACACCTCGGTACGCGGCGAGCCAGCTGATCATGTTCGCGCAATTCTCCTCGAGGGTCTTTCCAATGCCCTTCGTCACGCCGGAGCCCGTGCCATCACAGTCTCCCTGAAGTCGACAACGGATCACCTGGAATTGAGGATCATCGACGATGGCAGAGGCTTTGAGGACCCGGACCGCGAAAGCGGGCTGGCGAACATGAAGCACCGTGCCCAACTATGCGGTGGCGCACTCTCGATCGACAGCACACCCGGGCAGGGAACTGTGGTTCATCTCCACATTCCGCTCGAACCTACCGGGGCGACGCTGCCGGCCTCGAGATGAAGACCGCAGCTTGTGTGCGTCGCTGGAAACCCAGTTTCGACAGCAACGAGGAAACATAGTTTTTGACCGTTTTCTCCGCAAGGAAGAGCTCCGCTCCGATTTCGCGGTTGGTCAACCCGGCTCCGATGAGAGCCAGTACCTTTTTCTCCTGGCTCGTCAGACCGACCAGTCGGGGGTCCTCGACTGGCGCGTCCTGAAGCCCGGCGATGATCCGTTCTTTCACACCTGCTTCGAACAGCGATTCGCCCGCAGCCGCCCGACGCACTTTGTCGATCAGGTCAGATCCGAGAATTTCCTTCAGGATGTATCCGGCTGCACCGGCTATGACAGCACCCCGCAACGCCTGGTCATCGTCGTAACTTGTCAGAATCACGCACGCCAACGACGGGTCGACCGACCGCACATCCCTGCATACCTCGATGCCCGTACCATCGGCCAGCCTCGCGTCAAGGATCGAGACATTCGGCGACAACGCCGGGATTCTACGAGCAGCCTCCTCGGCAGATTCCGATTCTCCGATAACGGCAAAACCCTCACCCTCGAGCAACTCCCGCAGGCCCCGCCGGACCAGCTCATGGTCGTCGAGGAGAAAAACCGTCATCTTCGCGCCTGGCGTGGTTTGGACCCTGTCCATGCACATCCTCCAATCTGACAAAGCCCGGGCTCCTACCAGGCCTCGTCATCCACATGATTACGATCCTCACCATCATCACCCGCAGGACATTGCACCGTCAGGGCTGAAAGACCCTGATTTCTCGGACAGGTCTTTCGGCCCTACCAAGACATCCGGCATCCGTACAACGATCTATGTGTCCAACAGTCGGAACCCGGAAGCAGGACGCCACGATGAACACCGCTACATCATCCTTCACACCGCGCGCCATCGTCGTCGGCGCCGACGGCTCGGAGCAATCCATCGCCGCACTCGAACTCGCAGCCCACCTCGTCCCACTGGCCGGCGACTTCCTTAGAGCAGTCACCGCCTGGCAGTACCCCATCGGCTTCGGCACCTTTGCGCCCGTCGACTGGAACCCCAACGAACTAGCAGAAAACGCCCTCGATCACGCACTGTCCGCCGCATTTCAAGACGCACCACCCTGCCGGGTGGAACGACGAGTCCTTCAAGGACCGGCGGCTCAAGTGCTCATCGACGAAAGCGAGCACGCATTGATGGTCGTTGTCGGCTCCCGCGGGCATGGTGGCTTCGCCGGGCTTCTCCTGGGCTCCGTTAGTTCCTCAGTCGCGGAGCGGTCCGCTTGCCCGGTCGTCATCGCCCACGGTTCACTCCGGAGTCGAATCCAAGCGGATGAGTCCGGATGCACGTCCGTTGCCGATCAGGTTACGACGGCTCCAGTATGACCTCCGGTGCGGACTTCTCGGTCCGGGGCCTCGAGCGAAAGCCTGTCGTCGTTGGCTATGACGGCTCTGAAAATGCCCGGAAGGCGGTTCTGTGGGCTTCCCGCTATGCGGCGGTAGCCCACCTACCTCTCATGGTCGTCCATGCGTGGATCTGGCCCTACTTCACGCAGAACCTGGGCCCCGTGGCAGGAATCAAAGACAGCGGGCTACGTCGGGAAGCGCAGCGAGTTGTTACAGAAGGACGTGACCTAGCGGTTCGTTCTGAGCCGGATCTTCCGGTGCATCAGCGACTGGTCATCGGGTTTCCCTCCAAGACACTGACCGAATTCTCCCGAGAAGCTTCCCTGCTCGTCATCGGCACCCGTGGTCTCGGCGGATTCGCGGGGTTACTGATCGGGTCCGTGAGCTTCCACCTCGCAGCAAGCGCGGACTGCCCCGTGATGGTCGTTCGCGAAGCCCGCCCCACTCGCGACATTCTTCTGGTCGGTGTCGACGGTTCAACCGAGAGCGACCAGGCAGTACTTTTCGCAGCGAATCTCGCGCTCACCCTGCGAAAGCATATCCAGCTTCTACACGTGCAGCCCCATCCCAAAGACCCGCGACCTGCTACAGCTCGTGAGGAAGAGGCAGCTGTGCTGGACCGGGCAGCGGCCCTGCTCAAGGGGCACCCCGAGGTCCACTACACCCGGGACTCTGTCGTTGCTGTCTCTGTTCCTGGGGAAATCGTCCAGTGGTCGCATAACGCGGCCTGCGTCGTGCTCGGGGCCAAGGGAGGCAACACGCTGGGTGCGAGACTTGGGTCCACCGCCCACGCTGTCCTCCACCATTCCCGCGGCAACGTCGTTGTCGTCCGGTAGGGCCTTCGGTAAGGCTCAGATGATCCCTCTCGCCCGCATCTGGTCTCTACCCCGTGCTAAGAGCTTTGCCGTTCTTGGCACGACTTCTTCCCCGTCAGCCAGGCGGCGAGGGACAACGAGAACAGGGCACTGAGCGCGGGATACGCAGGCGCTGCTCACGGAGCCAAGACCACGTACGGGAACTCTGCCATTGCCTCGGCGCCCAACGATGAGCAGGGCGGCGTGGCGGGAGGCCTCAAGTAGTGCCCTGGCGGGGCGGGCAAACACCACAGTGGTCCGCAGCCGGGGAGGCGTCTCGTACCCATACGCGGCGACAAGGGCTCGGTTCAGGTCACGGCGAGTGACATCGGCGAATTCACCACTGCCGAAGGGCATCAGTAGCGGGTCTGCGGCAGGGTAGTCCCACGTGGTGATGACGTGAAGGGTCGCGTTGAGAAACGGCGCGAGCGTCCCTGCGTACCTTAAAGCTTCGATTGACTCCTCGGACCCGTCGACTCCCACCACCACTTCATGGTCAGCTTCTATCCGCACCACCGCACCCCTCCTCTGTAGGATCCCGACCCGCTACGCCGTAAGTACCCTGCCGCGACCTCGTCCACAACGGTGTCCATCGTCAGCAGGCCCTTGCCTGGCATGAGAAGAGTGCCGTATCGGAGTGGGGCGATCCATCAGATCGACCCAGGGGCTTCTCGCACGACGAGTACAGGACAACGTGCCTCCGAAATACAAGCTGTGCTGACCGATACGACGAACAAGTGGTGTAGGGACCCGCGGCCGTGCCGACCCACGATGAGAAGGGCTGCATCGCGGGAGGCATCAATCAGAGCCTGAACAGGGTGTGCGTACACGACGGAGCTTTGGAGGTCATCGGGCACATCGCCTCTGAACGCCGCGTACAGGGCGTTACTGAGGTGCTCCTTCGCGACCTCAGCGAATTCGCTCGTATCCAGAGGTACATAGCCTGGGAACTTGGGTGGGTAGTCCCACGCGATGACAACACGAATCGTGGCGCCTAACGCCGGCGCCAGCTTCTGAGCGCACTGCAGGGCGCTGACCGATGAAGGAGAATCGTCCACCCCTACAACGATCTGCGCGCGGGTCAGGGTACGCACACGCCGCCTCCCTCCGGCTATCCGAGTGAATGCACGCCGTTCTGTCACCCGACAATGCCCTGCGCAGGGGCCAGGGACTAGGGCCTTTCGACCTCAACCTCGATTCGGTCCGAAGCCATGTTCTCGCCAGCACTAGGGGCTCCTAGGCGTTGATAGCACTGCTCTAGGCGTCACGGAGCAACCGTAAACAAGGCGGGCCCAAAGGCCCTACGCACCGGCGCACGCGAGGTGCAATCTACAAGGAAGAAAGTACTACCGACCAACAAAGGAGAGCCGCAATGTCGACCGATTCCCCCTCACGCATCGTTGTCGGAGTCGATGGATCGGACGCATCCGTGGAAGCACTGCGCTATGCGGCCACCTTCGCACCAGCGCTAGGAGCCACCATCCATGCCGTCGCTGCCTGGGACTATCCGGCGGAGTACCCCGGGTACGTACCAATGGGCACCAGCGAATTCTCCGACGCTGCCCACGCCCATCTCAAAACGGCGCTGGAGTCCGCCTACGGTAAGGACACTCCTGAGGGCCTGGACAGCACGGTGATCTTTGCGCATCCAGCCAAAGCTCTCGTGAAAGCCTCCGAGGATGCCGCGATGCTCGTCGTCGGGCGCAGAGGGCACGGTACATTCCGCGGGCTGCTCCTCGGCTCCGTCAGTGGCGCCTGTGTCGCTCACGCGAAATGCCCTGTCCTCGTCGTCCACACCCCTTCCCACCCCTGAACCGACTCAGCCTGCAGAGCGATGTTCAGAGCGGTCACAGCCATCCATCACCTTCCGACCAGAGAAGCCTCGCCATGAAGCAGCATCAAAGACCGGCACGGCCTCGCGCACCGCGGGAAACGCTGACTCCCGCTGAACTCCGAGCCCGAGGAGAATGCAGGAAGGAAGCGGAACGCAAACTCGCGCTTCATAAAGAGGCTTACCGTAAAACGCACCCATCTCCTCGAGAAGAGAATTCACCCCACAACGCCTCCTTCCCGTAGGCGGCGGCGCGTCAAGCTGCCGCTGATTCTCTTGGCACAGGCGGATTCTGCTCGAACTTTAGGAGCGCAATAATTGAGCAGAAGCTCACAGCGTTGCTCCCAATCAAGCGAGACCCCACTGGGTGTCCGGAGCCCGCAGAGAAGCATCAGGACCTCGCCCGCCCCGACACCGTCTCGGATTCCCCCTAGTCCTGTTCAAGATGCAGTAGCGCTTCGAGACTCACGATCAGTGATTGAAGACATTCAGGTTCAGCCGCGGTCGCGAGCCATTCCTGCTTCTGTGTTTCGCGCACCGGTAGCGGCTCCATGAGGCGACACAGCATCGATGCGGGCTAGGTCTTCGCTGGTCAGCTCGATGTCGGCGGCGGCAGCGTTCTCTTCCATTCGCGAGACTTTTGTCGTTCCCGGAATGGGAACAGTGCCGGCTTGGATGGCCCAGGCGAGGGCAAGCTGCGCCGGTGTGATGTTTTTTTCCTTCGCGATCAGTCGGAGAGCGTCAACGATGCGTAGGTTCGCCTCAATGGCCTGATCAGAGAATCGGGGGAGGTTGCGGCGGGCATCACCCTCGGGCAGGTCGGCCTTGCGCATGACGGTTCCACCGAGGAAGCCTCTGCCGAGTGGCGAGAACGGGACGAAGCCGATACCGAGTTCGCGGGCGGTGTTGAGGACGCCGTTGTGCTCAGCGTCTCGCTCGAACAGGCTGTATTCGGACTGGATCGCGGTGATGGGGAACGTCGCATGAGCGCGACGCAGGGTATCAGCGGATGTTTCGGAGACACCGATATAGCTCGCCTTTCCCGCGGTGACGGCTTCACTCATTGCCCCGATCGTTTCCTCGATGGGCACGTTCGGGTCGGCACGGTGCAGGTACCAGAGATCGACGTGGTCAGTACCAAGGTGCTGCAGTGACCGGTCGATGGCACGGTGCGCGTGCTCGGGAGAGCCATTCAGACCCAGAGGTGTCCCGTCGTCGGTGAAATCGGAGGCGAACTTCGACGCGATGACGACCTTCCCCCGGTCGGCTCCGAGTGCCCGCGCGAGAAGCTTCTCGTTCTCAAACGGGCCGTACGCCTCCGCCGTATCGAACAAGGTGACCCCAAGGTCGAGGGCCTTGCGGATCGTTTCGATGGATCCGGCCTCTGTCGCACCGCCGTAGAAGGCGCTCATTCCCATGCATCCGAGTCCGAGGGCGGAAGTGGTTAAGCCTTGCGAGCCCAGAGTGATCTGTTTCATGCTGGCGTCTCTTTTCGTGTTGGAAGGACGGACACCACGAGCCTCGACCATGGTGTACACACCATGTCAAATGCCACACTTGGAAGATGCTCCTTCCTGCCACCAAGGTTCCTCAACCGGTCACCATCAGCGCCGCCGCTGATCTGCTCGGAATCACCGTCGACACGATCCGGTACTACGAAAAGGAAGGAATCGCTCCCGCCCCCAATCGCAGTGCGGACGGGTGGCGGCGCTACGACGACAGAGCTCTGGCGTGGCTTGCGGGAGTGGTCATGCTCCGAGGAACCGGGATGAACGTTACCGAGATGCGTGAGTACGCGGCGGCCTACCGGGCCGGAGCCACTGACGAACAGCGGCTCGCGCTGCTAGAAGCGCATTACGAGACGGTCATGGCGCGGCAGGCGGAAGTTCGTCGACACCTCGACGCTCTCGAACGAAAAATAGAGGCCTACAAGGGTGTGATCCATAGAATCGATCAGGCCCACGTGATTGATCGTTGAGATACATCCCATGAACGACCGCCTATAGAACCCTCGAGCGCGAGAATGCGAGAGGCGGCGCGTCGTTGATGCGTCATCAGTGTGGTCGCGCACTATGCGGGGATGCTCAGCTGGCGGGTGTGGGTGTGGCCGTGTCGGTCGGCGCTTCCTGGGTCGTGTCGGTGGGAGGCGTCCCGCCGAGGCCACTTTCAGGGGGTGTGCTGCCCATGCCTCCTGGGGGAGTCCCACCCATCCCGCCGCGCATTCCTCCGCCTGCTGCGGGTGTGGTGGTCGTGTCTACTCCCACCGTGAGGCTGATCTGGTATCGGGAGGTCGAGTCTCCGGTCACGGTGGCGAGCTGCAGGGCGCCGCTGTCATCGCTGAAGACGTTGTCGGAATCCAGGCTGACTCGGGAGAGATTAGAGGTCGAACCTTCGTAGCCGGTGAGGGCGTATACGGTTTGGCTGACGTCCTGAGGTAGGGCGACCTGGGAGGTCGCGATGGCTTTGGCCGAGTCGGTGATGTCGGCAACGTTCGGGTAGATCTCGAAGTGGATGTGAGGCCAGCGCCCGGTGTAGCAGGCGGGGAAGATCGACGTGTACGTCACGATGCCGTTGGAGTCGGCTACCTGCACGCCGCGCAGGTACGTTTCATTCTCGATACCACTTGAGTACATGGAGTAACCACCGGCGGCGTCGCAATGCCATACGTATACGGCGGCGTCTTTGAAGGGAAGGTTGCCGTTGGCAATGTCCACAATGGTGAGGGTCAGGGTCATCGGTACGCCGGCCGCTGTGGTGCCACCATCGATGCTCGAACGGATATCGGTGCGGACGATGCCTGATTCCTTAATCACATTGGCACCGTTGGATCCGTCTCCGGGGTAAGGGCCGGCAGTTTCGTCCGGAATCTCTCCCACGATCGAAGCGCCCGATGACGCAGACGCGGTGGATCCGGCTGTGGCGCTTGAGGTGGTGGTCCGGGTCGTGTTGGGCGTGCAAGCAGCTAGGGCCAGAGCCCCGACGCCGGCGCCGAACAGTCCGAGCATCGAGCGTCGGCTGACGAGTGTTCCGATGTCGAAAGCGACACCTTGGTCGACGACCTCCTCCTCTGTCCGGTTGAGGAGCCGCCCCTCGTACATGGGGCCTTCCGGTGTGTTGTCCGGTTCTGGGATGTTGCTCATGATGCCTCACTCGGTGTGTGGACTGGAATAGTTCCAGCCTCGACGGCTTATCAATGGGAGGGCTTTGCCGCAGCTATGCGCCACCTTTGAAGCGTGCAGAGCTGAGGTATCCATGCCGGCCGAGGCCGTATACCTTGTCGGCTCGTCGCATCGCGGCTGGTCGTTCTGGGGCGAAGGTGGTTCCGGTTGGCCGAGATGCGGTGGCAGTACGGCTTGTCAGCCAGGCGGTGATTGCGATGCCAGCGAGGATTGCAGCGACGGCCCAGGAGTTGTTGATGAGTGCTTCTTCGAGTCCTGTGATGGGACTGGCGAGGACGCCGGTTCGGTCCAGGACCCAGAACCCGGCAGCGGTGAGGGCGACGAGGGCTATCCCGGTGCGTACCTGTGTGCCCCACGTGGTGCGTGAGATGAGGTAGATGGAGGGGAAGATCAGGGCGACGGTCGCGAGTTGGGCGAGCTCCACGCCGACGTTGAACGCGAGCAGGGTGAGAATCGACAGGGTCCCGTCGAACCCGAGGTCGGTGAGGATACGGGCGAACGCCAGTCCATGGACCAGCCCGAACAGGCCTGCGATGAGGACTTCTCCGCGCTGGATGAGGGGCCTAATGGCGTGGAGGGCTGCGACAGCAACGGACGCGGCGACGAGAATTTCTACGGGCCCGGACGGTAAGGCGATCCACCCAAGGGCGGCGGCGATGAGCGTTAACGAGTGTCCGATGGTGAAAGCCGTCACCACGCCGACAACATTGCGCAGCGATTGCCCGAATCCAGCGCGCGGGATCCACCGCCCCCTGATGCTGACAACAAGGGGTGCGACGAGCAGCAGTGTCGTGAGGAACAGCAGATGATCTGCTCCGCTGAGGACGTGGTGGAAGCCGTAACCGATCATGTCCATCAGCCCCGGTTCGACAGCATCACCGATGGTTAGGGTTTCGTCGGAGGCTGTGATGACCCCTGGTGTTGAGATGGAGCCTGCTGCGTCGGTGAGGACGACGACCGCTTCATGGGAAGCATCGGATTCGATGATGCCGTCGTAGTCGATGACCAGACTCGAGGGGTCGACGTTGCCGGTATCGAAGCTGACGTCGACACTGAACGACTGAATTCCCTCGACGGATTCCACCACAGCATCCGAGTAAGTCTCGGACCATGTGGTTCCATCTGCCCCGGTCACCGTGAGGTGCTCGTCGATGTATCCGGCAATGGCGTCGACCTGAGCCTCGGTCAGCTCGGTCGCTGTCGCGTAGGAAGTACCAAGAGTCGTATCGAGAGATTCCAGCGCGACCGATACCGTCGCTTCCGCCGAGTCCTCAGTCAGGCGCACCGCGATGGTACTGCTGTCCAGGCTGTGTGCCTGCGCTGATGCTGCAGGAATGAGTGTCAGCGCGGTGGCGGCGAGAGCAGTGGAAGCGGTCAGGGCAAATCGTCGGAAAGATCGCATGAACCAAGGCTCATCGCACTTGCTTTGCTCAGGCTGTGACCAGCATTAACCCCAACCATGCCTATATGCCTGGCCAACACCGATCTTCATGCAGCGATGAGTTGAGCGAGGGAGTGGGGGAGCGGTTGTCCCTTCGATCGGCGTGTCTGACCCACCGACGGCGCAGATCTGCTCATATCCGAGCCATGGGTGGTTCATAGGGTTTCGAAAGGAACGGGTTCGAGGCTTGAACCATCAACTCCACTCGGACCAGCCTGGAAGGGCCAACACCATGAACATCAAGATGAAACTCGCCGCTCTCAGCCTCGCGGCCGGTCTCGCCCTCTCCGGGTGCGCAGCCGGGACCACCGCCAGCTCGACCACGGACTCCTCGGCAACCACCACGTCCTCCAGTGCCTCCGCCACAGCCACTGAGTCAGCCGCCGGCTCGACCATCGGGACCGGAACACCGCTCGAAGGCGGCATGCCTGCCGGCGGCCCGGGCGGTGAAGTCGATGCCTCCAGTGTCACAACCGAAGACGAACTCATCGCGCTGATCCAGGAAGCCTACGGCGACGCCGGGTTGGACCTGCACCGCGGCCACATGCCGGTACAGGACGTCCTCGACGAGGTCCTCACCATCTCCCACGAGGAACTGCACGTGCGCATGGGAGCCGGCCAGAACCTCTCCGACATCGCCGACGAGCTCGGCGTCGGCACGCAAACCCTCGTCGATGCACTCGTCGAATCGTGGAGCCCTGCGATCGACAACCTCCTCGCGTCGGGCACCATCACCCAGGAGCAAGCCGACGCCTACGCCGCCGCGCTCGAGGAAGCCTTCACCTACCGCGTCACCTGGGACGGAGAAGAAGCCACCCCCACCTTCGACGGCCTCACCGCCTAACTCCTGCAACGACAACTCTCAGGACCTCCTTCACTACACCCGTACAACAGCTCAACGAAGGCCCCGGCAGACGCTGGGCGCCTTCGTTGAGCCAGCGCTGCCCCCGGCACCCGCATCGAGAAACTAGCGCTGACTGGCCCGAGTCCGTACCCATATCGAGCACTATGCAGCTGGTCAGTCTGGTTCAGAACGCGCAGGGGCCAGCAGCAGCGCAGCACAGAAACCGCCCTTAGTTCACAGCCCAACGACAGGTGCCCGACAGGGCACACCTAAAGTGCAGGCCCAGATTCGTAGTGGTCCCTCCTATCGGGACTACTACCACCAGGAACGACTACCAAGGCCGCGTAGCGGCACAGTAAGGAACGCACATCATGTCTACCCCTAAGAAAATCGCCCTCGGAGCAAGCGCGGCTGCCGTCGTCCTCGGCGTGAGTCTCGGCGCTACTGGCATGGCGTCGGCGGCGACCACCGACTCCGCCCCAACTTCAACGTCTTCGGCTACCGCGGAAGCCACCACCGGCGACGAGACAGCCATGGACCGCAAGGGCGGACCCGGACACGGACCTGGACAGGGACGCGGACAGGGCGGTGTCGACGCCGCTGCACTGGCAACGAAGCTCGGCGTCGACGAGGCGGCGGTGACCGACGCTTTGCAGGCCGCCAGAGACGCCGCCGAGGCGGACATCGAAGCCGTCGAGGGCGAGAAGCCTGACCGGGAAGCACTTCAGAGTGCTGTCGCCGCGACTCTGGCCGAGGCGCTCGGACTGGATGAAGCAACCGTCCAGACGGCCATCGATAAGCTTCAGGCGGAGAGGACTGCTGCTCGATCCGCGGCAGTGCAGGAGCGACTCGACGCTGCGGTGACGGACGGATCTCTCACCCAGGCCGAAGCCGACGGCGCCGCCAAGGCGCTCGAGCTGGGCATCCTCGGCGGCGGAGGTCGCGGATAACCACCACCGCGCGCGGAGTGGGGGCTAACAGCTGCTGCACGTGAAGGACCAGCCGTCTCGGCGAGATAGACACCGTCAGAACTTTTGTCTATCTCCCGGGACGGCACGCTCATGTAAGGAGCCACCAAGTGTCTCGACCACGTGCGCACCGAGACCGTACTAGGCCGGCGCTCAGACGTCTATTCGTCAGCCGATTGTGAATCTCTCCGAGTCGATCTGAGGATGTCAACCTGCACAGCAGCTGCACAGCTTCGGGATAGGCACGTCCTAAGCCCGGACGGCACAGTGGAGGAACAACCACAGCCAGCTAGGAGAACACCATGATCAGCTACCGACCCACCCCGGAACTCGCCGTAGGACGCAAGGGCTTCAGGGCCGCGATTAGCGCGATGGCCCTGGCCGCGGTCCTCGGGACCACGGCCTTCGCGCCCGTGGGAGCCGATACTTCTGTGGCGTCGGAAGCCCGCGCCGGTGTGATCGTCGAGACGACTGTTCCCGCCGAGCAGGCGCTCATCCGGCGCCAGGACACCGGGGGCTCCCTCGATGAGGGTGCTGCGGCCGGACCCCTGACCGTCTAATACGCCGCTCGGGCGCTCCCGCCGTGCGCCGTGCGCCGTTCTCCGTACGGGATACTGGACCGCAACGCCGGGCCCGCACAGCCTCTCACGCAACCGCTGGCACCGTCTGCATCACCGGCATCACGGGCATCGATGGACGACATAATGAAAGACACCAAGGTAGACATAATGGCCGACGGCTCGCACCACTCCATGATCGACAACCTTCCGCGCCTTGCCCACCCGGACGGTACCCCCATCAGGGCCCTCGTCGTCGACGACGAAACCAGCCTCGCGGAGCTCGTCAGCATGGGGCTGCGCATGGCGGGATGGAGCGTCACCACGGCGAACGACGGCGCCACAGCGGTGTCCGCGGCCCGCGATTTCCGCCCCGATGTGCTGGTACTCGACGTCATGATGCCCGGGGTCGACGGGATCGACGCCCTCAAGAAAATCCGCGCCTTCGCACCGAACGTGCCCGCGCTGTTCCTGACAGCAAAGGACGCCGTCCAGGACCGCATCTCCGGGCTCTCCGCCGGCGGGGACGACTACGTCACCAAGCCCTTCAGCATGGAAGAACTCATGCTGCGCCTGCACCGGCTCGTGCAGCGCTCCGGGGTCGCGGCATCGGACTCCGCAGAACTCGTCGTCGGAGACCTGATCATGAACGTCGACACGCGGGAGGTGACCCGCGGTGGCGAGGACATCACACTCACGTCAACCCAATGGGAGTTGCTGCGCTACCTCATGGAGAACCCCCGCCGCGTGCTCAGCAAGTCCCAGATCCTCGACAACGTCTGGAACTACGACTTCGGCGGTCAAGCAAACATCGTCGAGCTCTACATCTCCTACCTGCGCAAGAAGATCGACCTCGGACGTCCGTCGATGATCCACACCGTGCGTGGCGCCGGGTACGTCATCAAGCCCACGATCCCGTGAGTTCTTCCCCCGCGCCTGAGCTGCCAAGCACTAACCCGTCGGTCCCCGTGTCCACTCTCGGACGAAACCCTCAATCGGGACTCAGCACTCCCGGTGTCACCGGATCCACATCGTGGAAACACCGCCACCGACGACTACACCTGCGAACCAAGCTGATCCTGGCAACCCTGGCACTGTTGACCGCGATCTGCATAGCGATCGGCGTGTTCAGTCACCTTGCAATGAGCAGCTACCTGACGAGCCAGCTCGATGAGGCACTGACCCCGGCCGCAGGGCGGGCTGGCTTCTCCAACGGTCCACCGCGCGGGCAAGCACCGGATTTTGATGATGTAGACCCCGAAAATGCGGCCGGCCAAAGGCCAGGCACGTTCAACGCGGTGTTCGACGACGGCGAGGTGCAGAACTCCGCGCTCGTGCAGGACGACGGCAGCACAGAACCCCTCACCGACGCAGACCTCGACATACTCGAGTCAGTGAATCCGGCTAGCCAGCCCCAAGAGCTCGTGCTCTCATCAGGGCGATATCGGGTCGATGCAGCGGCGCTGGCCTTTGGCCCTGATGCAGGATCCATCCTCGTGACCGGGCTGTCCACCACCGAGCGCGACAATACCCTCGCCTCCCTCGGCATCACCGTGGCTGGGCTTTCCCTCATCGGGCTTACGCTGACCGGCCTCGCCGGAACGGTCATCATCCGCCGGTCCTTACGTCCGCTCGAGGAGCTTTCCGCGGTCGCGACCTCGGTGTCCAGGATGCCGTTGTCCTCCGGCGAAGTGGCCATCCCCGTGCGGGTGCCTTCCACGGCAGCGCAGCCCGGAACGGAGGTCGGCACCGTCGGGATCGCCCTGAACGAAATGATCGACCACGTCACCAGCGCGCTGCGCCAGCGTCAATCCAGTGAGATGAAAGTGCGGCAGTTCGTCGCGGACGCGAGCCACGAGCTCCGCACGCCGCTCACGTCCATCCGCGGGTACACCGAACTGGTTCTCATGAGCGAGACAGTCAGCGCGGCGGGACGCTCCGCCCTCGAGCGCGTCGACAGCGAGTCCAAGCGCATGTCCTCCCTCGTCGAGGACCTCCTGCTACTGGCGCGCCTCGATGAGGGCCAACGCGGTGAGGTGTCCGACGTCGACCTGACGGAACTCGTGATCGAGACAACAAGCGACGCACGGGTAACCGCGCCTGCGTACATCTGGAGCCTTGATCTGCCGGAGGAGCCTGTCGAGATCCGGGCCGTCGAGCCGGAAATCCGCCAAGTGCTGATCAACCTGCTCTCCAATGCGCACAAACACACCCCACCGGGTACCTCGATCTCCACGGCCCTCACAGTCCGTGACCGGGAAGTGACGATCACGGTCACGGACTCGGGTCCAGGCATCGACCCGTCATTCCTGGACACCATCTTCACGCGCTTCAGCAAAGGCGACGATTCACGCGCGGCCGGAACCGGGAGCACCACGAGCACCGGACTGGGATTGGCGATCGTGCAGGCCCTCGTCGAGGCGAACGGAGGCGCGCTCAGCGTGACCAGCGAACCGGGCCGGACGCAATTCAGGGTGGATCTGTTCATCCCATAATCGTCGCCAGAAGCGCGCCAAGACCGTCTCTGTATCGCCTGCGGCGGCCCGTTTCCTCCGAGCACGCAAAGTGTTGCGCGAGTCGGTAAGTAAGGACTGGCAGGAGCGCCAGATAACCACCCCTCGACGTGATTCGGTATCGCCGATGATTTGGGCGGTGAGTCGCCTCAACGCCCTGTGGAGGGCGTGGGAAACCCTGAGGCTCGATCCCGGCACGGGCATGTCCGACTGGTGGCGGATTCACGCCGACGGCGGGGGACCCCGGCCCGAACATGTCTACCTGGGACGACCGTCACGCTGGGGCACTCAGCAGGAAGTTTGCCCTGATTGCGATCAGTGCCAGGTCAAGTAGGGGAGTTGGTTGCTGCAGGGTTCGGCCGCGCAGGGCGTAGTCACCGAGGATGTGGTCAACCTCGGAGGGAAGTCCTACTGTGAGGTCGCGATACAGCGATGTGGTGAAGGACGAGCCCCATTCAGTCAGCAAAGCCACCGCTTGTCGGTGTGCCGAATCCGACACGGGATGTCCTGCCCGCGCAGCGACAACCTCGAGCTCATGGATCGCCGCATGGATCGAATCCTCGCCGCCGGCTTCGAGAACGCGGCCTATAGGGGCGCGGAACAGGCAGTTGATGATGCTGGCAGCAGCGATGAACGCCCACTTGTCCCAGAGGGCACCCCTCACGTCGTCAGCGACGGACAAGTCGATACCTGGGGCGTCGAGAGCGTCCCGAATGTCTTCCGGTACCGGGATGTCAGTTAGGGATCCCACCATGAGTGAACTCATCGGCGTCTTCTGGTGGACGACGTCCCCGTCGAGGGTTGCCACGATGCGGGCCAGGCCGCCGAGGACCTGTCCCGGATACCGCCCCTGGAGGGGGTCGATGTGCGCCATGCCGTTGAGGATCGGGAGGATGCGGGTATTTTCATCGACGAAGGGGTGGAGGTCAGTGACCGCGGAGGAAAAGGCTGTTGCCTTCACCGTGATGAGCACCAGATCGAATGGCTGTTGCGTGGCCGCGGGAACATCCATCGCCGTGAGGACCTGCACCGGGTGTGTCCGGTCAGCTTCCGGGGAAACAAACCGTAACCCGTCCCGACGTAAGGCGTCGGCTTTGCGTTCGCGGACGAGGTAAGTCACGTCCCGCCCCGCTTCCTGCAGCAAAGTGCCGAATGCACCACCGGTTGCTCCTGCGCTTACAACGAGTATCCGCACCGCGATGACATCCTTTCGATCACGACCAGCAATCTCACGTGATAGCACGGGCGTATGCGCTGCAACTTCTCACATCCTGCCCGCCTGGGCACCCGGAAACGAACCAGCACCCGCTGAACCATAGTGAGCCAATGGGCCGAGTCGGACCTTCAATAAACCGCCGATAACCCACCTTCTGTCGGGTGTCGCAGCACCTGACAGGCTGCAAGAGCGAGTGGGGTGCCCTCGGTACCTGGCACAGCCGAATTGAATCACCCCGACGGCAGGTGTCGGGGATATGCCGTTTACGGTGCTCACACGGCGAGAGCCGGTAGCCCGGTGCGTGGGCTACCGGCTCTCGCCTGTGGAGGTTTGACCAGTGATTCGAGGAACTGCGGTGCCTCCTCCCTGTAGCTACTTCTTCGCTTTTTGCACGACGACGGTCTGCTTTGTCGTTTCCGTCGCCCCCTTACTGTTGGTGAGCACTCCCGTGTACACGTACTTGCCCGGCGCCCGGTTGGTGATGTCCACGATGGCGTTCTGGGGCTTCGGGGTCGCCCATGCGAGCTTCTGGGTGTGGATCTGCTCGCCGTTCTCGTACAGGGTGAAGCTGCTGCCGTTCTCCCCGCTCTTCAGGTCCATGGTGACGGTGTAGTTGCCGTCGTGGGGCCCTTTGTCCTTGCCGTGGTCGATGGACAGTTTGGCTTTACCAGGCGCCGTGGAGGCGTTGTCCTCGGGCTTCTCCGGTACGGGTCCGTGCCACATGGCGGGTGTCAGGGGGGTCACGGTCAGGCCCTCGAGGGTTGCTGTGCCGCCGGAGGAGAACAGGCCTATCTGGTTGGCGCCGACGTTGGGGAAGACCTGGTCGGTGATGGTGGTCAGCCCGTCGTTGGCGAAGACTTCGACGGAGGCCCGGTCGACGTAGACGCGCATGGCGACCTGGCCGTCTTTCAGCGGGACGGGGGCGTCCTCGATGGAGGAGAACGCGGGGTGGAAGCCTTCGTTGCCGGAATTGGTGCGATCCACGAAGAGCCTGCTGGTCTGTGCGTTGTAGCCGATCTTCGTGGCTTCGGTTCCGTCGCCGAGGACGCTGAGGCCGAACGTTTCGGCGTCGCCCGGACTGAAGACGGCATCGATCTGGACGACGTCGCCTGAGACGGGGAGGGTCTCGGCGCCTTCGGCGATGGTCCGGGGTCCGGTGGTGTAGGCGGCATTGTCTTCGCGCAGGATGTCGATCTGGTCAACGACTTTCTGGACCAGGCGGGGGCCGTCTGCTGTTTCGGTCAGGTTCACTTCGCGGGGCAGTGACATGGAGCTGCGCCATGTGGTGGTGGGGATGTCATTGGCGTAGTCCCAGTTGCTCATCCAGCCGATCATGATTCTTTTGTTGTCGGGGACGTTGCTGAAGGAGACGGCTGCGTAGTAGTCCTTGCCCCAGTCGAGCCAGTCGTAGTCCTCGAGGCGGGATACGGCCGGTTCGTCGGAGAGCATGAATTCGTCGGCGAGGATGTGGCCCCAGCCGCCGCGGTTGTTGTCGACGACGGTGATGCTGGCTTCTCGTCCCTCGAACTCGCTGACGTTCCAGCTCTTCCAGTCCAGGGTTTCGCTGTTGTTGCCGGTTGCGGTTCGGACGACTTCTCCGTCTACGACGAGGTTGACGGAGGTTTCATCGCTGCGGGTGAGGGCGGGTTCCTCGCCAAGGACGACGTGGTCGAAGGTGAGGTGTCCCCATCCTCCGGAGGCATTGTCGACGATTCGCAGGGTTGCTTGCTTGCCGGTGTAGGCGGTGACGTCCCAGTTCTGCCAGTTGAGCGATCCGGAGTTGTCTCCGGTAGCGGTGTGGACGACCTGGCCGTCGATGACGAGTTCGGCCTGCAGTGTTCCATCGGTACGTCGTCCGCCGCCGATCAGGAAGCTCAGATTCGTGTTGTCGATGGTGAACTCGGGAGATGTTAGTGTCCCGGAGTTGTTGTCACCGTTGGGTCCGGCTTCAAAGGTGTTGATGCGGCCGGTGCCGATGAAGTTCTCGCCGCCGGCTGTGGAGGGGTTGCGGGCGGCTTCGAAGTCTCCGTCGATGATCCACCCTTGATCGGTCAGGGTGCCTTGGGCGTATTCGAAGCCGTTGAAGAGGAGGGTTCCGGGTGCTGGGGTGTTTTCGAGCTGGCCGCCGGGGACGTGGGGGTGGTTGCCGCCGCCGACCAGGAAGTTGATGTGGTCCTGGCTTCCGACGGTGAAGGTGGGGGATTGGATGGTCCCGACGGGCCAGTCGCCGTCGTTGAAGCCGTTGATGAGTCCTGCCCCGGTGTACCCGGTGACGGTCATCTGGCCGGGAATCGCACCGGCGGCAGGGGCGTCGGACCACGGGCCGTTCTTCCAGTTCCCGGGTTCATTGTTGACCGTCCAGCCGTTGTACGTTCCGTCGTTGAAACCGGCCAGTGTCGTGCCCTCGGGCACGGAGTCCACGGGTTCGGTCGTGTCCGAGGTGAAGGTGGTGCCGTCGAAGTCTCCGACGAAGTACTGGCCGCCGCTTCCTCCCGCGACAGCTCCCGGGTTGAGGTTGACGATCATCACCCATTTGATGTTGTTCGGGTCGCCGTCCACCGCGATGGGGAAGAGGTCGGGGCATTCCCAGATGCCTGCGGTGGAGTTGGCGGGGCCGAAGTCGCTGAGGTGGGTCCAGTCCTTCAGGTTGTCGCTCTTGTAGAGGACGACCTTATGGTCGGTTGCCTCGACGGTTGTCATTACCCAGTACGATCCGGCAGGGCCGTCGTAGCGGAACACCTTGGGGTCCCGGAAGTTTGCCGAACTTCGGTCCAGAACGGGGTTCCCGTCGTACTTTGTCCAGGTCTGTCCCTCATCAATGCTGTAGGCGAGGGACTGGGCCTGCCGGCCGGCGAGGGTGGGATGCGCACCGGTGTAGGCACTCGTGTAAATCGCGACCAGGGGCGGGTTCTCTGCGGTGCCGAACCCCGAGGAATTCGTTTCGTCGACGACGATCGAGCCCGAGAAGATGTCCTCGATCGCTACCCCGTCGGCATTGACAGTCTGCGGGATGGCCAGGGGCTGTTCTTCCCACTGCAGCAGATCCGTGGACGTGGCGTGCCCCCAGCTCATGTTGCCCCACGTCGTCCCGTAGGGGTTGTGCTGGAAGAACAGGTGGTACTGGCCCTTGTAGTAGACCATGCCGTTCGGGTCGTTCATCCAGTTCTTCTCGGGACTGAAGTGGATGAACGGGCGGTACTGCTGGCTGGCAGGATCAATCGGTGCTTCTTCGGCCAGAGCGGGGCCGCTGGCGGCCAGGAGCGATGCGGCAATAGCGGCGATCACACCTGCTGTGAGGGTTTGGCTGCGGGTTCCGGACTTCATGGTCTAGGTACGCCCTTCATTGCGCGTGTCAGCTGAACTGACAACGTTGTCAATTGGTGAGTGTGATGCTACGCACTGTCTACCGGACAATTCAAGGAGAGGTGTTTCGGCGTCAGACGCTCAGGTCTTCAGGCATGGATGTGGCGCCGGATTCATGGTGAGCTTCACGACGAGCCGATGCTTCAGGCTGCTGCAGGAGAGCGCCGTGCGCGCGGCAGGTGGCGGCTGCGATGAGCATTGCTTCCGCCAGCGCGGTCGTCATGTCGGAGGCTGTTGTGGGCATTCCGTCTCGGACGAGCGTGGACAGCACGGACGACAAGGTGGCGTCGCCGGCGCCCATGGTGTCGACAATCAGACCTTCAAGGTCGGCTACCGGTTGGTGGATTCCGAGCTCGTTGGCGCGCAGGAGCCAGGCGCCCAGCGGCCCGGCGGTGGCGAGGATGGTGGGCGCTCCGGCGTCGAGGAGGCGCTGACTGAATGTGTGGAGGTCTTCGGCGGCGAGGAGGGCTGCGTCGTCGTCGCCGACTTTGCTGAGGAAGCTCCGGGTTGCCATGGCCGTGAAGTTGGCGAGGAAGAGCTCCCTGTTGGCCATCATGCCTGAGCGAGGATTCGGGTCGATGACAAGGCGGCGCTCGGGCCGGCTGATCAGGGCCGTCAGCGCATCGACTTCCTTCTGGTTGTCGAAGGGGAAGCAGCTGACGGCGATGAAGTTTGCCTGCGCGATGGCTGCCCGGTGTGCGTCCTGGTAGAGCAGGGTGCGGTGCCTCGCGGCGTGGTTGAAGGCGTAGCGGGGTTCGCCGTCGGTGCGATCCGATACGGCGCGGGAGGTGCCGTAGGGCGCAGGCGTTGCGAGGAGTTTTACTCCGTGGAGGTCCAGGAATGCTCTGATGCGCTGGCCGTCTTCGTCGTTGCCGACCATGGCGATGAGGGTCGCGGGGATACCGAGCAGGGTCAGTCCGACCGCTACGTTCAATGCTGCACCGCCGGGGAAGGATTGTGATCCGGATGGTTCGCGTAGTTCGTCGATGAGGGCGTCGCCGATCACGACGACGCTGCTGGTGGTCTGGGATGTCATCGTGGTTCTTTCTGTTGGGCTCAGCGCTGAGCGGGAAGGATTTCGCCACTGCCACGGATGATGAGGGTGGTCGGGACGATGCAGGTGCGAGGCGGTGTCACTTCTCCGTCGAGCCGGCCGATGAGGCGCTGAGCAGCGGTACGGCCGATGTCCTCCGGGCTCTGGGCGACGACGGTGACTCCTGGATCGAGCAGGTCGGAGAGCTGGAAGTCGTCGAAGCCGACAAGCGCTGTGCTTCGGTGTGCCTCACGGGATCTCAGTGCCCGAATGGCACCAATGGTCACGAGGTTCTGGCTACTGAAGACCGCCGTGGGTGGGGTGGGGGAGTCCAGCAGAGCGAGCATTGCCTGCGCCGCGGATCGTTCATCGTGAAGATTCTCGATGACCGGAATGTCACCCGTGGGAACACCTGCTCGACCGAGAGCATCGAAGAATCCGAGGCGCCGCTGCGCTGCGGTGTAGATGTCACTCCGGTCCCCTAGATAGGCGATGCGTCGATGGCCATGGTCGAGCAGGTGGTTGGTAGCCGTCAGCGCACCTTCACGGTTGTCACTCACAACGCAGTCCCCGGCGATGCCCGCCGGTTCGCGGTCGACGAAGACGATGGGGGTCCCATGGCGCATCTCGGAGGCCAGGTAGGACTGGTCGCGTGAAATGGTGGTGAGGATCAGCCCATCCACCCGCCGCCTCAGGAAAGCAGCCACCGAAGCCTGTTCCCGCTCAGGGTCATCGTCCAAGCTGGAGGCGAAGACGGCGATACCCCTTTCCAGGGCCAGATCCTCGATGGCCCTATGCATGGCCCCGGCGAAGGGGTTGTCGACGCTACTCACCAGCAGGCCGAGGGTCCGCGTCCGCCCGTCCGCCCGCCGCAGATTTCCCGCCTGCTCATCAGGGTGATAATCCAGCGACCGCGCGGCATCCATCACCTTCGTTATG
The DNA here is from genome assembly GCF_053470025.1 of Arthrobacter sp. CP30. Classification (NCBI taxonomy): domain Bacteria; kingdom Bacillati; phylum Actinomycetota; class Actinomycetes; order Micrococcales; family Micrococcaceae; genus Arthrobacter; species Arthrobacter sp. CP30. Next base: position 147,549 of record NZ_JBQEMM010000009.1, read on the forward strand.
GTCGCGGCTGAAACATTCGGTTCCTGATTGATGACCCGCGAGACCGTCTTGATGCCCACGCCGGCCAGGGCCGCGACGTGGCGCATCGTAGGGCGCGAACGCGGAGCCTGCGGTGAGCTTTTACCTGACATCGATGTCACGTTCGAATCTCCATCGTTCCGGAAAGGTTGACTGTGAGCCAGATCATAGTCTATACCTGACATGACATCGTTGTCAGGGAGGATGCCTCCCGCCACCTAAGGAGATTCAAGGATGAATCGCATGACATCCCATCCATCCCACTCGATCCGCCGGCGTCTCATGACAGCGGGTTCGGTCGTGACCCTGTCGCTCCTGGCTCTGACCGCGTGTGGGGGCGGAGACTCGTCGTCCTCATCGGGCGATGGTGCCGCTTCTGGTTCGGCCGACGGCCCGATCGGCGTCTCGCTGATCGTGAAGACCACCACGAACCCTTTCTTCGTCGCGATGCAGGAAGGTGCGCAGGCAGCAGCCGAAAGCGAAGGGGTCGAGCTGACCCTGGCTGCCGGCGAGGAGGACGGCGACGAAGACACCCAGATCCAGGCCATCGAGAACGCCATCTCCAAGGGCGACGCAGGCATCCTCATCACCCCCAACGGCCCGGCCGTCGAGGACGCGCTGACGAAGGCCCGTGATGCAGGCCTCTTCGTCATTGCGCTCGACACCCCGCCGTCAGATCCGGAAGCCGCCGACATCACGTTCGCGACCGACAACTTCGTCGCCGGGCAGGAAATCGGCAAGTGGACCGCCTCGAAGCTCGCCGGCGAGAAGGCAACCATCGCCATGATCGACCTGTTCGACGACAAGATCGTCTCCGTCGACTACAACCGTGACCAGGGCTTCCTCGACGGAATGGGCATCGATACGGCCGATGCCGAGAAGAACGGGGACGAGGAGAAGACCGGTTCCTACAGCGGCGGCGACTACGAAATCGTCGGCAACGAAGCCTCCCAGGGCGCCGAAGACGGCGGCCGCACCGCAGCTGAAACCCTTCTGAGCGCCAACCCAGACATCAACGTCGTCTACACCATCAATGAACCGGCCGCCTACGGCGCCTACGAGGCCTTCAAGGCCGCAGGCAAGGACGACGTGATCGTCGTATCCATCGATGGAGGTTGCGCCGGCGTCGCTCAGGTCGATGAGGGAATCATCGACGCGACCAGCCAGCAGTACCCCGTGAAGATGGCCGAGCTCGGAGTCCAGGCCATCGCCGACCTGGTCGAGACCGGCGAGGCCCCCGAGCCCACCGACGGCAAGGACTTCTTCGACACCGGCGTAGCGCTGGTCACCAACGAGCCGCAGGATGGCCTCGAGTCCATCGATGCCGCCGCTGCCAGCGACATCTGCTGGGGATAAAGCACCCCTCGACATAGTCGGTCCGCGGGTCGACACTCTCCCCGCGGACCGACTATCAGCACCGACCAACGGAGTTCTTCCATGAACCAGACAGTGAAAGCGGCACCTTCAGCGGGCAGCCATGATCTCGCCGGCGAGTTCCTCGACCGCACAACACCACTCACGCGAGTACGCAACACCCTCCACCGTTACCCCGCCCTCAGCCCCGCGATCGTGCTGGTTTTCGCCATCATCGTGTTCGGGCTCCTCAACGAACGCTTCCTCGCCCCGGCGAACCTTTCGCTGATCACCCAGCAGGTCGCAGTCGTCGGCACCCTCGCCATCGCGCAGACCCTCATCATCCTCACCGCTGGCATCGACCTCTCCGTCGGAGCGGTCATGGTCCTCACCTCCATGGTGATCGCCCAGACCAGCTCACAGAACGGCCTCCCAGGATTCGTCGCGCTGCTCCTCGGACTCGTCGTAGGCCTCGCCGCCGGCGCATTCAACGCCTTCCTGGTCACCAAGTTCAGGCTTCCCCCGTTCATCGTCACCCTCGGCACACTGAACATCTTCATCGCCCTGACCTTGCTGTACTCAGCAGGCGCCACCGTCCGCGGAGCCGAGATGCCCGGCGTGCTCACCGCCACCGGCACGACCTTCAGCCTCGCAGGCGTGAACATCACCAACGGCGTCGTTCTCATGCTCCTGCTGTACATCGCCGTTGCCTTCATCCTCGGCAAGACCGCCTGGGGGCGCCACGTCTACGCCGTCGGCGACGACAAGGAAGCTGCACGTCTTGCAGGTATCAGTGTCAACCGCGTCCTGGTCAGCGTCTACCTCGCCGCAGGCGCCATCCTCGCCGTCGGCGCCTGGATCCAGATCGGCCGCAGCAACGCGGCATCACCCAACGCCGGCGCCGACCTCAACCTGGACTCCATCACCGCCGTCGTCATCGGCGGAACAAGCCTCTTCGGAGGCCGCGGCACCATCTGGGGCACCCTCCTCGGGGCGCTGATCGTCGGCGTCTTCCGCAACGGCCTCTCCCTCGCCGGACTAGACGTCCTGTGGCAGACCTTCGCCGTAGGTGTCCTGATCATCATCGCCGTCTCCGTCGACCAGTGGATCCGAAAGGTACGCAAGTGACCGACACAGCAAGCACAACCCTCCCAGCACCGGGCAGTGACCCCAATCGTCAGCCCATCCTCGAAGCCCGCAACCTCGTCAAAACCTTCGGCAAGGTCGTCGGCCTCGACGGGGTGTCCCTGTCGCTCTACCCGGGCGAAGTCCTGGCGATCATCGGAGACAACGGCGCCGGCAAATCGACTCTGATCAAATGCCTCACCGGAGCCGAAGTCCCTGACCAGGGCGAACTGCTCCTCGAAGGACAGCCCGTCCACTTCAAACGACCCCAGGACGCACGGCAAGCCGGCATCGAAACCGTCTACCAAAACCTCGCCGTCTCACCGGCGCTCGACGTCGCCGCCAACCTCTTCCTCGGACGTGAAGAACGCCGTAGAGGGATACTCGGCTCCGTATTCCGCATGGTCGACACCAAAGGTATGCGCCAGAAAGCGCGGGCAGAACTCACCGAGCTCGGCATCAGCACCCTTCAGGACGTCACCGTGCCCGTCGAAAATCTCTCCGGTGGTCAACGCCAAGCCGTTGCCGTCGCCCGCGCGGCAGCTTTCGGATCCAAGGTCGTCGTCCTCGACGAACCCACCGCGGCCCTCGGTGTTCGCGAATCGAAGCAGGTCCTCGAGCTGGTCAAGAATCTCCGCGACCGGGGAATCCCGGTCATCCTTATCAGCCACAACATGCCACACGTCTTCGAGGTCGCTGACCGGATCCACATCCAGCGCCTCGGAAAGTGCGCCACGACCATCACCCCACAGAGCCACACCATGACCGAAGCGGTGGCGATCATGACCGGAGCGCAGACCGCATGACCGAACAAGAGCAGGCAATCGTAGCCCTGTACGCCGAGTTCACCGCCCAAGAGGGCAAGGCCGAGGAAGTCCAGGCGCTTCTCCTGGACCTCACTACCAAGGTCCGTGCTGAGCCAGGGAATATCACCTTCGACCCCCACCGACGCAAGGAGTCGCCGAATGACTTCTTCGTTTACGAGATATACCGTGACCAGCACGCGTTCGACGCACACATCAGCGCCGACTACGGCAAGGTCTTCAACGAAGCACTCAGCGAACTGATCGTAGGAACCGGGTCCACCCTGACCTTCCTTACACCCCTGCAGTAGCCGCAACGAGAAGCCCCGAGGTTCGTGATACTGGACCTCGGGGCTTCGTCATGTGGTAGGACGTTTATCATTTCGACACCACGGTACGGCTTCAGAAAGACCTCACGAACCTGCTGATAATGATCCTCTGTCAGGTACTGATCGTTGGGTGTCATGAGAACGGATCAGGCGGTTCGCTTGCTGTTGCCATGTTCTGTCGGCCCAGAAGGGATGGTGAGGGGCAGCATTCGAGCTGAGTACCATCCCCCAGACGCCGTGGTCGAGTGCGGTTTTGATGCCTTGCTCTGCGAGGATCCGCCCTATTGGTCCTTCCTCGAAGGTGCCGTGCAGCGGCGTGTAGCCGATCCAGCCTTCTCCGATGACCGCGGGCACTTGTTGCCAGCGTGCCCAGCCTGCGATCGCGATGACTCGTGATTCGATTTCGCGGCGCATGACTTCGCGATAGGTGCCGTATTCGTTGTACAGCCAGGTGTCCCAGGCATCGGCATCGATCCAGTCGTACCCGTACAGCATCTGATCTGTCACCACTGTTGCTGAGTACTTCCACTCTGCAGCTCGCCCGTACTCAGCCAGTGTTGGGGCACCCGTGCGCAGGAGCGCTTTGAGCTCAGCGTTCGGGAAGTCGGTCGTGCCTTCGGAGCGGATATCGATCCGCTTCTGCAGCGCATCGAGCACGCCGTAGCTGTAGACATGGAACTGGGCAGCTCCCAGTCCCTCGGGCAGCTCGTGCATTGTGAGGTGCGGGGGTTTGCCGTAGCTCGCGGTGACGAGCAGGTCGGGATGCAGTTCCCGTAGCTGCGCGACTGCCTCGCTACCGCCGTCCTCCAGTGCGGGGAGGATCGAGAAATCGACTTCGTTGTGCAACTCGACCAAGGCTATTCGTTGCCGGTGCCCGGCGGCGGTGAGGGCATCGATGAGCCCGTTCCACGCCTTGGCGAGAAGTGCGTAACGGTCCTCGAGCGCAACCGCGTCAATGGCACGGAACCATTCCTCCGACCGGGCGAACGAGGGGGACTGTTGGTACTCCCAGCTGGCGAGGATGATGACGAGCCCATGCTTGGCTGCAGCATCGAAGAGTTCGATCAGACGCTCATGCAGGTTGATGGTGTATCCGCCTGGGCAGTCGTACCACCGGGTGCCTTGACCGAAGTACCCGCCGTCCGGCCGCGGACCGAGGCCTTCGATCTCAAGACTCGTTGCCAAGTGACCCAGGCCGAGGTCGCTGAAGAGGAGTAGCGGGGCTGCGCAGATGCGGATCGTGTTGTACCCCAGTGCGGCCGTTTCAGCGCAGACTGCATCGAGGTCCGCGTAGGGGCCTCCCGGCTCTACGCGGGTGTACCAGGAGAAGTCCCACAAGCTGATGGTGAGCCGAGCAGGCAGGTGACTAGGGATAGGGCCGGTCAGCCCGCGATGAGTGGAATCGACGGTGCCTGATCCCAGGTATCTGTCATTCATGGAGCGCTCACTTCCGTCATGTGAAGTAGCCGGCCTCGACCGGCGAGGGCCTTGAGGTGGCGGGCCAGCAACTGCTGCTCGCTGTCTGCGGATTGGGTGAAGAGCAGTAGTTCCGGGAGCGAGGTGGCGAAGTAGTCCACCTGCGGACCGGTTAGCTCGAGTTGGTCTGCTTGCGCTTCGAGGTCAGTCCAAACATCCGCGGCTTGAGCGTCGTTGCCGAGTTTGAGGTGGGCGATGCCACGCCAGAAGTCGTGCTGACCGGTGGTGCGCCCTACCGCCAGCGGATTGTTGTTGACACTGGCGCGGGCATAGGCCTCCAGTGCTCCCTCGTTGTCGCCCAGCATTTCGCGGGCTTCTCCCAGAAGTACGTAGCGCTCGGCGAGGCTGTCGACGGGGTGTCGTCCCTCCGAGAGGTTCGCTGGTGCCATGGTTCCAGCTTCAACCAGGCGCAGCGCAGCTGAAGGGTCGGTGGCGAGAAGACGACGGGCTACCGCCAGGGACGCACGGTCGTAGGCAGCAAGGGCCTTGCCCTCTCCGCCTTCGAAGGGCTGGAAGGTGCGTTCCTGCATGATGGTGAGGGCGTCCTGTATGCGGCCCGTGTCGATCAGCAGGTTCACGTAGAGGATGGCCAAGTCGTCGCGCACGAGCACAGTGGGGCCATGCTGCTCGATCAGGTGAAGGCGTGCTTCGAGGGGCTCATCGCCCAGGGCTGCCAGGAGTGCGCGTTCGAAGACCAGTCGGGGATCGCCGGGGCGGAGTTCCAAAGCCCGGTCGAAGTAGCGCGTGCCGTCGATGATGGAGCCGCCACTGTTGATCGTTGCAACGGCGGCGTTGCGCCACGCTACCGGGTCTGATGACCCGAGACCTGTGGCTTGGTGTAACGCTTCGTATGCTTCGATGATTCGCCCGGCGTCGAGCAACCAGGCCCCCAGGAGTGCACGGGCGACATGGTCAGTTGCGTCGGCGGCGATGGCGGCGACCAGCGCGTCGTACTCTTCCAACCCCGAAGGGAAGGCATACGTCGCCATAGAAGTGCGGGCTTCCGCTCGTTCGAATGCTGCACTGGCTGTGTCACCGAGCGTGTCGAACCATGATGCTCGGAGGTAATGCCGCAGAGGTTCCTGGTTCCCGAACGTCGCCCAGGACGAACTGGTCGGATGCGCAGTGATCTCGAGCGCACGCCCGGTGTCGCCGAGACGCCATAGATCTGAAGCGACGATGAGGATGGTGCGCGGATCGATGGGTTTCAGTCTGCCCGCGAGGGCTTGAGCGACCGGATCGAGCGGATCGGTGCGAAGGCACTGTTCGAGTAGATCCTCGGCGCGGTCGACGTGTCCCAAGTGCCGTCGCGCGACGATCATTATGTGGTCCGCGGCAGGGCTCAGCGCATCGTGTTGATGCGCAGCGTCGGCATTCTCGAGGGCTTCTGCGGGTTTGCCGGTCCGCAGTGCGATGCGTGCCGCGCCCAGGCGCGACGGATGAGCCCAGGCTTTATCCCAGGCGGCCTTCCGGAAGTAGGTCTCGGCCTCATCGAGGCGCCCAGATCGTTCGGCTAGAAGGCCAAGACGGTAATGGGCTTCACCGGTCGGCGGGTTGAGGTTCCGTGACGTCAGTCGGGTGAGGGCGCGCGCGTACAGGTCATGGGCTTCCCGGTATTCACCTCGCCGATAGTGCCAGGCGCCCAGGGCCAGGCAGGACCGGGAGTCGTGTGGGTCGCGGTCGAGTGCTTCCTGGAAGTATGGTGCCGCAGATCGTGTCGGGTGCCGGTACTGCTGAAGGTGCGTCCCAGTTACATACAGCTCGTCGGCTGACGGTATGTCGGGGGGTGCGGGGGGTTCTGTTGCGACCCACGGCTCAACGGAGCCGGTGCTGTCCGCGCCGTCGGTGTTGCCTGGCAAAGTCCATACGATCAGTTCGGAGTCCTCGTGCATGACCCGCAGCGTGAGAGCGACAGTCGTGTCAGGAGGGTCGAGCGGCACGTCCGCTAGAAAGGGAGCGGCCGGCGTGAGCGCGGTGATGGCCTCCCACAAGATTGTGGTGTCCCGAAGAAGAAGGATACGGGTGTTGTTGCGTAGCGTCGCGCTTGCTACGCCGACCGTGGCAACCGATGCGCCCTCATCCCGCCGCAGTGACACGGCGACGTTCTGTGTAGCTTGATGAGCTGCGCCGATGGCTTGGATGGGATACCAGAACTGGCTGAAGGTCCTTGTCTCGCCGGGCGCGAGGTAGCTGAAGTCCGGCTGATTGTCAGTGAATACCCCGGCCATGAGTTCCACGTAGGGCCCGTCCGTGTCAGTAAGGAGCCGGTCCCAGGCGTGGCCGACCGGGCCGTTACCCCATGTCCACTGTTTCTTGCCGGGCGCGATGGACCGGTCGGCCCAGTGGATGAAGCCGGCTTCCACCCGATGGTCGTACCCGCCGAAGAAGGAGTCCTGGGTGTCGGTGACCATATAAGAGGTCGGGACAGGAATGTTGCTGTAGTAGTCGATACGGTCAGCGTTTGGTTGCGTCACGTTGGCGCAGGCCGGGTAGTCGACGCCGTAATACGGGCGATCAGCACGGGGGAATGCTGTGATAGCTCTTCGGGCGTGGTCGGCAACGTAGTGGACATCTGTGGGGAAGAACGACTGGTAGTCATCGTGGACCCGGGCTGCGGCATTCGCCCACCAGAGGAAGGTCTGCGGTTCATCGGTGCGGTTGTAGAGGCGAACTGCCACTTCGATGACGGAGCTGTCCGGGCGGATCCTGATGCCGTGGGTCCCCCTCATCCGCTGCAGGGGATCCAGATCGCTCTGCCAGACCGTCGTCGTCCCGTCGTCGGCGCATTCGATGCTGGTTTCGACCGGTAGGTAGGTTCCTGGGCGGTGGTGCTGGGGCCAGTTGAACTCAACTCCTCCGGATATCCACGGCCCGGCGAGCCCGACGAGGGCTGGCTTGATGACGTTGTTGCGGTAGAAGAAGTCGTACCCGTTGGTCTTGTCGTAGCCGATATGAATACGCCCGCCGAGTTCGGGCAGGATCATCAACCGGATCCACTGGTTTTCGAGGTGCACAGCCTGCCAGAGGCGGGGTTGTTTCGTGGTGGAGATGCGGTCGGTGAAGGGAATGGGATAGACCCGCCCGCTCGAGCCCTGATATACGCGGCGGTCCAGAAACATCGGATACTCGTCTGGCTCCTCAGGCGCGTACGTATCAATGGACACTGCTTCGCTCCAGCAGGCGACGCCGCCTGCGTCGAGGAGCACCTGCTGGTCTGCAGGGGCCGCGGGAAGCGTGATGGAACTCTTGACGTCATTGGCGTGGCTCACAGAACCAACCCTAGGAACCATCATCGCCGTTCGCCATGGCAGATAATGAGGCATGCATGGACGATTCGACACAGGCGAACCTGAAGGCGAGAGAGCGACAGGGTTCCAGGACCAACGCCTGGTCGTGGTTCCACGACCGCTCATCAGGGAAGCACTCACTCGCCCTGTCACGCGGCGGATGGTGGTAACCGATGCAGGCTTCTTCCCCCGGGCTACCGGTCACGGCCGCCATAGGGACAGGGGAGCACCGGAGACGATCATCATGCTCTGCGTGGCGGGCAGCGGATGGGTCGAAGTGGGTGGGGTCCGGGCAAGGGTCGAGAAAGCGACCGCCGTCGTGCTTCTCGGGAACACGGGCATCCCTCATGCCTATGGGGCAGCAACAGAGGATCCATGGACGATCTGGTGGTGTCACGTCAGGGGAACAGACGTGGCTGAACTCCTTGCTGAAGCAGGGATCACCGACGGTCGGCCATTGATCGGGCTGGTGGCGGTCGACCGGTTGACCGCCCTTCTGGACGAGATCATTTCCTCGCTCGAACGTGACCAGTCGCCGGCTCGTCTCGTTGCGACAGCAGGCATGGCATGGCGCCTGTTGACCTCCTTGGCGGTCGATCGCCGGTCACCGGAGAAGGGAGCGCCGTTGGAGCAGGCGATGCGCTTCCTCGAGGAGCGCGTCGACGGGACGATCCGGGTACCCCATCTGGCAGCACTTGTCGGCGTGTCATCCTCACAGTTGAGCAAACTGTTCCGGGAGGCGACAGGGGGCGGGGTCCTTGCTCACCACGTGGCACTGAAGATGGCGCGGGCCAGGCGGCTGCTGGACACCACCAATCTCTCCGTTGCGCAGGTTGGGCAGGAGATCGGGATGGAGGATCAGTTCTACTTCTCGCGGCAGTTCCGCCGTCTTCACGGGCAGAGCCCAAGCGCGTATCGGGCCGAGCGGAAGGGCTGACAGGTACTGATTGGACGTGCTGTGGTGCTGGTGCCACCGGCCCTACCGATGGTACCGCGCCCGATCCTGGGAATGTCTGCGGTCAACCTTTAGTGGCTCCTGCGGTGAGGTCGGCCCGCCAGAAGCGCTGCAGCCCGATCATGAGGGCCACCAGAAGGACCGCGGAGAGTGCAGATCCGGTCACAACGAGTTGGTAGAACATGGGATCCCGCTGCGTCTGCGAGTTCCAGAGCGTCAGTCCGAGGGTGAGTGGGAATGTCTTTGTCTCGGTGAGCATGACCAAAGGCAGCAGGTAGTTATTCCAGATCGTGACGAACTGAAAGAGAAAGATCGTCACCAGTGCCGGGGTCATCATGCGGGACGCTATCGCCCCGAAGATCCGTAAATCTCCTGCGCCGTCGATGCGTGCAGCCTCGATGATCTCATCTGGCACCGCTGCGTTGGCATGAATCCGCGCAAGGTACACGCCGAAGGGGCTGACCATACTGGGAAGGAGGACGGACCAGTACGTGCCGGTGAGGCCGACTGCGTTCAGGAGGAAGTAGAGGGGGAGTGCGATGACCGTTGCGGGTACAAGAACACCCCCGAGGATGATGGAGAACAGCAGCTCCCGGCCCTTGAAGGGGAATTTGGCTATCGCGTACCCGCATGCTGCTGACAAGATAGTCGCGGCCAACGCCCCGATTGCGGAATACAAGATGCTGTTGAGGATCCAGGAGGTGAAGATGCCGCCGTCCTGGGTGAAGACATTGGTGAGATTCAGCCATGCCTGCGGTGAATCGGTGAACCACAGGCCGAAGCTGCTGAATAGTTCACCCGGGCTCTTGGTTGCTGCAACGAGTACCCAGAGAATGGGGAGCAGGAAGTACAGGGCGGCGATGACAAGAACGCCGTTGACCACAATAGTGCTGGTCAAGGGTTGTCGGATGGATCGGTTTCGGGCTACCACGCGCGGTCTCCTTTGCGGTTCACGAGACGGAGGAAGCCGAAGGAAAAGGCGAATCCGAGCACTGCGACAATGACCGCCATGGCTGCAGCCAGGTTCGGGTTGCCCTGGGAGAAGGCCTGGTTGTAGGCGGCGAGGTTCGGTGTGTAGTCAGAATTGATCGCCGTGGTCAGTGGTCTGAGGACGAGTGGTTCGACGAACAGTTGCAGGGTGCCGATGATGGTGAAGACGGTCACGAGCACGATCGATGGTCGAATCAGTGGGAGCTTGATGCGCCAGGTGATGGCCCACTCGGAGGCGCCGTCGATCTTCGCGGCCTCGAAAAGCTCTGACGGGACGGCGTTCAGGGCCGCGATAAGGATGAACATGTTGTAGCCGGCGAAGCCCCATAGCGCGATGTTGGCGATCGCGAACAGGATGCTGCCCGTGCTCAAGGGACTGAGATCGATACCGATCGCGGATAAGACCTGCAGGATCGGGCTCGTCGCCGGGATGTAGAGGAAACCCCATAGCAAGGCCGCAATCACGCCGGGAACTCCATAGGGGATGAAGAAGATAACCCGAAAGACTCGGGGGAACCTTGCACTGGCCGAGTCGATGAGTAGGGCCAGTCCCACGGCAGTCACGACCATGAGGGGCACTTCGATGGCTGCGAAGGCCAGGAGCCGTCCGAGGCTTTCGACGAAGGACGGATTGCTGATAGCGGTGGCGTAATTGTCAAAGAGGACGAAGGTCCTCTCGGGTGCGCCGAAGCCGAGGCCGGAGGCCTTGGTCGAGAAGAGGCTGTCATTGATTGCGTAGACGATGGGGGCGATGAAGAACGCCGCGAACATGACAGCGAAGGGCACCACCAGGATGAGCAGGGCGACCCTGGAGTGCCGCCCGGACGTACGGGCGGGTCGTGCAGTTCGGCCGCGAACGGGTGGTGATGTTGGGGCAGAGGCGGGACGCGCTGTGCGCCCCGCCTCTCGGGTCTGGCTCAATTGACCGCGATTCCCTTGTCCTTGAGCGCGGAGCTCATGTCCTCCTGCGTCTTGTCATATGCGTCGGTCAGCGGTGATCCGCTTTCGACAGCAGTCTTGACGTTGTCACTCAGTGAGGCGAAGAGTGTCGAGGACAGGGGAGGCCACTTCCAGCTGTTGTCGACGTTCTTGTCCGATTCCGCGAAGACATCCCAGATGTCCTGGCCGCCGTAGAAGGCAAAAACCTCGGGGTCCTCCTGCAGGGAAGCGATGGAACTCGTGTCGGCGATGGCCGGCCAGCCGGCGCCGACACTGGTCAGGATGCTGACGCTCTCGGGATCGGAGTTGAGCCAGGCTGCGAACTCGGCGGCTTCCTTGGGGTGATCGGATCCCTTCAGAACCGCGCTGGCGGAGCCGCCGGCCCATGTCGCCGAGACCTCGTCTCCGGCTTCCCACTGTGGCATGGGCCCAACGGCCCATTGTCCGGCAGCGTCCGGGGCGGTTCCGCGCAGGATGGCGTCGGCCCAGGACCCGGAAATCCAAGAGGTGACGTTCCCGTTCTGGATATCGGCGTTCCATTCGCTCGAGAAGTCTGCTTCGATCTTCACGAGGTCCTCGTCGATCATCTTCTGCCAGAACTCGGCGACCTTCAGTGTCTCGTCATCGTTGATGGTGACGGTCCACGCGTCGTTCTCGGGTGCGAACCAGTTCCCACCACCTTGCTGGGACAGACCGATGAGCCACGGTGCCTGGTTAAAGGCGAAAGCCGTGATGTAGCGATTGGGATCGGAGGCCCGGATCTTCTTCGCTGCCTCGTAGTACTCATCCCACGTCTCCGGGTACGTGATGCCAAGGGAGTCGAAGATGTCCTTGCGGTAGAACTGGCCGAGGGGCCCGCTCGCTTGGGGGACAGCGTAGACACTGTCGTTGAAGACACCGGTTTCCCACTGCCAGGGGACGAACTTGTCCTCCTGATCACCGACATACTCGGTGATGTCCTCCAGCGCGTCATTGACCAGGAAGTCCGGGATTGCGTCGTATCCGAGCTGGGCGACGTCGGCCGGGTTACCTGCCTGCACGGCCGAGAGCATCTTCGCGTATCCGCCGTCGGGTCCTGCCGTGATGGTTTCGAGTGTGACGTTCACGTCGTCCTGGGAGGCGTTGTAGGCATCGACAGCCTGATCGATGTTGGGGACCCAGGACTGGAATGTGATGTCCACGGGACCTTCCGGTGTTGCGGGGGCAGTGTCTCCACTGGAGCCGCCGCAGGCGGTGAGCCCTCCGGCGAGGACGATGGTGACCGAGGCGGCCAACGCCGACCGGCGGGCCGAAAAGTGGTTGCCGAACATTACATGCTCCTTTGCACTGCAGGACGGGTGAACCCTTCCGGGTCCAATGCGCTAAATCTAGGCGTGCAAGCGGCTGCATGACATAGGGATATGAGCCGTCAATATGGACATTCGTGCACGTGGCGGTGCGCGGTTGGGGATCTGCTTCTGCACTGCTTAGATGGCGAAGAAGGTCCTGCCCCATAGCGAAGCAGCCCACGTGGTCGCGCTGAAGTTATGGAGGAAGGAGTACGAGGAACGTACGCCGGGGAATAACCCGGCAGGAAGCGGTGCCCGATGTCCCAGGCTTGCTCACTCATACCTCTGACCATCGATGGACGATCCACGCGCAACCTCACCCTCTTGGATTCACCAGTCGACGGCGCATCATCGAGGTACCGGATGACACCTTGGTTCATTGAGCACGATGATGTGCCGGTGATCCCCGTATCCGGCGAAATGCACTACAGCCGTGTCCCACGGGACCAGTGGCGCGACCGCCTCAACCTCATGAAGGCCGGCGGGATCACAGTGGTAGCAACGTATGCACTGTGGATTCATCACGAACCCCATCGCGGCGGTGTGTCCTTTGCCGGCAGGCTCGATATTGCAGCCTTCATCAGCTTGTGTGCAGAACTGGGTCTGGCCGTGGTTGTTCGGATTGGTCCTTGGTGTCACGGAGAGGTGCGAAACGGAGGATTTCCGGACTGGGTTCAGGCAGCCCCGGTACAACACCGAACCGACGACCCCGCCTACCTGGCGCTGATCGAACCATGGCTGCGCCGGCTCGGCCACGAAGTAGCACCCTTCTGCCAACCTGAGGGACCTGTGCTCGCCGTGCAACTCGAGAACGAACTGTATGACCAGCCCGGCCACATCAGCACTTTGAAACGGCTCGCGATCGAAAGCGGAATCATCGCCCCTTTCTATACTGCGACCGCATGGGGTGGAGCGAACCTGCCACTGCAGGACGTCGTCCCGCTGTTCGGGGGGTACGGAGACGGATTCTGGGTCGATGCGGACGAGCCTTGGGATCCGAGCTTCCGAGCGCACTTCTTCTTCTCCCACGCATGGGACGACCCCGGTATCGGCGCCGACCTTCGAAGCGCCCCCCAACAGGAAGTCGTCACACATCGTCCGTACCCGCCTGCCACCTGTGAACTGGGCGGAGGCATGGCCACCGCCTACCACCGGCGACCACGGCCCACCGGTCTCGACATCGCGGCTGTCGCCCACAACAAGATCGGCAGCGGATCCGCGTGGCAGGGCTACTACATGTATACCGGCGGAACGAACCCTACGAACCAGGACCACTCCTACACCACCGGACTGCAGGAATCTCACGACACCGGCTACCCCAACGACCTACCCCAGTACGACTACGACTTCCACGCTCCCATCGGCGCATCAGGACGCCTGAACACCAGCCATAACCTGCTCCGGCGCCAACACGCCTTCCTCGCCGCCTTCGGCCCGTCCTTCGCTCCGATGGAATCGAAACTCCCCGACCGAGGACCAACGGGCATCGACGACATGGAGACCCTCCGATGGGCGATACGCAGTGACGGAAGCAGCGGCTTCATCTTCATCACCTGGCACCAGCCCTACATCCCACTAAATACCTACGAAGATGCCCAGTTCGACGTCACCATGAGCGATAAACGTATCCTTTTCCCACCCCACCCCGTCGCTGTTCCCTCCGGAACCATTGCGCACTGGCCCCTGGGTCTGGTCATCAACAACGTCGAGCTCCTATGGGCCACCGCTTCCCCACTGACCACACTGCAGGACGGAACGATCACCGTCCTCGTCCTCACCGCCGAGCACGGTATCCCATTGACGTGGGAGTGGGCCGACAACGTCACTATCACCCGTTATGGGGACGGCGAAGGCGACGCGTCAACCGGACCCGGAAGGGTTACCAGGACCCATGTATACCGGTGCTCCACCCTGACGACGTACATCGACGTCCTCGTGCTGCCATCAATAGACGCAGATCAGGTTTGGGTACTGGGTGATGGCACGGATCGACAAGTAGTGCTGTCGGAACATCCCATATGGCTCGGAGCAGCCAGCCTACTGAACGGACGCACAACAGCACTAGAGCCCGAGGTTCATCGCTACCAGCCGTCAACTCACGCGTTTGTACCCGTCCGACCTCGAGCTCTCGACGACCCTCCCAGCCGACAACAACTTCCGGTCACGCTGCTACGACCGGCAGGCAACATCCCGCCGAGCTATGGCGATTCGGCCGGGAGGGGGAGCGCCCCCACGCAGGACACCATCCATGACTTGGCAGCTATATATGAAATTGGTGTTCCCCGTGACCCAGGGCTCGGGCACCGACGACGTGAACTGGAAATTGTCTGGGCCGGAGATGTCGCACAATTGAGCGTCGACAACGTCGTTGTCGCAGATCGGTTCTTGGATGGTTCACCTTGGATCGTCGACATCGAGACCTTGAAGTTGGGCACCGATTCGACGCTCATCCTGAACCTGTTACCGCTGAACATGGAACACTCTTCGCAGTTGCCGGAAGCGCTGCCACCGACGCGCGAGCTGCGAGACCAGCAGCAGGATGCGTTATCCGTAGAGCTGGTGGAGTGGCACCACTGGCTTGAGGACCCGCCTGATTTCAGTAGTTGAATAGAGGCGAACAAAGCGCAGTGAGACCCGGAACCCATACCCGCTAGCTATAGAACTGACGGAGGTTGTTGACAGTCGGGCCTTCCAGTTGAGAGGAAGACTGCATGACATCAAGACCGTCCGCATCAGCCCTTCGAGCGATGGAGCGACGAGCCAACCACAAGCTCGCGATCCTGCGTCACGTTGAGGAGGTCAGCGGGAGCGTCGCGGCGACGTGTCGCTACTACGGCGTGAGCCGGCAGGCGTATTACAGGTGGCTCAAGCGCTACGAGACCGAGGGCTTCGAAGGACTGAAAGACCGCTCAAGCGCCCCGCATCATTCACCGACGGCGACAGAGGTGGACGTGGTCGAGAAGGTCCAGACCGACAACGGCAGCGAGTTCGGTCAGTCCTTCCACTGGCACCTACTCGACAAAGGCATCGGACACATACGCATCAGACCCGCCACGCCCCGCCTCAACGGCAAGGTAGAGCGTTCACATCGGATCGACTCCGAGGAGTTCTACCGGCTCCTCGAGGGACAGGTCATCGATGACGTAAACCTCTTCCAGGACCGTCTCCAGCAATGGGAGGACCACTACAACTACGATCGACCTCACGGGGCACTCGCCGGGATCACACCCTACGAACGCCTCAAGCAGAAAACCCTGGATCCGCTGTCATAAGCCTCCGTCAGTTGCACAGCCCTGTTGTCCACGGGTGTGCGAGACAAGCAGCGGAGCGTAGGGAGCCTGTGCCGTGCACGTG
This sequence comes from Arthrobacter sp. CP30, assembly GCF_053470025.1. Lineage (NCBI taxonomy): Bacteria > Bacillati > Actinomycetota > Actinomycetes > Micrococcales > Micrococcaceae > Arthrobacter > Arthrobacter sp. CP30. The sequence continues at coordinate 163,506 of NZ_JBQEMM010000009.1, forward strand.
TGGGCAGGAGGCGCACCAACCTGGGGAGTGGTCGTCGATCGACTTTGCGCTCTCGTTCAGCGCTGACCGCACATCACTGGTCGGCCCGGAAGGAACTCCGGGCCTCTCGGAGAGTGCCGAGTCGACAGGGACCCTATGGAGACGCGAAGCCCCTAATCGACGCTAGCGCTACTTTCCTCTCCTTTTTCAACCTCAACAACACCGACGGCGTTGACTGGCTCCAGAACTGAAGCATCTCGCCAGTAATTCTCGTAGGCGTCTCGAAGTACCTTCGAGCTCTTATCACCTAATTGAGTAAGCACGCTGATATTCTTGGCGACGCCATTCAAGCTGACACCCAACATTCAGATTTTTCCGGCCTCAGGAATATAATGCCGGTCATGAAGCTTATCGATGTGGCGGACTTGGATCTTGCCATCGGCCGCTGATATCGCGCGCTAATAAAGTCGACGCTGTTGATCTGTTCCAAATGCTCGAGAAGAGGTAAGTACTCGTGTCACGGGGGTTGCTTCGGCGACCTCCAAAAACTGTTCCAGCCGCAGGTAAGGGTCGACAAGAAGACCAGACCCGAGATTATTGAATTGATTGAGAAGCCGCGCGAAAGCCATCTTGTCCGACGGATCAACGGTCACTTCGACGTAAGGCTGTGCTTCGGGATCGACTTTGGGTGAATTCAGATCTCGAAGCATCGCCAGGGCGAGAGGAGTCAAAGCGACCGTACCTTGCGAAACTTTCGCCCACTGGAGCCGTTTCAAATAATCGAGGTATGTTTCGCCTTGCTCAACCAAGGGGCCCGCCAACATCGATTCCATCACCGTACTAAAGCTGTAAGCAAAGTTTTGCCGCTTGGGTCCTTCCCGATGTGGACGCGCCGCATAAGCATCTACCTCGGGAACTGTTGGGCGATAGCCCTGCCGCTGCAGCGTGGCAATATACTCCAACACAAGTCGTGCCCGCTCCTCCACAACCTCAATCATCAGGGCGCTCTCCCAGACCTAGCTCCACTTCCCACCTTCAAGGCTCCTAGGTCAGCTAGCAATCTTATGGTGATGCTGCAGCAGTAGGTGCACGGCTTCGCGGACCAGTGCGCTTTGGCCCTTCCCTGTCTCCGCAACCAAGTCATTGAACGCCTGATACTCATTTTCAGGAATCCGTCCCCTTACCGTGGGAGACGAACCTAGAGATCTTTCCTGGCCAACCTTAGGTCGCCCTGGGCGCAGGACTTTCTCTAAAGCTTCCTCGCTACCAAACTCCCGCAGAAGAAAGGAACGTCCAGCCTCGGCCGCCTCAACTCCGTGAAGTGGAGTTCCCTTCCCGCGAACTTCCGTTGTCGGTTCGGTTAGACGTTGCGCCAACGCCTCGTAATCCATGTCATTTCCCGCCATCAGGGTGCTCCTCTCGGAATCGACTGAACTTAGGCCCCAGGGGCATTGCATGAAAAATTGAAGACTCTCTTCCATCACCGAACTGGTGCACCAGAATCTCAACTTCCCGATCCGTCTGAGCATGCTCCGGGCCGATGTAGAGGACAATCGCACCCTCGTTGACCGGTTCGTCTAGCTCATGGACGAAATTCGCGTGCAGGATCGCGTATGCCTGGTCCTGGCGCGAGACCCCGTGCTTATCGCTTGACGGTTCCCACCGCGGTGCCATGTACCACCCTACTCTTTTGTAGCCGCAAACTGTAGCCCCATCATATTTCACCAGGGCTGCCGACCCCGAGAGGTGTGTGCTGCGCGCAGGGCTCGTTCCAGAGATGACCCTCTGCTCTCCAAGTCCTTCGTGGATCGCCGATAACCCACGTTATGTCAACTTATGTTGACGAGTGCCTCTACTCGCTGCGTTCGAACTGATCTGATCGAACGCTGAAGTGAGGTCGTCGGCCGCCGGCAGAGCGCGCTGCGGCATCACAATCACGAGCGTCACGCCCATTGAGGTTGT